>DASSSV010000223.1:0-2193 GCA_035708265.1 Thermomicrobiales bacterium | reverse complement strand
GCGAGGACGAGCCAGCCGGGCCCGCCGGAGTCGCCGCGCCGCCCGTAGCGCGCCAGCGCCCAGGCGCCGCCGGTCGCCGCGGCGAGCCCGGCCGTGTCGGCCATGACGACGACGCTCGACTGCCAGACCTGCCCGCAGAGCGCGACGGCGAGCCCGGCCAGGAGCGGGCCGTAGAGCCGCGCCCGCGCGCCGCCGCGCGCGTCGAGCGCCGGCCAGACCTCATGCGCCAGGAGCGCCGCAAACACCGCCGCCAGCCCGCCCGCGACCAGGCTGACAATCTGCCCGGCCAGCGGCCGCGCCCCGACGACGAACGACGCGAGCGCGACCAGCAGCGGGTAGCCGGGCGGCCAGTAGAACGCCGGCGGCGGCCGCAGGTGGAGCAGGCTCGCCCGCAGCGGCCCGACCGCGTAGTCGTAATACGCATACGGGTCCTGCCCGTAGAGCCCATCGAAGCGCCCCGCCGCCGCCAGCGCCCCGGCCGGCACGACGGCCGCGAGGAATAGCAGGGGGAGGGCGAGGCGGAAGAAGCGGCCCTCACCCCCCATCCCCCTCTCCCAATGCTGGGAGAGGGGGGGCTCGTCTCGACCTGAGTGCTGCTCTTCCTGGCTATTGGCTGGGAGGATGGGGGAAACGCCCGGGTAGGCGTCTCCCCCCTCTCTCAGGATTGGGAGAGGGGGGTAGGGGGGGTGAGGGCCGCCGGCGCCCTTGACCACCCCCCCCGCGCCGCGTAGACTGCGGCGGGTCAGGACAGCGCCAACCGCGGCTTTGACGACGGCCACCGGCATCACGGCCGCACCCCCGGCGATGCGCGGATCGCGGGCGATTCCCTTGCAATATCTCCGGCGCCAGTTCACCCGACGGCTCGACCCGGCGACGCGCGGCTGGGCGGTGACGACCGCGGGCGGCGGCGCGCGGCTGGCGCTCGGCTTCGTCGCCAGCGTCCTGCTCGCCCGCGCGCTCGGCCCGGCCGGCTTCGGCCTCTTCGCCGTGCTCGGCGCCGTCGCCAACGTCGTCGGCGCGGGCGCCGACTTCGGGATCAACGACGCCGCCGTCAAGCGCGTCGCCGGCACCTGGCCGGCCGACCCAGCGCGCGCAGCCGCGCGCGGCCGGGCGTTCGTCTGGCTGCGCGCCGGCGCGGCGATGCTCGTCGCCGGCGCCGGGTCGCTGCTGGCGGTGGCGCTCGCGCTATTGTCGCAGATCGGGCCGGACCTCGGGCGGCTGCTGCCGCTGGCGCTCCTCGGCATGGCGGCCACCGCGCTCAGCGGCGCGGTCGGCGCGCTGCTCCAGGCGACCGGCCGCTTCGGCCGCCTCGCGCTGGTCGCGCTCGCCAACGCCGGGCTGACGGCGGCGCTCGCGGTCCTCCTCACGCTGACCGGCCACCTGACGCTGGTGACGGCGCTCCTCGGGCTCGGCGCGGCGACGTCGCTGGCCGGCTTCGCGGTCGGGCGGCGCTTCCTGCCGGCCGGCTGGCGGCTCGGCTTCCCCGGCCGCGCGGCGCTCGCCGCCGAGTGGCGCGTCCTCTTCGCCTTCGGCCGCTGGCTCTGGGTCGCCAACGTCTGCGCGATGCTCGCCGCGCAGCTCGACGTGCTGCTGCTCGACCGCTGGCGCGACGCGGCGACGGTCGGCGCGTACGCGCTGGCGCTCAACCTCGCCTCCAAAGCCGACATCGTCAACAGCAGCCTCTACACCGTCCTGCTCCCGGCCGCCGCCTCGCTCAGCGGCGCGGGCGCCGTGCGCCGCTACGTGCGCCGCAGCCTCGCGCGGAGCACCCTGATTGCCCTGGCGCTCCTGCCGGCCATCCCCCTCGCCGGCGTCCTGATCCCGCTCGTCTACGGCCCCGGCTACTCCCCGGCCGTCGGCCTCTTCCGCGGCCTGCTCGCCATCGTGATCTTCGACGTCTTCGCCACGCCGCTCCTCCTGCTGGTCTACCACTACGAGCGCCCCCGGCTCCTCGCTGGCGCCGACGCCCTCCGCGCGCTCACCGTGGCCCTGGCCGGCGTCGCGCTGATCCCCGCGCTCGGCGCCCCCGGCGCGATCCTCGCCCGGCTCGCGGGGCGCGTCGCCGGGGCCGCTCTGACGGGCGTAGGACTAAGGACTAAGGACTAAGGACTAAGTGGAGTCCCAGGACAACCACGGATCGTGCCATACCGCTGCGGCCTACTTAGTCCTTAGTCCTTAGTCCTTAGTCCTTAG
>DASSSV010000222.1:0-7061 GCA_035708265.1 Thermomicrobiales bacterium | reverse complement strand
GCCGCGGTAGGTCAGCAGCAAGTCGTAGGTGTCGTTGATGCTGCCGGCCTGCGAGTTCTCCACCGGCACCGTCGCGAAGTCGGCCTGCCCGCCGGCCAGCGCGCCGAAGGCGTCGGCCAGCGTCGGGCAGGGCAGCGTCTCCGCCCGGCCAAAGATCGTCAGCGCCGCTTCCTCGCTGTAGGCGCCGTGCTCGCCTTGATAGGCGACGCGAGGTCCTGAACCTGTCTCCACTGTCACTCCTCTGCTTCGGTCACCCGCTCGAACCACTCCCTGACCTTGCGCTCGGACCCGTCTCTCCTGCTATTGTACTGAGCCTTCCTGTGCCCATTCGCGCCCGACGGGTGAGGAAAACCCAGGAGACACTGCTCACGGGCAAGCAGCTTCTTCTCGACCAATTCCTGCATCACATCTGACACGCAAGTTCCGAGCGGGACGATGAGCGTCCTGCCTATGCTGCGGAGTTCATCAAGCAAGAGCCCCTGAGCATAACAGCCGCGCAGAACCGGATGTGCCAGCAGGCGCGGAGCATACCCGGTATAGTCAAGTAGCTTGCCGTCTCGACCCTTCTTGAATGCGGCATACCGGACGACCGATGTAGAGTGTGCCAGGTAGGCGTGGGACGAAAACAGCGCTTCGCTGGACTCGATATGCAACGCTTCTGCTAGTCCTATACCATCAAGCATGTTGATGAGATTCTTCCGCATTTCACCCGCAAAGCTTGCTTGACCATCAGTACGCTTGAAAATCTCTTCGATTGGCCGACCATTGAGTAAACCGGCGCGTGCCTCGCGGTAAGCAATCTCCATCTGAGTGAAGCCGGGTGTAATCCCGACTAGAACGACTTTGGCCTCAGTGTTCACATAGTCAAACGGTACGTAGTAGATCTCTAGCTCGCTGTCCTTGTAGAGCCGGAACTGCTGTGCAAGTAGGATTTCTCTAGTCAGAGGGATACACGAGGGCAAACACTCGATGGACTTAGCGAACCGCTCGAACAGGCTATAGTCACCCACCATCGCCCGCCTCGCCGATGGAAAGAGATGGGTCCGCCGCGCAAGCCCTCGCGTGATTCTACTTGAGCGACCGGACCAATCAAGACTCCGCGCTCATGTGCTTCGCAACCGCCTCTCCCATCGCCCGCGTACCGACAGGCTCACACCCGGGCGCCGCGATGTCGGCCGTGCGGAGGCCGGCGGCGAGGGCGGCGTCGACGGCGTGCTCGATCGCGGCGGCCTCGCGCTCCAGGCCGCCGGTGAGGCGCAGGAGCATGGCGGAGCTGAGGATCGCGCCGAGCGGGTTGGCGCGGTCCCGGCCGGCGATGTCCGGGGCGGAGCCGTGGATCGGCTCGTAGAGGCCGAACTGCCGCGCGGGCGAGTTTTGGCGCGCCGGCGGCCGGCCGCTGAGACTCGCCGAGGGGAGGACGCCGAGCGAGCCGGCCAGCACCGAGGCTTCGTCGGTCAGGATGTCGCCGAACATGTTCTCGGTCACGACGACGTCGAAGCGGCGCGGGTCGCTGACGAGGTACATCGCGCAGGCGTCGACCAGGACGTGTTCGAGCCGCACGGCGGGGTACTCCGCGGCGACCTCGGTCGCCACCTCGCGCCAGAGCCGCGAGGTGTTGAGCACGTTCGCCTTGTCCACGCTGCTGACGAGGCCGCGGCGCTCGTCGGCCAGCGCGCAGGCGAGCCGCACGACGCGCGCGACCTCCTCCTCCCGATAGGGCAGGGTGTCGACCGCGCGACGGCCCCGCGCCGTCGCCCAGCGCCGCGAGGGCTTGCCGAAGTAGAGCCCCCCGGTCAGCTCGCGCACGACCAGCAGGTCCACCCCCGCGACGACCTCCGCGCGCAGCGGCGAGGCGCCGGCCAGCGCGGCGAGCGGGCGCACCGGGCGGAGGTTGGCGAAGAGGCCGAGGGCCTGGCGCAGCCTGAGTAGCCCCTGCTCTGGCCGGACCGGCGCGCCGGGGTTGTCCCACTTCGGCCCGCCGACCGCGCCGAGCAGGACCGCGTCGCTCTCCCGGCAGAGGTCGAGCGTCGCCGCGGGCAGCGGGTCGCCGGTCGCGTCGATCGCGGCCCCGCCGATCAGCCCCTCGCGATAGGTGAACGAATGCCCGAAGCGCGCCGCCACAGCGTCGAGCACGCCGCACGCCGCCCCGACGACCTCGGGGCCGATCCCGTCGCCGGGCAACAACGTAATGACGAATGACGAATGACGAGTGACGGATTCTTCCCTCGCTTCGCCGTGCTCCTCGTTCGCCACGCGCCGCCCCTCCCTCATACCCGTCCTACACACCGCTCAACAGCCGGCAGCAATGAGCGATGAGCGACCAGTCCCCCCACTCATCGCCCATCACTCATCGCTCGGCACTCACGCGTCACGCGTCACTCGTCACTCCGCGTAAGTGGCTTCGCGCGCCAGGACCTCGTCGCGGATGGCGTTCATCAGGCCGCCCGCGGCGATGATCTTCATCACGGCGTCGGGGAAGGGCTTGGCGTGGTACGTGGTGCCCTTGGTGACGTTCTCGATCGCGCCGGTGGTGAGGTCCACGCGCAGGACGTCGCCCTTCTCCGCTGCGGCGGCCGCCTCGGGCGATTCGAGGATCGGCAGGCCGAGGTTGATGCTGTTGCGGAAGAAGATGCGCGCGAAACTGTCCGCGACGACGCAGCTCACGCCGGCCGCCTTGATCGCGATCGGCGCGTGCTCGCGCGACGAGCCGCAGCCGAAGTTTTTGCCCGCGACGATCATATCGCCCGGTTGCACCTCGCGGACGAAGGTCTCGTCCAGATCCTCCAGCGCGTGCTTCGCCAGCTCGTCCGGGTCCGACGTGTTCAGGTAGCGCGCGGGGATCAGCACGTCGGTGTTAATGTCGTCGCCGTATTTCCAGACCCGTCCCTCGAAGTTCACGCTTCCCTCCAGTGATGTATGTGGCCGGATGTTCCTGCCGGCGTCACGCCGCGTCGGCGTCCGGGCTAACCGATACCATCGCCACCCGCGTGCGCGGCTCCGGGATGGGGTCGCCATACTCGCGCATGACGGCCAGGTGCCCGGCGATCGCCTCGCGGATGTTGCGGGTCGTCTCCTCCACCGTCTTACCGGTGCTGACACACCCCGGGAGATCCGGCACGTAAGCAGAGTAGTTGCGTGGCCCGCACTCGATCACCACGGCATAGGTCAACGCTGGCGCGGCGGTCGCCACCCCGCCTGCCTCTGAATGCTCTGCCATGTCCCCTCCTGCAAGTCATCGTTCCGGTGGCCGGGGACTGTCACCGTCCCCGACTTCTCCGGGTGTCGGAAGTGGCGATGGCTCCCTGTCGTCCTGACGAGTACCCAGCCTTCCCGCTCTAACCGGCGTATCACACGCGAACTTTCGACGCGATATCCTCCCGCTACAAAGCCTAGCATCGCGCCGACCAAAGATCACGCACTCCAGCACAGGTTGCATAGCCGGATTCCGCCTACCTGGCTTTCTCGCCTATGTACAGCAGGTGGTTGGCGAGGCCCAGGATGCTCGGGTCGCCGGCCGCGTCGAACAGGGTGTCGAGCAGCGCGGCGTGCGCGGCCGGATCGCTCGCCGCCAGGGCCGCCAGTTCGCCTTGCAGGTCGGGCGCGACGCTCTCGCAGGACAGTAGCGCCAGTTGCGCGAAGCCGGCCCGGGCGAAGAACGGTGCGACCTCCTCCGGGCGCACGCCGTAGCCGCCGGTGAAGCGGCCGGGCACGTCGTTGACGAAGACGCCATCCGCCAGCGCGCACCGGATGAACGCGGGGTCCGCCAGGCGGCGCCGCTCGTCGGGCACGGCCAGCGCGCGGCGGAGGAACGCGTAGCGCGGCATCAGCGCGACGAAGGCGACGCCGCCGGGGCGCAGCACGCGGGCGAGTTCGGCCGCCGCCCGGTCCCGGTCGGCCGGGTCGGGCAGGTGGTAGAACGGCCCGAGCGCGAGCGCCGCGTCGAACGCGCCGTCCGCCCAGCGCGAGAGGTCGCGCGCGTCCGCCTCGACGATCTCCTCGACCAGCGCGCCGGCCGGCGAGGCCGCGACCCGCGCGCGGGCGAGCGCGAGCAGCCCCGGCGCGAGGTCGGCCAGCGCGACGCGGTGCCCGCGCCCGGCCAGCCAGAGGGCGTAGCGCCCCGGCCCGCCGCCGAGGTCGAGCACCCGCGCGCCGGCCGGCAGGTGCGCGGCGATGGCGCGCGTCGTCAGCGCGAACTCCAGCGCGCCGTCGTCCGGCCGCTCCAGCCGCGCCCACTCCCGCTCGCCGAACTGCTCGTAGTATGCGCGCACGGCCGGAAGTGAGAAGTGAGAAGTATGAAGTGAGAAATCGTCGCTGGGGGCGCCTGGCGCTTGATTGTCCGCCCCGCTCATTTCATACTTCTCACTTCTCACTTCTCACTTCCGCTCAGGCGAGCGCGGCTTCCCGCGCCAGCACGTCCTTCGGGTGCGTGATCGCGCCGGTGAGCGCGGTCGCGGCGGCGACGGCGGGGTTCGCCAGGTAGCTCTTGCTCGACGGGTGGCCCATCCGCCCGACGAAGTTGCGGTTCGACGTGCTCAGGCAGCGCTCGTTCGGGCCGAGCACGCCCATGAAGCCGCCGAAGCAGGCGCCGCAGGTCGGCGCGCTCACTGTCGCGCCCGCATCGAGGAAGATGTCGAACAGCCCCTCGTGCATCGCGTCGCGGTAGACCTGCTTCGAGCCCGGAACGATCAGCGTGTCGCAGGCGACCTTGTTGCCCTTGAGGATGCCGGCGACGATGCGCAGGTCGCTCAGCCGCGCGTTGGTGCAGGAGCCGATGAAGACGCGGTCGACGACCTCGCCTTCCATGTCGCCGACCGTGCGGACGTTGTCCGGCGACCAGGGCAGCGCGACCATCGGTTCGAGCGCCGCGACGTCGATCTGGTAGGTGCGGGCGTACCCGGCGTCGGGGTCGGAGTGCTCGGGCGTGTAGGCGCGCTTGGCCCGGCCGCTCAGGTAGGCTTCGGTCACGTCGTCGCAGGGGAAGATGCCCGCCTTGGCGCCGGCCTCGATCGCCATGTTCGCCATCGTCAGGCGCTCTTCCATCGGCAGGGTGCGCAGGGCGTCGCCGGCGTACTCCATCGCCTGGTAGAGCGCGCCGTCGGCCCCGATCAGGCCGATGATGTGCAGGATGATGTCCTTGCCCATGATGTACTGCGGGCGGGAGCCCTGCAACTCGAATCTGAGCGACTCCGGCACCTTGAACCAGAGGCGGCCGGTCGCCATCGCCGCGGCCAGGTCGGTCGAGCCGACGCCGGTGGCGAAGCAGCCGGTCGCGCCGTAGGTGCAGGAATGGGAGTCGGCGCCGATGACCAGGTCGCCGGGGAGCACCCAACCCTCTTCGGGCAGGATGACGTGCTCGATGCCCGCGCCCTCGGCGTAGTAGTGCGGCAACTGCTGCTCTTTGGCGAACTGGCGCGAGATCATGATCTGCGCGGCCGAGGCGATGTCCTTCGACGGCGCGTAGTGCGACATCACCAGGAAGAGTTTGTCGGGGAAGGGCAGCCGGGTCATCCCCAGGTCTTTGAGGCGCTTGATCGCGATCGGGGCGGTGATGTCGTTGCCCATCATCAGGTCGACGTCCGCCTCGATCAACTGGCCCGGCTCGACCCGGTCGAGGCCGGCGTGCCGGGCCATGATCTTTTCCGTCATCGTCATGCCCATCGGGCTCTCTCCCCTTCGGTTGCTTTCACCGCAGAGACGCAGAGGGACGAGAGAGAGGACGCAGAGATTTCTTAATTTCTCTCGTCTCTCCGCGTCCTCTCCTCCGTCCTCTGTGCCTCCGCGGTGAACGTCCTTACGTCCGGTTACGATGCCGCCCCGGCGGCCCGCTGGCGCGCGGGGGCTTTGGCGGCGACGGCGGCGCGGTTGAGCGCGACGAGGTAGGCGCGGATGCTCGCCTCGACGATGTCGGTGGCGACGCCCCGCCCGGCGTACTCCTCGTCGCCGACCGCAATTTTCACCGTGACGGCGCCCTGCGCGTCGCCGCCCGGCGTGACCGCCTCGATATGGTACGCGGTCAGCGTGCAACTGATCCGCGCCAGGCTATCGATCGCCGCGAAGAGCGCGTCCACCTGGCCGTTGCCGCTGCCGGTCGCCTCGCACTCGCGCCCCTCGACGTCCATCATCACCGCCGCCTCGGCCCGGCCCTCGGAGCCGGAGTTGGCGCGCCAGGCGACGAGCTGGTACGGCTCGACGGCGCTGTGCTGCCGCTCCTCCTCGACGATCGCGACGATGTCGGCGTCGTCGACGCGCTTCTTGCGGTCGGTCAGCGCGATGAAGCGCTCGTAGAGCGCCTGGAGGCGGTCGGCGTCGACCTCGTAGCCGAGATCCTTGAGGCGCTGGCGGAAGCCGGCGCGGCCGGAGTGCTTGCCCATCACCAGCCGGTTGGCCTTCCAGCCGACCGACTCGGCGGTCATGATCTCATAGGTCGTGCGCTCCTTGATCACGCCGTCCTGGTGGATGCCGGCCTCGTGGGCGAAGGCGTTGGCGCCGACGATCGCCTTGTTCGGCTGGACGACGATGCCGGTGTTGCGGCTGACGAGCGAACTGACCGCGGCCAGCCGCTCACTGCGGATGCCGGTGGTGAAGCGGCCGTAGCGGTCGTGGCGCGTCCTGAGCGCCATCACCACCTCTTCGAGCGCGGTGTTGCCGGCGCGCTCGCCGATCCCGTTGATCGTCACCTCGACCTGCCCCGCGCCCGCGGCGACCGCCGCGATGGTGTTGGCGGTCGCCATGCCGAGGTCGTCGTGACAGTGCGCGCTGAAGACGATCCGGTCGGCGTCGGGCACGCGGTCGGCCAGGTACTCGCGCAGGCGCGTGAACATCGCCGCGCACTCGGCCGGCAGGGTGTAGCCGACCGTGTCGGGGAAGTTGAGCGTCGTCGCGCCGGCGCGGACGGCGACCTCGGCGACCCGGCAGAGGTAGTCGAGGTCGGTGCGGGTGGCGTCTTCGGCGGAGAACTCGATCTGGTCGCAGAAGTTGCGCGCGTAGCGGACCATCGCGTCGATCCGCTCGATCGCCTCGTCGCGCGACATGCGGAACTTGTGCTTGAGGTGGATGTCGGA
>DASSSV010000221.1:0-7172 GCA_035708265.1 Thermomicrobiales bacterium | reverse complement strand
GCCAGGGCGGCGAGGTCGGGCGTCGGGCCGATCAGGTGGATCACCGCGGCCGACGCGCCGATGGCCGCGCCGAAGGCGACCAGCCGCGCCAGCGCCTCGCGGTCGGCGGCCGACTCGCGCGTCACGTCGAAGAACGCGCCGTCGAGCGAGCGGATCGGCCCCTCGACCACGTAGGTGAAGTCGCCGGCCGGCGGCGCGGCGGCCATGGTCGCCCGGAGGCGCGGCAGCCAGTCGGCGGGCGCGAGGTCGCGCGCGTCGAGGTAGAGTTCGAGGCCGTCGGGGCGCGGCGCGGCGAGGCGGTCGGCCAGTTGCGCGGGCGTCGGCCGCGCCTTCAGGAGAATCCGCGCCGTCACCGCCCCGCCCCCGCCGGCGGCTGGCCGCGCAGCCACGCCAGATAGCGCGCCAGCCCGTCGCGCAGCGCCACCGCCGGCGCGTAGCCGAGGGCGGCCCGCGCCCGGTCGATCACCGCCACGATCTCCTCGCGCGGCTCGTCGGTCTCCAGCACTCGTATCGGCACTCGTTCGCCCATCCCGCTCAGGTCTCGCACCAGCGCCGCCAGGTCGTCGAGCCGCGTGCCGACGCCGGTGGCGATGTTGTAGGCGCGCCCGGCCACGTCCGGGTCGCGCAGCCGCGCCAGCGCCGCGAAGAACGCCCCCGCGGCGTCCTCGACGTAGACGAAGTCGCGCAGGTGGCGGTTATGCACCACCAACTCGCGGCCGGCCAGCGCGCGCTCGCCGAAGATCGCGACGATGCCGCTGGCGCCCCCACCCATCCGCTGCCCCGGCCCGTAGACCGTGAAGAGGCGCAGCGTCACGACCGGCACGCCGTAGAGCCGCGCGTACATCGCGGCCCAGGTCTCGGCCGCCAGTTTGCCGTAGCCGTAGACCGTGGTCGGGCGGCGCGGCGCGTCCTCGTCCAGCGGGCCGCGCCACGGCTCGTAGACGCGCTGGCTTGACGCCAGCACCACGCCCGCGCCGGCGTCGCGCGCGGCCTCCAGGACGTTGAGCGTGCCGAGCGCGTTGACGGTAGTATACCCGACCGGATCGGCCAGGGACGCCGAGGCGTCGGAGAGCCCGGCCAGGTGGACGATCGCCTCCGCCCCGGCCAGCGCCGCGCCGATCCCGCGGTCGGCGACGTCGCCGGCCAGCGCGCGCGCCGCGCCGTGTACCGGCGCCGGGTGCCGCGCGACGACCGTGACCTCGTGCCCCGCCGCCGCGAGCGCCGGGACGAGGGTCCGCCCGATGAAGCCGGTGCCGCCGGTGACCGCGACCCTCACGCGCGTACCCCGCCCGCCGCGGCGCCGGCCAGGAAGTGGTCGAGCGCCGCGCCGACGCCGTCGCCCAGCGTGTGCGCATAGCGGAAGCCGAGCGCGTCGAGCTCCGAGGCGACCGCGAAGGCCGGCGGCGCCTCATCGGGGGTCGCCACGTCGAGCCCGGAGACCGCCACCGCCAGCCCGCGCGCCGCGCCCGCCTGGACGACGGTACGCGCCAGCGCCGCGAGCGAGGCGACCTCGCCGACGACGTTGAGCGGCGTGTAGCCGGCGAAGCCCTCGTGCGCCACCGCGGCGAGCGCCGCGCGGGTCGCGTCGGCGAGGTGGACGAAGCCGGCCTGCGTGCGCCCGCCGTCGTGGACGGTCAGCGGCTCGCCGCGCGCGGCTTGGAGGCTGAACCTGTTCGGCGCGGTCATGAAGCGCCCGTCGGTCTTGAAGACCGGGCCGGGCCCGTGGACGATGCCGAGGCGCAGCGCCAGGCAGCGCAGGCCGTGGAGCCCGGCGTAGAGCTCGAGCAGTTTCTCGACGTAGACCTTCGAGAGGTGCGAGAGGTCGCGGAAGGCGCCGTACGGGTAGCGCTCGTCCACCAGGCCCGTCGGGCGCTCGCCATAGACTTTGAACGAACTGGCGTAGACCAGCGTGCGAGCGCCGTGGCGGAGCATCGCGTCGAGGACCATGCGCGGCCCCTGGAGGTTGGCGCGCTCGGTGTAGTCGGCCGGCGCGGCGTCGGGGTGGGCGCTCGCCTGCGCGGCGTAGTGGTAGACCGTCTCGATCGGCGCGACGCCGAAGGCGCGCTCCACCGCCGCCGAGTCGGCCACGTCGCCCGCGACGATCTCGACGCCGGTCGCCGCCAGCCGGTCGAGTGCGCGCGGGTCGGTGGCGAAGCCGTTCTCCAGCCCGACGACCCTCTCGCCGTGCCGCAGCAGATCCTCCGCCAGCGCCGCCCCCAGATAGCCGAGCCCCGTGACCAGGACCGCCACGCCCCTCCCCCGCGATGCCCGCGGCGCGCCCTCGCGCCGCCCGAGGGAGTGTAGCAACGCGGGGCGGGACGGGGCAATGGAGGGCGGGCGGTGCGTGACAGCCGTCCGGGCAGGTCGTACACTTCGCGGGCCGGCGGCGGGCGTCCGGCGAGGCGGGAGCAGGCATGGCGCGGCCCGGCGACACCACCCAGTTCCTCTTCGTGCCGCACGCCCGGCCGCGGACGCGCCGATACATCATCGCGCTCGCGTCGGGGTTCTGGACCTTCTGCCTCGGCTGCACCGTCCTGAGCGTCCTCTTCGACATCATCGGCAGCGGGTCGCTGCTGGCGCTGATCGGGTCGCCGATCGTCGTCGCCGCCGCGCTCGTCCCGAACATCCTGCTCGCCCTGCTGATCCCGCGCCTCCAGCGCCACCAGCGCACCCACCGCTACGTCCTGCTCGGCGCCTTCCTGGCCGGCGCGATCGTCGCGATCCCGCCCGCGCTGGTCCTCAACACCCTCCTCTTCGCCCCGGCCGAACTGCTCGGCGCGCAACTCCTGGCGATGGGGACAATCCCCGGCGTGGTCGAGGAAGGGATCAAGGGCGCGGTGCTCCTCTTCATCTTCTTCGTCCACCGCGACGAGTTCCACGACCCGGTCGACGGCGTCGTGATCGGCGCGCTGATCGGCCTCGGCTTCGCCATGACCGAGGACATCAGTTACTTCCTGCGCGGCCTGTCGAGCGGCGGCGTGGTCGGCCTGGTGCTGACGATCTTCCTGCGCGTCCTCCTCGGCTGGATGAACCACTCCGTCTTCACGGCCTCGTTCGGCGCGGCGCTCGGCTTCGCCCGCATGGGCCCGCCCGGCTTCCGGCGGGTGGCGCTCGGCGTCGGCGGCTACGCCGTCGCGGCCGGGCTGCACAACACCTTCGACTTCATGGCGACGCTGCTCAACCAGCTCGCGCCCGCCACCCTCGCCGGCCTGCTCATCAAGATCGTGCCGCTCTACGGCCTGACCTGGACGGCGGCGGCCGCGCTCGGCTTCGTCGTCGCGCACGGCTGGCACCGCGAGGCGCAACTCATCCGCGAGGAACTGCTGCCCGAGGTCGCCACCGGCGTCGTCACGCCCGAGGAGTACGCGGCGCTGCCGGACACCGGGCGGCGCCGGGCGCTCCTGCGCGCGGCCGCCGCGCACGGTAAGGACGCGCGCAGCCGGCTCGGCAAGCTCTTCCAACTCGAGATCGCCCTGGCCCTCCAGCACCGCCACGCCGCCTACGGCGACCGCCCCGGCGTGCCGGAGTTGCACAGCGTCGAGGCGCTGCGCGCCCGCATCCGCGCGCTCCACGCGCCGGCCGCCGCGCCCTGGCCGCCCCCGCCGCCCGCCCCGCCGCCCCTCCCCCGCCCGGCCGCGCCGCTCCGCCTGACCGTGATGAGCGGCGCCGAGGCCGGGGCCTCCGCCCCACTGGCGCACGGCCTGACGATCGGCCGCAACCCCGCGCGCGCCGCCTTCGTCCTGCGCGACCCCCAGGTCTCCGGCCTGCACGCGCGCGTCGAGCAGAACGGCGGCCTGCCGATCCTGGTCGACGCCGGCAGCACCAACGGCACCTACGTCAACGCCCAGCGCGTCACCCGCCAGATCCTCCGCCCCGGCGACCACATCCTCCTCGGCGCCAGCGACCTCGTCGTCACGAGCGATGAGCGATGAGTGGGAGTGACGAGTGCGTGGTGGGGATCAGCGAGATGGGCGAGGACATGCTGCCGTGACGTGCTATCGGTGCCGTCGCGTTCACGGCACGAGCGCGTTGTGGATGCCCAGTAGGACCAGATCGAGCAATTCTTCGGTCACCGGCGGGCCGAGCGGCCCGGCCTCCAGGTAGTCGCGATCGAGCGTCGTGATCTCCTCGCAGAAGAGCACGCTGTCGTGGGCGAGGCCGCCGCCCCCCGCAGCGATCGGCACGCGCGTCGGCCCCAGGCGGCCCTGCGAGAAGATCGGGACCACGATGACATCGTCGGTGAGCCGGTTGCGCGTGTTGACGGAGACGATCAGGACGGGGCGCGGTTGGTGGGGATCGTCGGGCTGCCCCGGAGTGTAGGCGCGCCAGATCTCGCCGTGACGCGGCCACCGCTGGTCGCTCACCGGCTTCGGCGGAAGAGCTGATCCGCGGCCGCGGCGCGGCGAATCCGCCGCCAGGCCGCGCGCTCCTCCGCTTCCCGGTCCGACGGCGGCGCCAGGAATTGGGCCTCCATGGCGCGCTCGCGCTCGCGCGCGGCCCAGAGCCGCAGCGCTTCGTCGATGACCATGCTGCGGGTCACGTCCGCGTGCTCCGCCACGAAGCGGTCGACCGCCTCCAGCAGCCCCGCGTCCACCGTCGCGCTGAGCTTCGCCCGTCGTCCTTCACGCCGATTCACCATCGCCATCCGCTCCTCGCCACAACTCCGCTCCGCGTCCTAAATCACCCTCGTTGTCTTACAAGATAGGGGACACATCATCCTCCGTCAAGGAGGATGCGCTGCCCAGGCAGGAGACGGGTGACCGCGGCCGTGGCCAGGCGCCCCTCCGTCCCTTGCCGCGCAGGCGAGTTGCGCGGCCCGTGGCCGTCAAGTTGCGATGAGGCGATGGGAGCGGGGGCGATGAAGCGACGCTGGTGGCGCTGGTCGGCCTGGCCGCGCTGGCCGCGGCAGCGGGCGGGGCTGCCCACAACGAACGTGCTGCTGCGGCGCCGGCTGGGGATCCGGGGCGAACTGCTCCTGGCGCTGGTGCCGACGGCGGTGGTTCTGGCCGTGCTGGCGGTCGTGGAGGCGATCGGCCGGCAGCGCGTCCTCTTTGCCTCGCTCGTCGCCAGCGCCTTCCTGATCTACCTCGACCCGCTGCACAGCGTCAACCGCACGCGCACGCTGATCGTCTCCCAGGCCATCGCCGCCGGCGTCGGCTTCGTCACCGACCACCTGCTCGGCACCGGCTACGCCGCCGCGGCGACCGCGATGCTGGTGACGATCGTCCTGCTGGTGCTGCTCGACGTGATGCACCCGCCCGCCGTCGTCACCTCGCTGATCTTCGCCCTGCGCATCGGCGCCGTCAACGACCTGGTCCTCTTCGGTTTCGCCCTCGTCCTGACCGCCACGCTCGTCGTCCTCAAATGGGTCGCCCGCTGGCTCCTGGCCCACCTCGACTGAGCGACGAGCGACGAAGAGGCAAAGCCGACTCATCGCTCATCGCTCATCGCTCAGCACTCGTCACGCGACGTGCAGCCGTTTGGCGACGTTGAGCGCGGGGGCGATGAGGCGGTCCAGGTAGGGGTCGAACAGGCTGATCGCCAGCGCCAGGAGGCCGCCGATCAGCGCGCCGACCGTGACGTCGCCGGGGTAGTGGACGCCGACGTAGACGCGCGCCAGGCACATGATGACGGCCAGCGCGAGCGCGACCAGGCCGAGGCGACGGCTGACCAGCAGGAGCGCCACCGCGACGGCGAAGCCGAAGATCGCGTGCGACGAGGGCATCGAGGAGTCGGCCGCGTGCGCCACCAGTTGATGGACGTGGTGCGCGACGAACGGCCGTGGCCGGTAGTAGACGTCGCCGATGATCTTCTCCACGACGAGCCCCAGCACCGCCGCGACGACCGCGTAGATCGCCGCGCGCTGCCGCCGCGCGCGCTCCAGCGGCCGCGCGCCCGTGAACCACGCCACGACCAGCAGCGCCGCCAGGATCACGACGATGTAGGTCGCCGAGAACTCGGCCAGGCGGTCGAGCACCGCCCAGTGCCCCGCCTCGCCGTTGATCGCCTGAAAGAGCATCCAATCCATCGCTCGCTCCGCTCTCGAAGGACTCAGGACTCAGGACTCAGGACTCAGTGAAGGTTGCCTGAGAAACCGAGCGCCATGAGGCCGGGCCTAGTGTTTCCCAAACGGCATTAACTGAGTCCTGAGTCCTGAGTCCTCGCCGCCGCACAGCGGCGGCGTGGGCCGTCAGGCCCTCGCACTCGGCCAGGGTGATGGCGGCGGGGCCGAGGGCGCGCAGGCCGCCGCCGTTGAGGCCGATCAGGCTGATGACCTTGACGAACTCCTCGACGTTGAGGGGCGAGGAGAAGCGCGCCGTGCCGCCCGTCGGCATGACGTGGCTCGGGCCGGCGACGTAGTCGCCCATGACCTCGGCGCTCGCCTCGCCGAGGAAGATGCCGCCGGCGTTGCGCACCGACGCGACCGGCGCCCAGGGGTCGCGCACCAGGAGGCAGAGGTGCTCGGGCGCGTAGTCGTTCGCCAGCGCGACCGCCGTCTCCAGGTCGGGCACGACGGCGATGCCGCCGTTCGCGGCGAGCGAGGCGGCGATGATTTCGCGGCGGGAGAGCGCGGGCAACTGCGCCTCGATCGCGTCGCGCACCCGCTCGGCCAGCGCCGCCGAGGTCGTCAGCAGGAGCGCCGAGGCCAGCGGGTCGTGCTCCGCCTGCGCCAGCAGATCGGCCGCGACGAGCGCCGGGTCGGCGCCGTCGTCCGCGATGATGAGCGTCTCGGTCGGGCCGGCGATCTGGTCCACCGCCACCTGGCCGTAGACGCGCGCCTTCGCCAGCGCGACGAAGAGGTTGCCCGGCCCGAAGATCTTGTCGACGCGCGGCACGCTCGCGGTGCCGTAGGCCAGCGCGCCGATCGCCTGCGCGCCGCCGACCTTGACGATGCGGTGAACACCCGCGACCTGCGCCGCCGCCAGCGTCGCCGGGGGCAACGCGCCCTCGCGGCCGGGCGGCGTGGCGACGACGATCTCGCCGACCCCGGCGACGCGCGCCGGGATGGCACTCATCAGCAGCGAGGAGGGGTAGGCGGCGGTGCCGCCCGGCACGTAGAGGCCGACGCGCGCCAGCGGCCGCACGACCTGGCCGAGGGTCCCCTGCGGGCCGAAGTCGACCCAGCTCTGCCGCACCTGGCGGCGGTGGAACGCCTCGATCCGCTCCGCGGC
>DASSSV010000220.1:0-6256 GCA_035708265.1 Thermomicrobiales bacterium | reverse complement strand
TCTGGTCGGCCGCGCTGCTGCTCGACTACCTGGGCGAGCGCGAGGCCGGCGCCGCGGTCCTGCGCGCCATCGAGGCCGTCACCGCCGCGCGCGAGGTGCGCACGCCCGACCTCGGCGGCACGAGCACGACGGCGGAGCTGGGCGCGGCGATCCGCGCAGCGCTGCGCCGCGTGCACGCCTGACGCGGGGCTCCGCCATCGCTCGGGCCAGCTTCGCCCCGTCCGGACTACTGCCAGGCGCTGGCCTCGTCCAGCGCCATGATCGCGGCCGGGTCGAGCCGGAGATCGGCCGCGCCGAGCAACTCGCGCGCCTGCTCCGCGGTCGTCGCGCTGGCGATCGGCGCGGTGATCCCCGGCCGCGCCAGGATCCAGGCGAGCGCGACCTGCCCCGGCGTCGCGCGGTGGTCGGCGGCGACGGCCTCCACCGCCTCGAGGATGCGGAAACCGCGGTCGTTCATATAGTTCCGCTCGACGCCGGACGCCCGCGCGGTCGGCGGCAGCGCCTGCCCGCGGCGGTACTTGCCGGAGAAGAAGCCGCTCGCCAGCGACGAGTAGGTGATGACGCCAAGGCCCTGCTCGCGGCAGAGCGGCTCCAGGTCGCGCTCGTACTCCGCGCGGCGCGCGAGGTTGTAGACCGGCTGCAGCGACTCGTAGCGGACGTAGCCGTGGCGGTCGCTCGCCCAGAGCGCGCCCATCAGGCGCCAGGCGCTGTAGTTCGACGCGCCGACGTAGCGCACCTTGCCCGCGCGCACCAGGTCGTCGAAGGCGCGCATCGTCTCCTCGGGCGGCGTGACGGGGTCGTCGTAGTGCGCCTGGTAGAGATCGATGTAGTCGGTGCGCAGGCGCCGCAGCGAGCCCTCGACGGAGGCCATGATCCAGCGGCGCGACAGCCCGCGCTCGCGCGGGCCCTCGCCCATCGCGCTGCCGACCTTCGTCGCGATGACGACCCTGTCGCGGTTGCCGCGCGCGTGGAGCCAGTTGCCGAGCACGCGCTCCGACTCGCCGCCGCTGTGCCCGGGCGCCCAGCGCGAGTACGAGTCGGCCGTGTCGATGAAATCGCCGCCGCCCTCCACGAAGGCGTCGAGCACGGCGAACGACGCCGCCTCGTCGGCCGTCCAGCCGAAGACATTGCCGCCCAGGCAGATCGGCGCGACCTGCAAGCCGGTCCGCCCCAGTCGCCGCTGTTCCATGCTGTCCCCTCCCACGCTCGCCGCAATGACGCGGCGCCGTCGCCGCCCGCCGAGTCTATCACGGCGGCGACCGGCTACAGCATCTTCGCCAGTTCCAGCTCGTCGTGGAGCGGGATGCCGTGCTCCCCGACGGCGGGGATTGTCGGCTTCAGGTGGCGGGCCTCGTCCACCGCGCCGGGGCGGAGGGCGACAAGGCGGTAGCCGCGCCGCTGGTAGAAGCCCAGAGCGTCGAGGTTGTCGTTCGTCGTGATGAGCCGGACGCGCCGGCAACCGGCCGCCCGCGCCGCCGCCTCGACCGCGGCGAGCAGCGCCGTCCCCACGCCGCGGCCGGCCGCGACCGCGTTCAGGCTGACCAGTTCGCAGTCGTCGCCCTCGACGACGTACGTCGCCGCGCCGACCCGCGCCGCGCCGGCCCAGGCGAGCAGCGCCGTGAGCCGGTCGAGCCGGAGCGTCCGCCCCCCGGCGACCATCGTCTCCCCGCCCCACGCCTCGCGCCAGAGCGCGACCAGCCAGGCGCGGTCGCCGGCGTCGAGCGGCGGCGCGATGCGGGGCGTGGGGGCGGACTCTTTGGTCATGATCGGTGGTCTCCTTCGGGAATGGGCGGCGCGCCCCCCTGTCCCCCCAATCCTGGGGGGAACCAATGGTGGACGCCGTGGCGAGGGGCACCGGCCGGTGACACCACGCCCGCGGTTGAAACCGCGGCTACAGGCTCGCTCCGCGCGCCGCGAAACCCGCCTGCGCGGGTTGGCTTCGTCCCAGTCCGCGCAGGCGGACTTCGCGGCGCGCAGCGCCATTCAGGCGCGGTTGCAACCGCCAGCCGCCACCCCGCGCGGTATACTCGCTCGAGGATCGCGACGCCGCACGCGCAGGGGGTCGGCGCCATGCACCGCTACGTCCATTAGGGCTTCGGCCTCGCCGCCGCCAGCCCCGCCGCCCGGAGGCATCACCGCGCCCGCCGCGAGATCTGTTGTCGCCGCCGGTATCCGCGCCGGGCCGGGCAGTCGCGCGCGCCGCCTACCGCCCGGATCGCGCGGATCGGCGGGCGGCTGTGGGCCGCCGTAGCGAAGGAGCGACAGGGGCGATGGCCGAGTTGACGATCGCGCTCTTGCAACTGACGGCGTGCGGCGACGACCGCGACGCGAACCTGGCGAAAGGGGACGAGTACTGCCGGCGCGCCAGCGCGATGGGGGCGGACATCGCGCTCTTCCCGGAGATGTGGAGCACCGGCTACACCTTCCCGCGACCCGAGCCGGAGGGGGCGAACGACCTCTGGCGCGAGCCCTCGCTCTGGCCGGCGGGCGCGACGTCGCCCGCGCTGGCCCACGAGGCCGATGTCGCCCGGTGGCGCGACCTCGCCATCGACCGCGACTCCGCCTTCGTCCGCCACTTCCGCGCGCTCGCCCGCGAACTGGGCATGGCGATCGCGCTGACGTACCTGGAGCGCTGGCCCGGCGCGCCGCGCAACACCGTCTCGCTGCTCGACCGGCGCGGCGAGGTCGCGCTGACCTACGCCAAGGTCCACACCTGCGACTTCGATCTGCCGGAGGCCGCCTGCACACCCGGCGACGACTTCCCCGTCTGCGCGCTCGACACGGCCGCGGGCGAGGTGCGCGTCGGCGCGATGATCTGCTACGACCGCGAGTTCCCGGAGAGCGCCAGGATCCTGATGCTCCGGGGCGCCGAGATCATCCTGACGCCGAACGCCTGCGAGCTGGAGGTCAACCGGCTCGCGCAGTTCAGGACGCGGGCGATCGAGAACATGGTCGGCGCGGCGATGGCGAACTACGCCGCGCCGCAGCAGAACGGCCACTCGGTCGCCTACCACCCGCTGGCCTTCGACGCGCGCGGCTCGCGCGACACGCTCGTCGTCGAGGCCGGCGAGGGCGAGGGGGTCTACCTGGCCCGGTTCGACCTGGACGCGCTGCGCGACTGGCGGCGTCGCGAGACCTGGGGCAACGCCTTCCGCAAGCCGCATCGCTACGCCCTCCTGACCTCGCTCGACGTCGCGCCCCCCTTCGTCCGCGTCGACGCCGCGGGCGCCCGCTACGACCGGGCGCGGCGGTGACGAGACGGCAGGCGGCAGACGGCAGACGGCAGCAAAGAGACGGAAGACGGAGGACGGAGGACGGGAGCGGCGGCTTCCGCTGCACGTCCGGTCAGTGAGAGGAAGCCGGTACTGCCGCCTGCCGCCTGCCGTCTTCGCCTGACAACGCCCGCGCGCTGTGCTACACTGGCCGCGGCGGGCGCGGTATACGTACAGTCGGGGGCGGACGATGGCGCTGACGGTCGAACAGGTCGAACACGTGGCGATGCTGGCCCGGCTCGGGCTCAGCGCCGAGGAACTCGAGCGTTTCCGCGAGCAACTCTCGACGATCCTCGCCCACATCGACCAGCTCAACGAACTCGACCTCGCGGCGGTCGCGCCGACCGCGCAGGTGATCCCGCTCGCCCCGGTGCTGCGCGAGGACGTCGTCGAGCCCTCGCTGACCGTCGAGCAGGTGCTCGCCAACGCGCCGCGCCGCGAAGACGGCTTCATCAAGGTCAAGGCAGTTCTGGAGTAAGGGAAGTACGAAGTACGAGGTACGAAGGACGAATAGTCGTTGCCCGCACTCAATTCGTACTTCGTCCTTCGTACCTCGTACTTCAACCCGGGGTTCCAGTGGCTGACGAGTTGCTCTTTCTCTCGGTTGACGAGGCGCGGGCGCGGCTCGACCGGCGCGAGATCAGCGCGGCCGAGCTGACCGAGGCGCACCTGCGGCGGATCGAGGACGTCGACGACCAGGTCAAGGCGTTCATCACGCGGATGGCGGGGGTGGCGCGCGACCAGGCGCGGCGGGCCGACGAGCGCATCAAGGCGGGCGAGGCGGCGACCTTCACCGGCATCCCCGTGGCGCTCAAAGACGTGCTTTGCACGATCGACGCGCCGACGACCGCCGGCTCGCAGATCCTCCGCGACTACGCTTCGCCCTACGACGCGACCGCGGTGGCGCGGCTGCGCGCGCAGGGGGCGGTCTTCGTCGGCAAGGCCAACACCGACGAGTTCGCGATGGGCTCGTCCACCGAGAACTCGTCCTACTTCACCACGCGCAACCCCTGGGACCTGGAGCGGGTGCCGGGCGGCTCCAGCGGCGGCTCGGTCGCCGCGGTGGCGGCGGGCGAGGCGATCGTCGGGCTCGGGTCGGAGACGGGCGGGTCGGTCCGGCAGCCGGCCGGGTTCTGCGGCGTGGTCGGCCTCAAGACGACCTACGGGCGGATCAGCCGCTACGGCCTGATCGCCTTCGCCTCCAGCCTCGACCAGATCGGCCCGACCACGCGCGGCGTCGCCGACTGCGCCCACGCGCTTGGCGCGATCGCCGGCTACGACCCCAACGACTCGACCTCCGCGCCGGTGCCGGTGCCCGACTACCGCGCGGCGCTGACCGGCGACATCAAGGGCCTGCGCGTCGGCGTGCCGCGCGAGTTCTTCATCCCCGGCATGGAGCCGGGCGTCGAGGCGGCGGTGCGCGAGGCCCTCAGGGCGCTGGAGGGGCTCGGCGCGGAACTGGTGGACATCAGCCTGCCGACCAGCCGCTACGGGGTGCCGGTCTACTACATCATCGCCCCGGCCGAGGCCAGCTCGAACCTGGCGCGCTACGACGGCGTGAAGTACGGCCTCTCGGTGGACGCGGACAGCCTGCTGGCCGAGTACCTGGAGACGCGCCGCGCCGGCTTCGGCGCGGAGGTGAAGCGTCGGATCATGCTCGGCACCTACGCGCTGTCGTCCGGCTACTACGACGCCTATTATGTCAAAGCGCAGCAGGCGCGCACGGTGATCAAGGACGAGTTCGACCGGGCGTTCGCCGATGTGGACGTGATCGCGGCGGCGACCTCGCCGACGGTCGCCTTCCGCATCGGCGAGCGCAGCGACGACCCGCTGCAGATGTACCTGGCCGACATCCTGACGATCCCGGCGAACCTCGCGGGCATCCCGAGCGTGGCGGTGCCCTGCGGCTTCGCGAACGACCTGCCGGTCAGCCTGCAAATCATGGGTCCGGCCTTCCGGGAAGATCTGATTCTGCGCGTGGCCGACGCCTACGAGCGGAGCCAGGGCGGCTTCACCCACCGCCCGCCGCTGCGCGCGACCGCGGGCCAGGGCTGATGGCACGGCGGGATCGCGCGCGGCCGCGCGGGCAGCGGCGCGCCGTCGTGCGGCCGGTGGCCACCCTTCGCCCCCGGCGTCTCACCCTCGCCGCGCTCCGCGTTTCGCGCTCCACGCTCCACGCCGTCCAGCGCGCGCTGGTGATCGGCCTGGCGCTGGCGGTGCTGGCCCTCTTCGTCGCCGGGATCGCCGAGCAGCGCTGGAAGGAGGCCGGCCTGCGGCGCGAGGTCGCCGCGCAGACCGCGCAGCTCGACGCCGCCAGGCAGCGCAACGACGCCCTGCGCGGCAAACTGGCCGCGGCCAGCCCCGCGGCCTACCGCGCCTACGTCGAGGACACCGCCCGCCGCGAACTGAACCTCGGCTACCCCGATGAGACGACGGTGCTGGTCCAGTGGCACGACGCGCCCGGCGGCGCGGCCGCCACGCCGACCGCCGCATCGCCGTCGCCCGCGCCCGCCGCGGCCGCGCCCCGCACCGCGACGAACTGGCACGCCTGGCTCGACTTCCTCCTCGGCCGCTGACCGATCCGATCAGCCGAGAACGCGAAGCCCCCGCCACCATGGTGGCGGGGGCTCGCTTCACCGGTAGCGCATACGGGATTCGAACCCGTGATCTCCGCCTTGAGAGGGCGGTGTCCTAGGCCGCTAGACGAATGCGCCCCACTACGAGAATGTGCCGGCAGCGCGGCGCGCAGCCCGACACGGCCAGAAGTGTACCAGGGAGGCCAGGGCATGTCAAGGCCGCGGCGGGGCGGCGGGCCGGCGGCTGATGCCGCGCCTGAAGACGCCTGATGGCGCCGCCAAGGCAGCCGGCGCGGCCTGGGTCTCCGAGAACCTACCCCACGCGGGCAGATTCCCCGGCGAGCGGAGCGTGCCTCCAGCCGCGGTTGCAGCCGCAGGCGCGGCGTACGCCGCAAACAAGAGGGCCGG
>DASSSV010000219.1:0-7499 GCA_035708265.1 Thermomicrobiales bacterium | reverse complement strand
TGACGCACGGCGACCGCGACCATGTCGACGCGCTGCAAGACCTCCGCCAGCGTCTCGGCGTCCCCGTCGGCGTCCACCCCGCCGACGCCGCCATGCTCCCCGCGCCGCCCGACTTCACGCTGGAGGACGGGCAGACGATCGCGGTCGGCGACGGCCGCCTCCGCGTCATCCACACGCCGGGCCACACGCCCGGGAGCGTCTGCTTCCACTACGACACGACGCTGGTGGCCGGCGATACCCTCTTCCCGGGTGGGCCGGGCGCGACGCGCGGCGACGCGGAGAAGTTCGCCCAGATCATCGCCAGCATCCGGGACAAACTCTTCACGCTGCCGGACGACACCGCGGTCTGCCCCGGCCACGGCCTCGACACGACGATCGGCACCGAGCGGCCACACCTGCAGGAGTGGATCGACCGCGGCTGGTAGCAAACGTAACCGTGGGGAGCGGATCTGGCGGCTGAAGCCGCGGCTGGGGGCCGCTGCGCGGCACGAAGGTCGCCTCCGCGGCCTAACCGATGAACCCGCGGAGGCGGGCTTCGCGCGCCCGCAGGCGCCCCGCGGCACGTCTTCAGGCGCTGGCCCTCCGTACCCCCAACCGGCCTCGTCGTTGACAGTCCGTCGCCCCTGTGCGACCCTCCACCCGCGAACCATTCGCCCCGGCGGAGCATCATGTCGACTTCAGGGTGTGGACACGAGCCGATGTTCGAGGACGCCTGCCGGGCCTGGGAAGCCGACTTCGCCGCCGCCTTCGGGGCCGCGCCGGAGGTGGCGGTGCGCGCGCCGGGGCGGGTCAACCTGATCGGCGACCACACCGACAACCACGAGGGCTTCGTCCTGCCGCTGGCGATCGAGCGGGCGACGGTGCTGCTGGGGCGGCGCCGGGCCGACCGCCGGGTGTGCGTCCACTCCCTCGCGCTCGACGCTGGCGTGACGCTGGACCTAGACGACGATGAACGCCACCCCGAGCGCTGGGCGCGCTACTTCCAGGGCGTGATCCGGGTCTACGCACGCGAGCGGCCGCTCCTGACCGGGTGCGACGTCTTGGTCGCAGGCGACCTGCCGCCCGGCGCCGGGCTCGCCTCGTCGTCGGCGCTGGTGGTCGGCTTCGCCGCGCTCCTCGCCTGGGCGCAGGGGGAAGTCCTCGACCCGCTCGCGCTGGCGACGCTCGGGCGCGACGCCGAGCACTGGTACGGCACGACCGGCGGCATCATGGACCACTTCACCATCGGCCACGGCCGCACCGGGCACGCGCTGCTGCTCGACTGCCGTACCCTCTGGTACGAGCCGGTGCCGCTGCCCGAGGGCGTCGCGCTGGTGATCGCGCACACCGGCACCCAGCACAACCAGCTCGTCTCGCCCTTCGCCGCGCGCCGCCGCGAGGCCGAGGCGGGGCTGCGGGTGCTGCAAGAGGCCGACCCGGCCGTGCGGACGCTCCGCGACGCCGACCCGAACCTGCTCGAACGCTGCCGCCCCGCCCTGCTCGTCGCCGACCCGAGCGGGACGCTGCTACGGCGCTGCCGGCACGTCGTCACCGAGGACGCGCGCGTGCGGGACGCCGCCGCCGCGCTGGCCCGCGGCGACCTTGCGACCGTCGGCCGGCTGATGGCCGCCTCCCACGCCAGCCTGCGCGACGACTACGAGGTCTCCTGCCCCGAACTCGACGCGATGGTCGCCGCCGCCCGGGCCAGCCCCGGTTTCCTCGGCGGCCGCCTGACCGGCGGCGGCTTCGGCGGCTGCACTGTCAACCTCGTCGCGGCGGACGCGGTCGCGGCCTTCCGCGACGCCGTGGCCGCGCGCTACGAGCGGGCGACCGGCCTCGCGCCGGCGCTCTTCACGACACGCCCGGCCGCGGGCCTGGCGAGAAGGACTAAGGACTAAGGACTAAGGACTAAGTGGGCTAGACTCGTTGCGGTCAGCCAACCCCGTGTCTGAGGCACAGCGACACTTAGTCCTTAGTCCTTAGTCCTTAGTCCTGAGAGGAGGGAGCGATGGCGAGCACCGACGCACCCGTCACGGCCGCGCTGGAACCGGCCAGCCCGGAGAGCATGGGCATCGACCCCGCGGCGCTGGACCGCCTCTACGCGCAGATCGAGCGGCACATCGCCGATGGCCACTATCCCGGCGCCGCGGTGGCGATGGCGCGGCACGGCAAACTCGTCGCCGCGCGCGCCTTCGGACAGGCCCGGACGGCGGCCGAGGGCCAGGCGGCCCTGTCCGCGACCGACCGGACGCTCTGGCTGCTCTACTCGCAGACCAAGCCGGTCGTCTCCTGCGCGATCTGGCGACTGGTCGAGCGCGGGCTGCTGCGCTTCCACGACCCGGTGGCCGAGTACCTGCCCGAGTTCGCCCGCCACGGCAAGGGCGGCGTGACCCTCTTCCACGTCCTGACGCACCAGGGCGGCTTCCCCGGCGCCACCGTGCCGCCCGCCGCCTGGGAGGACCACGCGCTGCTGCACGAGACCGTCTGCGACTTCACGCTGGAGTGGGCGCCGGGCGCGAAGGTGGTCTACCACGGCGGCGCGGCCCACTGGGTCCAGGCGGTGCTGATCGAGGCGGTGACCGGGCGGGACTACCGCGAGCACATCCGGGAGCAGATCACCGGGCCGCTCGGGCTCGACGGGCTCTGGGTCGGCGTGCCCGACGCGCTGCACGACCGCCTCGCCTTCATGTACCAGCCGGGCGAAGGCGGCGCGCCCGAGCCGGCCGGCGAGCAGAACCGGCCGGCCCACTGGCGCGCGGGCGTCCCGGGCGGCGGCGGCTACGCCACGGCGGCCGACCTCGCGGCGTTCTACCAGATGCTCCTGGCGGGCGGCGCGCTCAACGGCGTGCGCCTCCTCGGGCCGCGCACGGTGCAGTACGCCACGCGCAACCACACCGGCGAGCGGGTGGACGAGGCGATGGGGATGCCGATGCACCGCGGCCTCGGCGTCCACGTCCGTGGCGAGACGGCGGCGATCCGCGGGCTCGGCAGCACCGCCTCCCCGAGCACCTTCGGCCATGGCGGCGCCGGCAGCTCCTACTCCTGGGCCGACCCCGAGACCGGCGTCTCGTTCACCTACCTGTCCAACCTGCGCGCGGGCGAGCCGTGGCACAGCCGGCGGCTGGACGAGATCGCGACGCTGGCCCACGCCGCGGTCGTCGACCTGTAGCGACGAAAGGGGCGCGACACGATGCGGGTCCACATCATCAGCGACATGGAGGGCGTCGCCGGCATCGTCAAGTGGGAGCAGGTGACCGGCGGCCACCCGATGTACGAGGAAGGGCGCCGGCTCTATACTGAGGAGATCAACGCCGCGGTGCGCGGGGCGCGCGCGGCCGGCGCGACCGAGATCGTCGTGATGGACTGCCACGGCGCCGGGCAGGGCTGGAGTTTCAACTCGCTGATCCCCGACCAGCTCGACCCGGCCTGCGAGTACGTCGTGCAACAGCACTGGACCGAGTACACCGCCTTCCTGGAGCAGGGCTGCGACGCGGCGCTCTTCGTCGGGATGCACGCCCGCGCCGGCGTCGCGGACGGCGTGCTCAACCACACCGTCTCCGGCCAGGCGTGGCAGAACCTCTGGTTCAACGGCACGGTGGTCGGCGAGACCGGCATCAACGCCGCACTCTGCGGCAACTGGGGCTGCCCGGTGCTGCTCGTCACCGGCGACGCCGCGGTCTGCGCCGAGGCGCGCGACCTCCTCGGTGCCGGCCTGACGACCGTGACGGTGAAGCACGGCCTCGGCCGCCAGAGCGCCCGGCAACTGCCGCCGCGCCGCGCCCGCGAGCTGATCGAGGCCGGCGCGAAGGCCGCGCTCCAGAATCTCAACGCCGTCAAGCCCTACGACCCGGGCAAACCCTGCGAGATCGTCGTCGAGTTCACGCGCAGCGACGCCTGCGACGACTACCGCCGCAAGCACGGCGTCGAGCTGGTCGGCGACCGCAAAGTCGCCTCCCGCGCCCCCGACTGGTGGGCCGCCTGGCGGCAGTTCTTCCTCGAATGAGGACTCAGGACTCAGGACTCAGGACTGAGTATTCTCCCTGCGACCGCTTTGCCAACCGGCACATGCCCGGCATGGAACCAACTGAGTCCTCAGTCCTGAGTCCTGAGTCCTTCGCGGAGCGGAGCGGAGCGATGACCGGGTTGGTGGCGGCGCACCGGGCGCGGTACGGGATGGCGCCGGCGATGGTGGCGCGGGCGCCAGGGCGGATCAACCTGATCGGCGAGCACACCGACTACAACGAGGGCTTCGTGCTGCCCGCCGCCGTGGACCGCGAGGCGACCGTCGTCGCCACGCCGCGCGCCGACCGTCGCCTCCGTCTGCACTCGCTCGACCTCGACCCGCCCGCCGACCTCGGCCTGGACGACCTGCAGCCCGCGGGCGCGTGGCACGACTACCCGGCCGGCGTGGCGGCGATGCTCCTGCGGGCGGGCTATCCGGTGCGCGGGGCGGACCTGACGCTGGCGAGCACCGTGCCGCTCGGCGGCGGGCTCAGTTCGTCGGCCGCGCTGGAGGTGTCGACCGCGCTCGCACTCGCCGCGGTCGGCGGCTTCACCGTCCCGCCGCGCGACCTCGCGCTCCTCTGCCAGCGCGCCGAGCACGAGTTCCCCGGCGTCAACTGCGGCATCATGGACCAGTTCATCAGCGTCTTCGGCCGGCGCGACAGCGCGATCCTGCTCGACTGCCGCTCGCTCGACGCCCGCGCGGTGCCGCTCGACGCGCCCGACCTCGTCTTCGCCGTCACCGACTCGGGCGTACGGCACGCCTTGGCCGGCGGCGAGTACAACCGGCGACGGCAGGAATGCGCCGAAGCGGTGGCGACGCTGCGCGCGGCGCTGCCCGACATCGTCAGCCTGCGCGACGTCACGCCCGCGCAGCTCGCGGCCAACGCCGCGCTCTTCGACGGCACACCGGAACTGGCGACCGCCTACCGCCGGGCGCGGCACGTCGTCACGGAAAACGCGCGAGTGCTGGCGACGATCGCCGCGATCGAGGCGCACGACTGGCACAAAGTCGGGGAGTTACTCTACGCCTCGCACGCCAGCCTGCGCGACGACTACGAGGTCAGCGTGCCCGAGCTCGACGCGCTGGTCGAACTGGCGCGCGGCCTGGCCGACGCCGGCGTCCTCGGCGCGCGCCTGATGGGCGGCGGCTTCGGCGGCAGCACCCTCACCCTCCTGCGCCGCGAGGCGCTGCCGGCCTTCACCACGGCGGTCGAGGCGGACTACGCCGCCCGCACCGGCCACCCCGCCACCGTCCGCGCGGTGACTCTGGTCGACGGCGCGTCCGTCGCGCCATTCGCCGCGGATACCTCGACGGACAACTCGTAGGGGCCGGCCCCCGTGCCGGCCCGGTGTCCCATCCGACCGCTTCACCGGCAGCCACCCGTCTTCCCGATAGGGTGCCCCTCGCGGGCCGGCTCGCCACGGGAGATTCCTCACATAGGAGGCCCGCCCCCGCGGGCCGCGCAGGTGCCCACCCGGATGGCGGTCGCCTCGGACACGGGGGCCGGCCCCTACGAGGGGATAGGCCCGCGGCGACGATCCCGCGGTCAGTGGCTCGCGTCGCTCTCCGAGCCGGAGCGCTTGCCGTGCTCGCTGGCCGTGCCCTGCGCGCCGGGGCGCGTCGGGCCGCTGCTGGTCGGCGTCTCGCGGCGTTGGTCGCCCTTCTCGGCCTGCTCGCCCTTGCCCTTCGGCTTGGTAGGGCCGGTGTCGCCACCGCGGGCGCCCTTCGGGTCGTAGGTGTTGGGGCTGTTGCGCGTCATCGCCGTCTATCCTCTCCTGTACGTGCGATTCTCCGGTCGGCCTGCCGTCGCCGGCATCCCCATAGGCGGCGCAACATTCGTACCACTATGGGTGCGGGCGATCCGCTATACTCCCCCGCGGAGCAGTCCTGGGAGCACCCGCACGGGAGGCGTATGACCGATTCTCTGCGCGCGATCGTTCGCGCGGCGGCGCTGGTGCCCTCGCCGCTCGCGAAGTACCGGCCCGAGCCGGGCCGGCATGAGGTCCACGGCGACGTCGCGCTGACCGCGGCGGGGCTGCCGGGACCGGACTTCAACTACGTCGCGGTCGTCGGCCCGACGCCGCCGGCGCGCGTCTTCGCGCTGGCCGATGCGTTCTACGGCGACCCGCACGGGTACAGCGTCGTGGTCGAGGTCGAGGCGGCGCGTCCGCTGGATGACGAGTTGCGGGCGCGCGGCTGGCGGCTCGACGAGGAGGAGCCGGCGCTGGCGCTCGCCGCGCTCCCGGCCGCCCCGCCCCCGCCGCCCGATGGCCTCGCCATCCGCCAGGTGACCGACGAGGCGGGCCTGGAAGACTTTTTGGCGGTGAGCGAGACCGGGCGACGGCACGTCCCGTCGCTGGTCGCCGCGCTGGACCCCGACGTCGGGCTCTTCGTCGGCTACGTCGACGGCCGCGCGGTCGCGACGTCGCGGCTGTCGCGCCTCGGCGACGTGGCGGAGATCATGGGCGTCGTCGCCGACCCGGCCTACCGGCGGCGCGGCTACGGCACGGCGCTGACCTGGGCCGCGGTGGCGGGGGCCGCCGCGCGGGGCTGCCGCGCCGTCACGCTGACGGCCTCGCCGCTGGGCTACCCGGTCTACGTCCGCATGGGCTTCGCGCCGGTCTGCACCTTCCGCACCTACCTCCCGCCGGAGGCGTCGTGAGCGCGGCGCGCGACGCCTGGCGCGTCGAGCCGGACGCCGGCGACGCGGCGGCCTACGCCGCGCTGGCGGGCGACCGCCTCTGGGCCGGCTACAGCATCGCCGACCTGGAGCCGCCCTTCCGCGCCTGCACGCGCGTCGCGCTGGCGCGGCGGGGCGATGGCGCGCCGGCCGCGGCCTGCCTCTTTCTGCGCCACCCCGCGTTCGCCTCGACGATCCCGCACGGCGACTCGGCCGGCGTCGCGGCGATCCTCGCCGCCAGCGCCGACCTCCCGGCCGAAACCTACCTGCTCGCCCGCGACGAGCACCGCCCCGCCCTGGAGCGCTACTACGCCGCGCCGGCCGGCTGGCAGGAGATGCGCCGCATGGCGGTGGACGCCGACACGTTCCGGCCCCCGGAGCGCCCGACGCCCGTCGTCGCGCGGCTCGGCCCCGGCGACCTCGCCGCGCTGCTCGACCTGATGGCCGAGTACCCCGAGAACGCCTTCAACGCCGACCAGCTCGCCACCGGCGTCTTCTTCGGCGCGCGGGAGGACGGTGGGCTCGTCGCGACCGGTGGGACGCACGTCCTGGCCGTGCGCTACGGCATCGCCGCGGTCGGCAACGTCTACACCCGGCCGGGCTGGCGCGGCCGGGGCTACGCCACCGCGATCGCCGCAGCGGTCACCGCCGGTCTCCTGGCCGGCCCCTGCCGCGACGTGATCCTCAACGTCGCGGCGGCGAACGACGCCGCGCGGCGGCTCTACGCGCGCCTCGGCTACCGCGAGCACTGCCGCTACTGGGAGGCCGCGGCGCGGCTGGCGACGCCATAGTCGCGGCCGTCAGGCAACTCCCACATCGACGCCGGCCGCGCGC
>DASSSV010000218.1:0-3159 GCA_035708265.1 Thermomicrobiales bacterium | reverse complement strand
GGCCTCCCCTCGCGCCTGTCGTGTTATCTGTGCCCGGCCTAGTGGCCGGAGATTAGTAGAGGCGCTCGATCGTCATCGCCGTTCTCCCTTCTACGTCGTGACTCTGCTCGTCTACGTCGTATGCGACCGGTGTGCACCGGGGACTAGTACAAGCGCTCGATCGCCACAGTCGCCCTCCTTTCTGCTCGCGCCTCAGTTCGTGACCTCAGTATGCGCGCCGCGGCCCCGGCCCGACAGTGACGCCGCCGTGACATCACCGTGACAACGCCTGGCCCGGCCGGGCCCCAGGTGTGGTACCATGACCCTCACGAGCGGATACCGCGCGATCGGCGCCGGGAGTGGGGGGCGAACCCTATGAGCACGCCACGCACGACGACGTTCGCAGACGTCTTGCGGCGCTCCCGCCTCGCGGCCGCGCTCTCGCAGGAGGCGCTGGCCGAGCGGGCCGGGCTCAGCACCGACGCGATCCGGGCGCTGGAGCGCGGGCGGCGCGCCGCCCCGCGCCCCGATACCCTCGTGCGCCTCGCCGACGCCCTCCGCCTCGACCCTGCCGGGCGCGACGCCTTCGTCGCCGCGGCGACGGTCGGGCGCGCGCCCGCCGCGGCGCCCGCGCCGCCCGCCCCCGCCCTCCGGCCGGCCCCGCTTCCCACCCCGCCGACCGCGCTCATCGGCCGCGAGCACGAGGAAGCCGCGGTGACCCACCTGCTGCATCGGGGCGGCGCGCGCCTGGTGACGCTGACCGGGCCGGGCGGCGTCGGGAAGACGCGCCTGGCGCTGGCGGTCGCGGCCGCGCTCCGGGACGACTACGACGACGGCGCCGCCTTCGTCGATCTCTCGGCCCTGCGCGACCCGGCGCTGGTCGCCGCGACCGTCGCGCAGGCGCTCGGGCTCCGCGAGTCCGACGCGCGCGACGCCCGCGCCCTCCTCTGCGCCCACCTGCGGGCGAGCAGCCTGCTCCTGGTGCTGGACAACTTCGAGCAGGTCCTCGATGCCGCGCCGCTGGTCGGCGACCTCCTCGACGCCTGTCCGGGTCTCGCGGTGCTGGTGACGAGCCGGGCGGCGCTGCGGCTGCGCGCCGAGCAGCGCTTCGCGGTGTCGCCGCTGCCCACGCCCGACGCCCGGCAGGCGCGGCTGGAAGAGATTGCCGGCTGCGCCGCGGTCCGCCTCTTCGTCGCGCGAGCGCAGGCGGTCAAGCCCGGCTTCCGGCTGACCGCCGAGAGCGCGCCGGCGGTCGCCGCGATCTGCGCCCGCCTCGACGGCCTGCCGCTGGCGCTCGAGCTCGCCGCGGCGCGCGTGGCCCTCTTGCCGCCCGCGGCGCTGCTGGCGCGCCTGGAGCGCCGCCTGCCCGTCCTCACCGGCGGCGCGCGCGACCTCCCCGACCGCCAGCGGACGCTGCGCGCGACGATCGGCTGGAGTTACGACCTGCTATCGTCCCCCAAGCAGGCGCTCTTCCGCGCCCTGGCCGTCTTCGCCGGCGGCTTCGACCTCGCCGCTGCAGCGGAAGTGAGAAGTGAGAAGTTAGAGGGTAGAAACGGCTCACAGGGAGAAGATGTCTCACTTCTCACTCCTGACTTCTCACTTCTCGACCTCCTGGGCGAGCTGGTGGACGAGAGCCTGCTGCGCCAGTCCGCGGGACCGGACGGCGAGCCGCGGCTGACGATGCTGGAGACGGTGCGCGAGTACGCCTGGGAGCGGCTGGCGGCGAACGGGGAGGCCGAGGAGGCGCGCCGGCGCCACGCGGCCCACTTCCTCGACCTGGCCGAGCGGGCCGCGCCGGAGCTGACCGGGCCGGAGCAGGCGGACTGGCTGACGCGCCTGGAGCGCGAGCACGACAACCTCCGCGCGGCGCTCAACTGGGCCAGGGAGCGCGGCGAGGGCGAGTTCGGCCTGCGGCTGGCCGGGGCGCTCTGGCGCTTCTGGTGGCAGCGCGGCCACCTCGGCGAGGGGCGGGACTGGCTGGAGACGCTGCTGGCGCGCGGCGGCGACGCGGCGCCGGCGCTGCGGGCGGTGGCGCTCAGCGGCGCGGGCAATCTGGCCTGGGCGCAGGCGGATCTCGCGTGGGCGGCGGCGCTGCACGAGGCGAGCCTCGCGCTGCACCGCGCGGCCGGTGACAGGTGGGGGGTCGCGAAGTCGCTCAACAACCTGGGGCTGGTCGCCGTTCACGCCGGCCGGTTCGAGGAGGCGGTGCAACTGTACGAAGAGAGCCTGGCGCTGCACCGGCAGGCCGGGACACCGCGGAGCCTCGCCGGGGCGCTCGTCAACCTGGGGGAAGCGGTCTACAAGCGGGGCGACAACGCCCGGGCGGCCTCGCTGTTCGAGGAGGGCCTGGCCCTCTACCGCGACCTGGGGGACGGGCGGGGCGTCGCCGACACGCTCCACTACCTCGGCATCGCCGCCTGCGACCGCGGCGACCACGGGCGCGCGGAGGAACTGCTGACCGAGAGTGTCGCCCTCTTCCGCGCCGTCGGCGACCAGCAGGGCGCCGCCTCCTGCCTGGAGTACCTGGCGGCGGTCGCGCTCGCGCTCGACCGCCCGCGCGAGGCCGCCCGGCTCTGCGGGGCGGCCGACGCGCTGCGGGTGGCCTGCGGCGCGCCGGTGCCCCCCTCGGAGCGCGCCCGGCGGGACGCAACCGTGGCGGCGGCCCGTCGCGCGCTCGGCGAGGACGCCTTCGCCGCCGCCTGGGCGGACGGCCAGGCCCTCCCGCTCGACGAGGTCATCGGCGGCGTGGGCGCAGCGAAGCCGGCATGCGAGCCGCTGCGCTGACGGAATCCCGGCGGGACGACGTCAGCGCAGCGGGGAAATGTCGCGATCAGGCGCGGGGCAGCAGCGCTTCCAGCCCCTCCACCAGCCGGTCCACGTCCTCGCGCCGGTTGTACGCCTGGATCGAGACCCGCACCGAGCCGGTCCCCACCCGCGCGCCGACCGGCACCTCGACGCCGTACTCCTCCCACAGTCGGTCGTGCAGCGCCGCGGCGTCCACCGGCGGCAGCGGCAGCGTACACATCTGCCCCCACCACTCCGCGCTGTCCGGCGCGATCTGCGGCAGGCCGGTCAGCGCACCGATCCGCTCGCGCGCCTCGCGCGCCAGCAGGTGACAGGCGGCGCGCACGCGGGGCCAGTCGTGCTCCCGCTGGAACGCGATCGCCGCCGGCACGGCCA
>DASSSV010000217.1:0-4865 GCA_035708265.1 Thermomicrobiales bacterium | reverse complement strand
CGTCCGCGCGATGCTGGAAGATATCTGCACCGCCAGGGATCTGGCGGCCGTCGACCGGGCGTTCGCGCCCGACGCTGCCTCCAGCGGCGGCCCGCGCGGGGCCGGGGCCGGCCCCGGCGGGTACTGGCGCTACGTCCGCTGGCTCCTGGGGGTCGTCCCCGACCTGCAGCTGACGGTCGAGGACCAGCTCGCCGAGGGGGACCAGGTCGCGCGACCCGCGCGCGGGTGTGCGGCACCCAGACGGGACCGCTGTTCCACTTCCCGCCCACCGACCGGCCGTTCAGCCTGACCGTGTTCATGAGCAGCCGCCTCGCTGACGGCCGGGTCGCGGAGCATGTGGTCGTGGAGAACCGGGTCGGCTGGCTGCAGCAGCTCGGGCACCTGCCTCCGCCGCAGCGGGCGTACATCCCCCGCCGGCGCCGCCGGTCGCGTGGTCGTACGGCCCGGCCGGCTCGCCCGCGGCGAACACTGCGGTCGTCCGCCGTCTGCTGGAAGAAGCCTGGGACCGCGGGGACTTCGCGGTGCTCGATGAGATCCTCGTCCCCGACGCCATCGACCACAACCCCTTCCCGGGGGAGCCGCCCGGCCTAGTGGGCATCCAGCAGATGCTGCGCGAGACGCGCGCGGCATTCCCCGACTACCGGGAGATCGTCGCCGAGACGATCGCCGAGGGCGACCGGGTCGCGGCGCGCCGGGAAGTTAGCGTCACTCACCGGGGGGCATACCCGGGCATCCCGCCGACGGGGCGGCGCGGGCGGGTGACCGGGATGGCGATCTTCCGCCTGGCCGGCGGCCGAGTTGTGGAGCGCTGGGGGAGTTCGACCTCCTCTCAGTATGCTGCAACAACTCGGCGTGGTCCCCCCGCTCTGTATCGCCCCCGCCGGGTCGGAAGCCTAGCGGGCGGGGCCGCCCGCGCGGCGGGCGCGCAGCGTCGCGGGGGGCGGGAGTATCCGACTGGCAAACAGCCTCCTGACCGCGAAGACGGTGGGCCGAGCCGCGTCCAACCCCGCGCCGCGTCGGGCCATTGCCCATCACTGACGCGGTTCGCGCTCAGCCTCGCTTGGGTTCTCCTGGTGTACGGGCGACATGTACGTTCACCCCGGCCCCTATGATAGCCGAGATCGCGGATTCGTCAACCCAGGCGGCCAGGCGCGGCGCCAACCCGCCGCACACCTCTGGCTAGAGGTGGGGCTACCCGGCCGCGCGGCGTCGGGGAGAAACCAGGCGTGCCGTCGCGCGTATGGTCAGATATGGCGGACTTCAGCCAGGGCTCAAGGCACGGCCTCCCACGGCCGGTGCCGTCGCGGCGGTAACTATCTCGCGGAGCGATGTTCGTCAGGTGGCAACAGCGGGCCGGTGGTGCGGGGCAGCGCGCAAGGGAAGAGGACTGGGCCTTCCCGACAGAGTGGCGCCCGCGGAAGGGCGCGGAGGTGGGACATGAGCGTTCAGACAGGGCCCCAGGCCAATGTCTACGACGCCGTCGTCATCGGTAGCGGCGTCGGCGGCCTCACCGCGGCCGCCATGCTCGCCCGCCACGGGCTGGCGGTGCTCGTCGCCGAACGCCAGCCGGAGGCGGGCGGCTACGCCCACTCCTTCCAGCGCGGGCCGTACACCTTCGCCCCGGCCGTCCACTGGACGCCGCAGGGCGGGCCGGGGCAGCTCTTCGACACCGTGGCCCGCCATCTCGGCATCCGCGACCGCTTCGACCTCCTGCCGATCCCCGAGGCGTACGACGTCAGCCTGCCCGGCTTCGCGCTGACCGCGCCGCTCGGCGTCGAGCCCTTCATCGAGGCCCACGCCCGGCGCTTCCCGCACGAGGCCGCCGGCATCGCGCGCTTCGTCCGCACCTGCGACCAGGTCCAGCGGGAGATCCACAGCATCGCGATGGCGCTGTCGCTCAAGACGCTCGACGAGGCCGCGGCCAGCCACCCGACCCTCTTCCGCTGCCTGCGCGCCACCGTCGGCGAGATCCTCGCCGAGTGCGTCGCCGACCCCGGCGTCCGCACGGTCCTCCTCGCCGGCTGGCCGTACATCGGCGGGCCGCCGGAGCGGCTCGCCTTCCTGCCCTTCGCGCAGATGCTGATCAACCAGCTCGAGGGGAGCTGGCACTACCAGGGCACCGCCCAGCGCCTGGTCGACGCCCTCGCCGCCGGCGTCGCGCTGCACGGCGGCGAGCTCGTGCTCGGCGACGGCGTCCGCCGCATCCTGGTCGAGGCCGGCCGCGCGACCGGCGTCGAGCTCGACAGCGGCGCGGTGGTCCGCGCGCCGGTCGTCGTCTCCAACGCCGACGCGCGGCAGACCTGCGAGCGGCTCGTCGGGGCCGAGCACCTGCCCGCGCCCTACCTGCGGCGGCTGCGGCGCATGACCCCGGCCTGCTCCGCCTTCGTGGTCATGGCGGCCACCCGCCTCGACGTGCGCCGCCACACCGCCGCGCACGAGACGCTGCTCTATCAGCGCTGGGACGAGCACCTGGGTGTCGCGCGGGACCTGGCCGAGGGCCGGCCCACGGGCGTCTGGCTGTGCCTCCCGACCCTGCTCGACCCCACGCTGGCGCCGCCCGGCGAGCACCTGGCGATCGTCGTCTCGCACGCCGCCTACGACCTCGGCCGGCCCTGGGAGGAGGAGAAAGAGCGCTTCACGGAGGCGCTGCTGCAACTGGTCGAGGACCATCTCCCCGGCTTCCGCGCCGGCCTGACCCATCTGGAGAGCGCCACGCCGCTGACGTTGGCGCACCACACCGGCAACAGCGGCGGCGCGATGTACGGCTGGGAGAACGTGCCGCTGCAGACCGGGACGAAGCGCCTGGCCCACCAGACGCCCCTGCCCGGCCTCTACCTGGCCGGGCACTGGTCGCTGCCTGGCGGCAGCACCGTCCGGGTCTTCGCCTCCGGCGTCCACGCCGCCCAACTGATCCTGCGCGAGCGCGGCGTGGAGACGCCGACCTTCGCCGAGGCGAACCTGCCGGCGGTGACCGGCTAGCGGTGGGCATCACGGTTCCCGCTGGGACGCCGTCCACGCCGCGCGCACGGCCTGTGGCGTCCTGGTCCTCGCGTGGTACATTGCCGCCAGCCTGGTGCCCGATGCGCTCGGCGCCGCCGGGGAGCCGTCGCGCGAGCGGGCGTAAGGAGGTGGAGTCGGATGAGCGCCGGTGAGCCGGAGGCGGCGATCCCGCCGGAGGTGGACGAGTATCTGCGCGCGCACGGCACGCTGACGCTGGCGACGGCGACGCCGACCGGGCTGCCGCACGCCGCCACCTTCGTCTACGTCAGCGACGGGCCGGCGCTCTACTTCTACACCCGCCCGGAGACGACGACCGCGCGGCACCTCGACCAGAACCCCGCGGTCGCCTTCACGATCGGGGAGTACGCGCCCGACTGGAGCCGGACCACCGGCATCCAGGGGACCGGCGAGTGCGAGGTGCTGCTCGACCCCGCCGCCATCCGCCGAGTGGCCGCCCTCTTCACGCAGAAGTTCCCCGACGTCGCGGACACGCGCACGACCGGCCTGTCGGTCTTCCGCATCGCGCCGGCGGAGTTGCGCTTCATCGACAACGCGGGCGCGGGCGGCGAGGCGGTCGGGCGGACGCTCGGCGGCGCCTACCGCAGCCGCGTCGTCTACAGCGTCTTCCGCGACCTGCCGGAGCAGGCGGCGGCGACGCTCGCCGCCCGGCTCGTCCCGCTCGAGGTCGCCCCGGGCGAGGTGATCGTGCGCCAGGGGGCGCCGGCCGACAAGTTCTTCATCATCGTCGCGGGCGCGGTCGAGGTCGTGCGCGAGGACGGCGGGGCGCCGCGGGTCGTCGCCGCGCTGGGGCCGGGGCAATTCTTCGGCGAGGTGGCCATCCTGCGCGACACGCCGCGCACCGCCACCGTGCGCGCGACCGCGCCGACCACGCTGCTGGCCATGGAGCGCGATGCCTTCCGCGCGCTGGTCGCGCAGTCGCTGGCGACGACGCAGGACTTCGACCGCGTGATCCGGCGCCGCCTGGCCGACCTTTGAGGCGGCACGGCGGCCGGGGGCGCGAGCCGGGCGGGGAGGCGACGGGATGGCACCAGGGACGGAGGTGACGCCGGTGCCCTTCAGCGGGCGGGAGTTCCGCGCCGCGCTGGGCGCCTTCGCCACCGGCGTCACCGTCATCACCACGCAGGGCGTCGAGCACGCCTACGGCATGACCGCCAACGCCTTCTCCTCCGTCTCACTCGACCCGCCGCTGGTCCTCGTCTGCGTCATCGCCGGGACCGAGGGCGCGGCGACCATCGCGCGCAACGGCGCCTTCGCCGTGAACATCCTCGGCGCCGACCAGGAGCCGCTCTCGCGCTACTTCGCCGCGCGCGACCGCCCGCGTGGGCGCGACGCCTTCGCCCGCATCCCGCACCACCGCGGCCCGAGCGGCGCGCCGCTCCTCGACGGGGCGGCCGGCTACCTCGACTGCCGGCTGGCCGCCAGCCACCCCGCGGGCGACCACGTCATCTTCATCGGCGAGGTGCTGGCGCTCGACGTGGACCCGGACGTCCCCCCGCTCCTCTTCCACCACGGCCGCTACCGCTTCCTCCGCGACGACGAGGCGTGAGGTGGCGTGGGGCGTGGGGCGTGGGCCGTGGCACCGTTTAGGGCCAGCCGGTGCCCTTCCCCTCGTAGGGGCCGGCCCCCGTGCCGGCCCGGCGTCTGCGCCGCCCACTATGCGGGATAGCACGCGGCGTTGGGAGGTGGGCGCATCCTGGCCGACCGACACGCCGGTCAGCGCGCGTCGTGGGGATGGGATGGCTCTGTGGGGTTGCGGGCTGGCGCGCCGGGCGGGCGGGCGCCTCCCCGCGAGGCGGTCGGCCGGGAACGCGGGCCGGCACCGGGGCCGGCCCCTACGAGAGGGA
>DASSSV010000216.1:0-3419 GCA_035708265.1 Thermomicrobiales bacterium | reverse complement strand
GAGGCGGCTTCCGTAGGCTGAGGCGGTCAACGAGCGTAGGCCGGTACTGCCGCCTGCCGCCTGCCGACTCCCGACTCCCCGACTCGCGCCCCTGGTACCGATCGTGCGGACGGGGCGGGGGTAGATGAAGAGACACGGAGGAGGCGATGGGGCAGGAACACCGCATGCCTGGCGCGACCGCGACGACCGTCATGGTCGTCGACGACGACCCGCTGTTCAGCCTGGCGCTGGAGGAGATGCTGACCGGCGCGGGCTACCGCGTCGCCACCGCGGGGGGCGGCCACGAGGCCCTCCGGCTGGTCCGCCAGCACCGCCCCGCGCTGATCCTGCTCGACCTGGGGCTGCCCGACATCGGCGGCCTCGACCTGTGCCACCTGCTGCGACTCCAGGCCGGCAACGTCCCGATCGTCATGCTCACCGCCCGGCGCGGCGCGGCCAGCCTGGTCGCCGGCCTCGACGCCGGCGCCGACGACTTCGTGACCAAGCCCTGCGACCCCGAGGTGCTGCTGGCTCGCATCCGCGCCGTCCTGCGCCGCGCGGCCAGCGGCGCGGTCCACCCGGGCGAGTTGCTGGAGGTCGGCGAGGTGCTGCTCAACGCCGCCCGGCACGAGGTCCGCGTGCGCGGGCAGCGCGTGGACCTCTCGCCCAAGGAGTTCACGCTGCTGTGGCTGCTGGCGAGCAACGCCGGGCGCGTGGTGCCGCGCCTGCTGATCATCGACAGCGTCTGGGGCGCGGACTTCTATGGCGATGTCAAGGCGCTCGACGTCTACATCCGCCTCCTGCGCCGCAAGATCGAGGCCGACCCCGACCACCCGCGCCTGATCACCACCGTCCGCGGCGTCGGCTACACCTTCACGGCCCCGGAGGCGGCGCGCCCGCACCCGGCGCGCCCGGCCGCGCCGGGCGAGGCGGTGCCGGCCCATGCGCCGGCAGCGTCAGCGTGAAGACCGTGCCGCCGCCTGGCGGCGCGGCGACGGCGATGGCGCCGCTATGCAGGTCGGCCACGCGCCGGACGATGGCGAGGCCGAGGCCGTGTCCCTGCCGCGCCCGCCCGGCTCGGCCCCGCTCGCGCCGGTCGAAGAGGCGCTCCCGTTCCTCCGGCGTCAGCCCCGGCCCGGTGTCGGCGACCTCGATCGTCGCCCGGCCGTCCGTGAGCGCCACCCCCACGCGGATCGCGCCGCCGGCCGGCGTATAGGCGAGCGCATTGTGCAGCAGGTTCGCCACCGCGCGGGTGACCAGCGCCTCGTCCACCACCGCGGTCACCGGCCCGGCCGGCGGGACGCAGGTGAGCGTCAGTCCCTGCGCCTCGGCGCGCGGCCGCATCTCCGCCGTCAGCGCGCCGACGAGGCGGTCGAGGCGCACTGGCTCGGGCTGCAGGGCGCGACCCGCCGCCTCCGCGCTGGTCACCAGGAGCAGTTCGTCGGCCAGCCGCGCCAGCCGCGCGGTCTGCCCGCCGAGCGCCGCCAGCAATTCCCGCGCGCGCTCCTGCCGTTCGGGCGGGAGGTCCTGCAGCACCCGCGCGGTCAGCGCGATGCCGCTCGCGAGGCCGCGGATGTCGTGGCTGACGTCGGCGATGAAGTCGCGCTGCTCCCGTTCGAGACGCCCCAGGTGCGCGGCCAGCGCGTTGACCGCGGCGACGGCCTCCTTCAGCGCGGCGGGGGCGACGGCGGGCGGCGCGGGCGCGCGCGCGTCGAGGTCGCCCGCGTCGAGCCGGCGCACGGTCGCGCCGAGCGCGCGCAGCGGACGGGAGACCGCGCGCGCGCTGGCCAGCGCCAGCAGGCCGGCGGCGCCGGCGGCCGGCAGCCAGCGGCGCGGGGGGCGCCGACGCATCACGAGTCTCCCTCCCGCAATTGCTCCGGACGGATCGGCGGCAGCGCCGGACCCGTGTAGGCCCGATTCACCGCAGAGACGCAGAGAGCACAGAGAAACGAGGCGAGAGGACGAAATTCGTTCGTACTTCGTACTTCGTACCTCGTACTTCTCCGGTTCTCTGCGTCCTCCGCGCCTCTGCGGTGCAAGCCCCGCCACGAAGGGCCGCGGCGGCGCGCTATCGCCGGTTATCGCACGCGGCGGGCCAGGGCGGCGCCGGCGCCGGCCGCGGCGAGGAAGGCCAGGCCGACCAGGCCGACGCCGGCGCGCGGGTCGAGGTGCGCGAGCGCGACGCCGCCGAGGGCGTTGCCGAGCGGCAGCGCGGCGGCCAGCGCCGTCATCGCCACGCCGTAGTAGCGGCCGAGCAGCCGCGTCGGGATGCGTCGCTGCGACTCGGTCGCGAAGACGAGGTAGCAGAAACTCTCCGGCAGGTGCGCCAGGGCCAGCAGGACCAGTGCCGGCCAGAAGGCGCGCAGCGGCGCGAGCGCGACGAGCAGCACCCCAGAGGCGGCCAGCAACGCCGCGATGAGGCGTGGCGACAGGCGCGGGCCGAGGCGCGGCGTCAGGAGGACGCCGGCCAGCGCGCCGAGCCCCGTCGCCGTCACCAGCGCGCCGTAGCCCCAGTCGCCGGCATGGTAGACGTCGAGCGCCAGCGGTGCGTAGAGGACGAGCAAGACGCCGATACCGGCGGTGTAGACCGCGTTGACGGCGAGCAGGAGCGTGAGCGTGCTGTCGCCGCGCAGCAGCCGCCAGACCGCGCCGAAGGACGCGCCCGCCTCCCCGGCCGGTTCCGCGACCCGCGCCTCGGACGGCAGCGGGCGCAGCGGCAGCAGGGCCAGCGCCGCGACGACGAAGGAGAGCGCGTCGGCCCCGAAGGCGTCGCCGACGCCGAACGCCGCGACGAGCGCGACCGCCAGCGCGGGCCCGACCAGGTTCGTGCCGGCGTCGAGCAGCTCCTCGATCGCGTTCAGCCGGTAGAGCACGGACGCGGGGAAGACCTCGGGCCGCAGCGCGAAGCCGGCCGGGCGCAAGAGCGTGTCCAGCAGGCCGACCAGCGCGGCGAGCAGGTAGAGTTGCCAGAGCGCGCGCGTCAGCGGGATCGCCGCGACGAGCGCCGCGCTGGCGACGAGCGTCACCGCCAGCGTCGCGCGGCGCGGCAGGCGGTCGGCCGCCGCGCCGGCCAGCGGCCCGAGCAGCACGCGCGGCACCAGCCGGGACGCCGTGACCAGCCCGAGCGAGAGCCCGACGCCGTATCGCTCGATCACCAGCAGCGGCAGCGCCACCGCGTTGATCCGGTTGCCCGTCCCGGAGACGAACTGCCCCGCCACGAAGACCGCCAGCGGCACGCGGTAGGCGACGGGCGGGGGCGATTGTGACGTCGGTTCCGCCGAAGCCTCCATGCGCACGATGCTAGCACAACGGGGCCGTGGGGCGTGGGGATGTAGGCCGTGGGCCGTGCGCATCTGCCGGATCGGCGACCGCCACGCATTCGCAGGGGCCGGTCCCGACGGGGGCGAACCGGCAGCGATCCCCGCCTGCTTTAGCGGCCC
>DASSSV010000215.1:0-8095 GCA_035708265.1 Thermomicrobiales bacterium | reverse complement strand
CAGATCAGCGCCAGGAGGAGCAGGACCGAGACGCCGACCGCGACGCTGCTCTCGTGGATGTTGCCGGGCAGCCGCGACCAGTAGTCGGCCGTGAGGGGCGCGAAGCGCCAGTGCCCGCCGGGGATGATGGGCGCCAGCAGGTCGAGCGAGAAGGTCGCGGCCGGGTGCTCGCCGCCGAGCGGGTCGCGGCGGTCCAGCAAGAGGAGCGCGACGGGCAGCGGGCCGGTCAGCGCCGCCGCGGCGACGGCGAAGACGCCCAGCGCGGCGAGGCGCGCGCGGTCGAGGTAGCGCCGCCCGCGCCCGGTGTGCCACCAGTGCCAGGCGAGCAGCAGCGCGCCCGCCAGGACGCAGTAGAAGAAGTAGTAGTAGTCGCAGAGTTGCACCAGCAGCAGCGCGCCGGCCGCCGCCAGCGCGCGCCACGCGCCCGGCGCGACCAGCAGCCGGCGCCAGCAGAGGAGGAAGAGCGGCAGCCACTCCAGCGCCACCAGTTGCAGGTGCCCCTGCGCGTGCGCGAAGTGGTAGTTGGCGAAGGTGAAGAGCGCGCCGCCGACGAGGCTCGACCAGTGGGCCCCGCCGAGCGCGCGCGCCAGCCAGAACGCCGTCACCCCGCCCATGACGAAGGAGAAGACGACGATCGCGTTGTAGGTCTCGACGAGCGACAGCCAGGGCAGCAGGGCGACGCCGACGAAGCCGTCGAAGGGGTTGAGCGTCTGCCCGACGAGCGAGACCCCGCCCGGGTAGTGCAGCAGCGGTGTCCACCACGGCGAGGCGTGCAGCCGCGTCAGCGCGAGGTCCACCCACCAGATGTTCCAGACGTTCTGCAACCCGTCGCCCGCGTCCGCGAAGAACGCGCGCGGGAAGGCGCGGATCAGCGGGTAGGTCAGCAGGCAGAAGCCGGCGAAGTAGACGAGGACGGGGAGGAGGAACGTGGGCAGTAGGCCGTGGGCCGTGGGCCGTGAGCCGTGGAGGCCACGGCCGCGGGCATGGCGGGGGGAGGTGGCGAGGCCCCCACCATCGTGTGCTGGAGAGGGGCCTAACGGGGGCGGCGACAGCGGGGCAACCTTCACGGCCCACGCCCCACGGCCCACGCCCCACGGCCCACGGTCGTCGCCGCGATGGCGCAGCAGAGCGCGCCGAGCACGAAGAAGTAGTAGTTGGCGAACGCCTGCTTGTTGGTGACGAGGAAGACCAGGAAGACGCAGGCGACCGCGGCGGCGAAGCCGGCCGGCGTGCGCGCGGCCCGCCAGAGCGCCAGCGCCGTCGCCGGCACCAGCGCCGGCAATGCCAGCCAGGTCAGGCGCGGGCCGCCGTCGCGCGCGAACCAGGCGACGTAACTGAGCGCGTCCAGCCGGAAGGGCTGATAAAACTGCAGCGTGACGGCGGAGCGGACGAAGGCCGGGAGGCCCCAGAGGACCAGCGGCAGACTGGCCGCCAGCGCGACGACGGCGGATTGCCAGTAGAGTCGCCAGAGGGCGCGCCAGGACCACGGCCGCGGCAGGAGCAGTACGGCCAGCGGCGCGGCGAAGACGAGGTATTGCTTCACCGCGAAGAGCAGGCCGAGCGCCAGCGGCAGCCAGCGCGGCGCGCGGCGCGCGCAGTAGACCGTCGCGGCCAGCAGGCAGACGGCGAAGGGCTCGGTCCAGCCCTGCTGGAGCACGAAGAAGCCGCGCGGCGTGAAGAGGAGGAGCGCCGCCGCCCCGGCCCCGACCCGCCCCGGCGCGGCGCGCGCCATCAGCCAGCCGGCCAGCACCAGCGCGGCCAGTTGCGCGTAGCGGTAGTCGCCCAGGAGCGCGCCCGGCAGCACCAGGAAGAGGCTCAGCGGCGGGTAGGGGAAGCCGAAGGCCAGGCGGTCGCCGACCTCCACCTGCGGCGCGTAGTAACCCGAATGCGCGCCGTACATGTTGGGGAAGGTGAGCGTGTAGGGGTTCTGGCCGTGGAAGAGCGCCGCCGCGGCGTCGCGCTGGAAGACGTAGACGTCGATGCCGGGCAGCGGCAGGTGCGCGAGGATCCACCAGCCGCACCAGGCGTAGGCGACGAGCAGCGCCGGCAGCGCCCAGTCGGACCACGGCCGCGGCGCGACCAGCGCGGCGCCGGCCAGGACGAGCGCGACCGCGAGCCCGGCGTTCCACGGCGCGAAGATGCCGGTGCCCCCGGGCGGCACGGCGTTCGTCGGCAGGTTGCTGAAGAGGAGGCCGAACTGGGCGGCGATGCCGGCGCCCAGGAGGCCGCGGACCACCGCCTCGCCGTGGCGCTCGACCAGCGCCAGCCGGGGCAGCAGCAGCGCGACGAGCGTGGCGATGACCGCGGCGGTCAGCCAGGGGATCGCCTCGGGCGCGAGGTGGCCGTCGTTGACCTCCAGCGCCGCGCCGAGCGTCACCGCGGCGACCGCCAGCGCGCCGGCCGTGGCCCAGCGGTCGCCCGCCCGCGCCGGCCGGACTGGGCGGGCTGCGCGCGCCCCCGCGGTGAGCGTCGCGCCGGCCATCACCCCGCCCCGGCGCGGGCCACGAAGACCCACTGGAACGCGAAGAGGCCGGGCGCCAGGCGCAGCGCCAGATGCTGCAGGCGCGTCAGGGCGGCGTAGGCCGCGCGCCCCTCGCCGCGCGACCAGATCTCGTCGAGCGGCACGCCGGTCGGCGCGGCGCGCGCCACGCGGAGTCCGGCCGCGGCCAGCAGTTCCTCGGCGGTGCGGCGCGTGTAGAAATGCAGGTGCGTCCGGTCGAGGATGCCGCGCTCCATCGGCGGGAAGCGGCCGGCCAGCAGCAGCAGGCGCACCGCCAGGTGCGCCACGTTCGGCAGCGAGACGATGAACAGCGCATCGTCGGTCGCCGCCGCGCGCAGCCGCCGCAGCACTCCGACCGGGTCGACCGTGTGCTCCAGCACGTCGGCGCAGACGACCGCGCGGTAGGTCCGCGGCGGGAGCGGCGCCGCCTCCACCGGCGCGACGAAGACCTCGCGGTACCAGGGGCGCGCCAGGTCGGCCCAGGCGGCGCGCGGCTCGATCGCATCGAGCGTCAGCCCACTGCCCGCCAGGAGGTGCCCGAGCATCCCCTGCGCCGCGCCGACGTCGAGGACCGGCCCGGCGGCCAGGCGCCGCGCCAGCCGGGCGATCTGCTGGTGGCTACTTCGCGAGTCGCGATGCGCGCGGTAGTGCGGCGCGGCCGGGCCGGCGGCGTTCCCAGGCGTAGGCGGCGGTTTCGCGCAGGCAGTTGGCCGCGTAGGGGACGCCGTTGACATGGCAGATCTCCTCGCCGTAGTAGGTGGGGATCGGCACCTCGGCGACCGGGTAGCCGCGCCGCAGCAACTCCAGGATGATCTGCGTGTCGAAGTGCCAGTTGGTCGTCAGCCGCTCCAGCGGGATCGTCCGCAGCGCGGCGACCGCGTAGGCGCGGTAGCCCGAGTGCCACTCGCTGAAGTGGGCGCCGGCGAGGCGGTTCTGCGCCCAGGTCAGCACGCGATTCCCGACGAACTTGTAGTGCGGCATCCGGCCGCGCAGCGCGCCGCCCGGGTCGAGCATCCGCGAGCCCATCACCGCGGCCGCCCGCCCGGCCTCCAGCGGCGCCAGCAGCCGCGGCATCACCTCGGGCGCGTACTGGCCGTCGCCGTGCAGCAGGACGACGACGTCGAAGCCGCGGGCGATGGCGTAGCGGTAGCCCTGCTGCTGGTTGCCGCCGTACATCAGGTTGACCGGGTTGCGGAAGACGGTCAGCTTGTCGGGCGCGGCGCGGCGCTGGTAATCGCGCCCGACCGCGTAGGTGCGGTCCTGGCTGGCGTCGTCGAAGACGATCACCTCGGCGACCCTGTCCCAGACGGCGGGCGGGATGCGGTCGAGCACCCGCGCGAGGGTAGACTCGGCGTTATACGCCACGACCAGGATCGCGATACGGGCCATCGGCGCCCCTCGGCTCTACCGTCGTTCCGCGCGCCCCCCGCGCGCCCGCCCCGTTCTCCACAAGTGGCGTGCCACGACGGAGACGGCAGACGGCAGGCGGCAGGCGGCAGTACCGGTTTCGCCACTGTTGACCGGGTCGGCCTGCGGAAGCCGTCTCTGCCGTCTGCCGTCTGCCGTCTCGTCACTCACACACCGCGACGCACTCGACCTCGACGAGCGCGCCGGCCGGGAGTTTGCCGGTGGGGACTGTGCTGCGCGCGGGCGGCTGCTGGGTGAAGTAGCGGCCGTAGACCGCGTTGAATGCGGCGAAGTCGTCCAGCGTGGCCAGGAAGCAGGTCGTCTTGACGACGCCGGCGAAGGACGCGCCGCCCGCTTCGAGGATCGCCTTGAGGTTCTCCATCACCCGCTCGGCCTGGACCGTGATGTCCCCCTCGACCAGCTTCCCGGTCGCCGGGTCCAGCGGGATCTGGCCCGCGGTGAAGAGGAACCCGTTCGCCTTGACCGCCTGCGAGTAGGGCCCGATCGCCTGCGGGGCCTGCTGCGTTGCGACAACCTCCCTGCCCATCTCTCCTCCATAGTTCCGGGGCTCATCACTGCGTCCTGCGTCCTGAGTCCTCGCGCATCGTAGCCGGTCGCCGCGGCGGCGGCAAGCGGCTCCGCTATACTTGCGCGCGGTCGGAGGCGGAGCGGGGCGCGTGCGCGACGAGACGGTCTCGGTCATCATCGTCAACTGGAACGGCCTGGCGGTCCTGCCCGCCTGCCTGGCGGCGCTGGCCGGCCAGACCCGGCCGCCGGACGAGATCGTCCTGATCGACAACGCCTCGACCGACGGCTCCCCCGATTTTGTTGAGCGCGAGTACCCTGACGTGGCGCTGCACCGGCTGCGGCGCAACGTCGGCTTCGCGGCCGGCAACAATCTCGGCATCGCGGCCGGCCGCGGCGACATCGTCGTGACCGTCAACGCCGACACCGTCGCCGACCCCTGGTGGCTGGCGGAACTCTGCGCCCCGCTCGCCGCCGACCCGCGGCTCGGCGCGACGATGTCGACGATGCTCTTCGCCAGCGCGCCCGACCGCATCGCCGCGGCCGGCCTGCGGGTCGCCCGCAACGGCGTGGCGCTGGAAGACCTCGCCGGCTACCGCTACACCGGCCGCCAGGTCGCGCCGCGCCCAATCTTCGGCCCCTCGGCCGGCGCCGCCGCCTACCGCCGCGCGCTGCTGGCCGACGCCGGCTGCTTCGACGGCGACTTCTTCATGTACCTGGAGGACGTGGACCTCGCCTGGCGCGCGCGGCTGCGCGGCTGGGACTCCGTCCACGCGCCGCGCGCGACGATCCGGCACGTCTACTCGGCGGCCGGCGGGCAGGGTTCGCCCTTCAAGAGTTTCCACCTGGCGCGCAACCGGCTCTGGTGCCTGCGCAAAGACCTCCCGGCTGGGCTGGCGCGGCGCCACGCCGCGGCCATCGCCGCCTACGACGCCGCCGCGCTCTGCTACGCGCTCCTGCGGCGCGACCGGGCCAGCCTGCGCGGGCGGTTGGCGGGCCTCCGCGGCGGCGACATCGCGCGCAAGCGGCGCCGCATCCAGGCCGCCCGCACGGTCGACGACGACGCGCTCGACCGCTGGCTCATCCCCTCGCCCTCGGTCGCCGAGACGCTGCGCCTGCGCCGCCTGACCGACCGGCTGGCCGTGGGAGCGTGAGAGCGTGGGAGCGTGGGGCGAGCCGCCATCACCTCATAGGTGCCGTCCCATATGGCGCCATAACGGTCGCATGGCCCGGCGCCATGCGGTTACGCTCCACGCTCCCACGCTCTCACGCTCCCACGCCTTTGCCGCGCGGCACGGCCTGTGCTAGCATCTGCGCTGCGCCGCCCGGCCGCGCGAGGATATCCGGCGGGCGGCCGGGGAGTGGGGGATTCGAGGAGGACGGCATGGCGACGCTTCTCGCCGGCGCGGCGACCGACGCCGGGCGCGCGCGCGAGCAGAACGAGGACGCCGTGCGCCTGGCCGAGTCAGTGTCGCCCGAGGTGGCGGAGCGCGGTTTCCTCGCGGTCGTCGCCGACGGGATGGGCGGCCACGAGCGCGGCGAGGTCGCCAGCGGCCTGGCGGTGGACGCCCTCTTCGAGACCTACTACGGCGGCGAGGGCGTGGCCGACGCCGCCGACCGGCTCAAGCGCGGCTACCGCGCGGCGAACGAGCAGATCACGGCGCAGAACGCCGGCGAGACCCCCGGCGCCTCGATGGGCACGACGATGGTCGCCGCCGCGATCGTGGGCGACCAGCTCACCGTCGCCAACGTCGGCGACAGCCGCGCCTACCTGGTGCGCGCCGACGCCGCGACGCAGATCACCCACGACCATTCCCTCGTCGCCGAGCAAGTGCAGGCCGGCGTGATGACGCCGGAGGAGGCGCGCGAGAGCAACCACCGCAACATCATCACCCGCGCGCTCGGCCACCGGCCGCGGGTCGACGTCGACATCTTCGAGATCGTCCTGCTGCCCGACGACCGCGTGATTCTCTGCTGCGACGGCGTCCACGGCTACCTGGAGCCGGACGAGTTCGCCGACATCACCCTCAAGGAGCCGCCCGAAGCCGCCAGCAAGACGCTGATCGAGCGCGCCCTGGAGCGCGGCTCGACCGACAACGTCAGCGCCGTGGTGCTGGCCTACGAGCCGGCGGCGGCGCTGGCCGCGGCGGGCGCGGGGGCGGGCCCGGCCGCCGCGCGCCGCGGCCTCTCACTGATGCTGATCGTCTTCGTGCTGGCCGTCGTCATCGCCGTCGTCATCATCGCCGTCCTCTTCCAGACCGGCACCTTCTTCCGGTAGACGGGGGAGGGCGTTCACCGCGGAGACGCAGAGGACGCAGAGGACGAGGAGAGAGAAGGACGTCGCTAATTCGTACCTCGTACCTCGTGCTTCGTACTTCTTCCTCCGTGTTCTCTCCTCCGTCCCCTGCGCCTCCGCGGTGAACGCCCTCACGGCGTTCGCCCGATGCCTGGCCGTCGGGACAGGCCGCGTCTGTCCTGCTCGTCGCCGGGCGATCCGGCCAGACGGCCGGTGCCGGCCATGGCGCGCGTCCACTACACTTCCAAGTCGCACGGCCGACGACGAGGAGAGAGGCCATTTCTTCGTCTCCTCTCTCCTCGTCCTCCGTGCCTCTGTGCCTCTGTGGTTTGGTCCCTGCTGACGGCGGATGAGCGGCGCGGGGGAAGATGACCGGGGTGGACGGCCGGCCGGCGGGGCGGGGCGCGGCGTGGCGGGTGCTGCGGCACGGCGACTACCGGCTGCTCTGGGCCGGGCAGTTCGTCTCGACGGCCGGCTCCGCGGTCCAACTGGTCGCGGTCGCCTGGCAGGTCTACGCGCTGACCGGCTCGCCGGTGCAACTCGGCCTGCTGGGGCTGCTGCGCGCCGCGCCGCTGCTGGCCTTCTCGCTCGTCGGCGGCGTCTTCGCCGACACTATCGACCGCCGCCGCCTCCTGATCGTCACGCAGTCGACGGCGCTGCTCCTCTCCGGCGTACTGGCGCTCACCACCGCGCTCGGGGTCATCAACGTCGGGGTGATCTACGCCGTGACCTTCCTGGCGGGCGTGACGAGCGCGTTCAACGGGCCGGCGCGGCAGGCGCTCATCCCGGCCCTGGTCCCGCGCGAGGAGCTGGCGGCGGCGCTGACGGTCAACGTCGCGGCGGCGTTGGTGGCGACGGTGCTCGGGCCGAGCCTGGGCGGCTTCGTCATCGCCGCGGCCGGGCTCGCGGTCGCCTACGGCGTCGACGCCGTCTCCTTCGCCGCCGTGATCGCCGCGCTGGTCCTGATGCGCGCCGACATCCGCGGCCCGCTGGCCGCGCGGCGCGGCGGCCCTGACCTGCTGCTCGGTGGCCTCGCCTTCATCCGCGACAACCACCTGATCCTGGCGATGCTCCTGCTCGATTTCGTCGCCGTCTTCTTCGGCTCCATCGGCGCGCTGCTGCCGATCTACGCGCGTGACCTCCTCCATGTCGGCGCGGAGGGGCTCGGCTACCTCTACACCGCGACGTCGGCCGGGGCGATGCTCGGCACGCTCGGGTTGAGCGCGCGCGGGCACCTGCGGCGGCCCGGACTCGTCTTCCTCGTCGGGATCGCGGCCTACGGCGTCTGCGGCGGACTCTCCGGCCTGTCGCACACCCTCTGGCTGTCGCTCCTCCTCGTGGCCGGGTCGGGCGCGGCGGACGCCGTC
>DASSSV010000214.1:0-4924 GCA_035708265.1 Thermomicrobiales bacterium | reverse complement strand
GCGGCTTAAGCTATGCCGTGCAGAACGAGCCGCTTCACGGCCCACGGCCCACGGCCTACGCCCCACGCCCCCGTCTGCGGCCCTTCCGCACCGGGCCGGCGCCCTTGACGTTCATCACCGGGCGCAGCCGGCGCACCGGCTCGACCAGGTCGGCCTGGTTGACGAGCACCGTGTCGAGGTCCTTGTACGCCTGCGGCGCCTCATCGAGATACTCCTGCGTCGTCTCGGCGACGATCCCGCGCATCCGCTGGGCGAACGACTCCAGCGAGATCGAGCGCACCGCCTCCCCGCGACTCATCACCCGGCCGGCGCCGTGCGAGCAGGAGCAGAAGGACTCGGGGTTGCCCAGCCCGCGCACGATGTAGGAGCCGGTCGCCATCGAGCCGGGGATGATGCCGAGGACGCCCGCGCCCGCGTAGGTCGCGCCCTTGCGGTGGACCCAGACCTCCGCACCGTAGGCGGTCTCGCGGTTGGCGTAGTTGTGGTGGATGTTGACGGCGGCCGCGTCGTCCGCCGCCAGCTCGATCCGCAGCCGCTTCCAGAGCAGGTCGGCGAAGAGGTCGACGAAGGCCAGGCGCATCCGCTGGCGGTTCTCCATCGCGAAGTCCTGCGCCCAGAGCATGTCCGTGAGGTAGTCCTGCCCCTCGCGCGTGTCGAGCGGCAGGACCCAGAGGTCGCGCCCGGCCGGCAGGCCGAGGCGTTCGTCGAGCGCCCTGGCGATGGCGATGTGGTGCGAGGCGATCAGGTTGCCGGGCCCGCGGCTGCCGCTGTGCAGCATCAGCCAGGTGAGGCCCTCCTCATCCTGGCACAGTTCGAGGAAGTGGTTACCGCCGCCGAGCGTCCCGAGCTGGTGGGGCCCCTTCTCCCGCACGATCCCGGCGACCGCCTTGGTGTAGCGGGTCGAGTCGTCGAAGCCCTCCCAGCGGCGCGGGCGGTCGTGCCGGCCGAAGCCGGTCGGGATCTCCCGCTTGGTGCGCTCGTGCAGCTCGCGCAGGAAGGACTCAGAGAGGTCGCTCGCGGGCACGTCGAAGGGTTGAGCGAGGACGCCACAGCCGATGTCCACCCCCACGGCGGTCGGCAGGAGGACGTCGCGCGTGGCGAAGACGCTGCCGATCGTCGCGCCGAGGCCGTAGTGGACGTCGGGCATCGCCGCGACGTGGTGGAAGACGTAGGGCGAGCCGGCCAGCGCGGCGAGCTGCTGCTCGGCGCTCGCCTCGATCTGCTCGGTCCAGATCTTGACCGGGACGTGCCCGGTCACGTCGGCGGGGATCTCCTTCTGCACTGGCATCGCGCTCCATCCTCCCGTGCGGTCGCGCCCGCGCGCCATCGGGCGCGCGGCGACGCCAGACACTCTGCACATCCCGCGCCAGCACAGAGGCCGGCGCCCTGGCCGGCGATTGAAATCGCCGCTAAAGGCTCGCTCCCGCTCGCCGCGAAGTCCGCCTCCGCGGACTGACTACGAAGCCTCGTCCCAACCCGCGCAGGCGGGTTTCGCGGCGCCGCTAGGCGCCTCTAGCCGCGGTTTCAACCGCGGGCGCGCCGGGCGGCGCGCCCGGCCTCCCCTCCTGTATCATGCCCCCGGGCGGCGATAACGGGCCGGCGCCACGACGGAGCGATGACTGTGATCGGCCCAATCCTTCTGGAAAGCACCGGCGACGAGCGCGCGGATGGCGCGATCCGGCGCGTCGTCGCGGCGTTCGAGGCGGCGTTCCCCGGCCGGGTGCGGGGCTACTACGTCGAGGGCAGCCACGCCGACCGCACGCCCGTCGCGGCGAGCGACCTGGATCTGGCGGTCGTCTTCAGGGGCGCCGTCGGGGAGGACGAGCGGAGTGCGGCGGCGGCGCTGGCGCGCGAGTGCGCGGCGCGCGACCCAGTCGAACTCGACGCCGGGGTGCTGGGCGAGGCCGACCTGGCGCGCGGCGCGACGCCGATGTTCAAGCTCGCCGGCCGCTGCGTCCACGGCGAGGACATCCGCGACCGCGTACCGCTGATGCCGCTGGCGGACTGGACGCGCGACCGGATGCACGCCTCCTACTGGCTGGCGGTACACGTCTTCGGCCGGCCGGTCCCGGTCGCGCCGCCGTTCGATTATCCCGACCCGGCCGGCGAGTTCTACGGTTACGACCGCCGCGAGGTGCGGCTGGCCGACGGCGCGCCGGCGCGCTCGACGCGCGACCTGATCCGCGTCACCGGCTGGATGGCGACCGCGCTCGTCGCCCTGCGGGCCGGGCGCTACGTCGCCCGCAAGCGCGACTGCCACGTCCTCTACCGCGAGTGCATCGGCGACGAGTGGGCGCCGCTCCTGGCGGAGATCTACACGCGCTGTCGCGGCGAGTGGCACTGTCTCGTGCCCGACGACCCGGCCGACCGCCGACGCCTCCGCGCGCTCTGCGCCCGCGCGCTGGCCTTCGAGAACCACTTCCTGGCGCAGTACCGGCCCTTCCTGCTCGCGGAGCTGCGCGCCGGGGACGCGGCGCGGCGGGACCGCGCGCGGTGGGTCGTCGAGCGGGTGCCGCTGTGCGACGACGTGATCGCGGCGGCCGCCGCAGGAGGGTGATGCCGATGAGCAACCAAGCAACCGAGACCACACTGGAGTACCACCGCGCGACGAACCACTCCCCGGAGTGCCTGGCGCGGAACGCCGTCGCGCTGGACTTCGCGAACAAGCCGCTGCCCTACACGATCTACACCACGCTCCCGCCGCTCGCGCGGCCGCGCGACGTCCCGCCGTCGACGATGCCGGCGCTGGACGCGCTCGCCGCGCCGCCGATCGCGGACGGCGCCGAGTATGTGCCGGACCTCGCGGCGCTGGCGCGGCTCTGCTACTACGCCAACGGGATCACCAAGCACCTGCGCCGGCCGGGCGGCGTCTACGCGATGCGCGCCGCCGCCTGCACCGGCGCGCTCTTCCACATCGAGCTGTACGTCGTCTGCGGCGACCTCCCCGGCCTCGCCGCGGGCGTCTACCACTACGGCGCGCACGACGACGCGCTGCGCCTCCTCCGCGCGGGCGACTACCGCCGCGCGCTGGTCGAGGCGACGGGCGACGAGCCGGCTGTCGCGGCCGCGCCGGCGATCGTCGTGCTGACCGACACCTTCTGGCGCAACGCCTGGAAGTACCGGGCGCGCGCCTACCGCCACACCTACTGGGACGCCGGCACGATCCTGGCGAACCTGCTCGCCGTGGCCGCCGCGACAGTGCTGCCGACCGAGGTCGTCCTCGGCTACGCCGACGCGCCGGTCAACGGCCTGCTCGGCGTGGACGGCGAGCGCGAGGCGGCCGTGGCCCTCGTCGCGCTCGGCCGCACGGCGCACGCCGCGCCGCCCGCGCCGCCGGTCGCGCCACTGGACCTCTCGACCGAACGACTCTCACCCACAGAGATCGACTACCCGCCGATCCGCGCCATGCACGCCGCCTCATCGCTCGACACCGGCACGGAGGCGGCCAGCTGGCGCGGTGCCCCGCCGCCCCGGCCGATCCAGCCGGCGTCTGGAAAGGTGATCCCCTTGCAACAAGACGCGCCGGCCGACCTGCCGCGCGACCCGATCGAGACCATCATTCGACGGCGGGGCTCGACGCGGCGCTTCACGCACGCGCCGATCGCCCTCGCGCAGCTCGCCACCGCGCTCGACCGCGCCTGCCGGTCGGTCCCCGCCGACTGCACCGACCCGGTCGGGCGGCTGATGAGCGAGCCCTACCTGATCGCGAGCGCCGTGGAGGGCCTCGCGCCCGGCGCCTACCGCTACCGCCAGGAGGACCGCGCGCTGGAGTTGCTGCGCGCGGGCGAGTTCCGCGAGGAGGCCGGCTTCCACGCGCTGGACCAGGCGCTCGGCGCGGACGCCGCGGTCAGCATCTACTTCCTGGCGCGGCTCGAACCGATCCTCGCGCGCTTCGGCAACCGCGGCTACCGCGCCGCGCAACTGGAGGCCGCCATCGCCGCCGGCCGGATCTACCTGGCCTCCTACGCCCAGCACTTCGGCGCCACCGGCCTGACCTTCTTCGACGACGACGTCACCGCCTTCTTCGGCCCGAGCGCGGCCGGCATGAGTGTTCTCTTCCTCGTCGCGCTCGGGCACAAGGCGCGGCGGAGTGTTGACAGTTGATAGGGGCGCGCCGGCGGCCTGCGGGCGCCGTATCGGGCGCCGAGGACGGCTTCACGCTCTCACGCTCTCACGCTCCCACGCCCTTGTCTACCAGGAACGCTAGTTCTGTGGCGAAGCGGTGGCGGCGGACGGACCAGCCGCGGTCGGCGACGAGGGCGGCGAAGCGGGCCTCGTAGGTGGCGGCCATGCCCTTCTCGCGGCCGCCGAGGCTGCGCACGGGGAAGGAGACGAGCACAAAGCGGGCGGCGAGGGTGTCGAGCAGCCGCGCGCCGGCCGCGGGGTCGAGCTGGTCGAGGCAGGGGAGGGCTTTCAGCACCAGCGCGAGGTCGGCCTCGTCGGCGGGCGGGTGGCGGACGACGTCGCGCACCTCGGCGCGGCCGCGGACAGGGACGAGCGCCAGGAAGGCGTCGACGAAGGCGATCAGGTCGCCGTCGACGTCGTAGGCGACGTACTCGGCGTCGGGGGCGAGCGGCAGCCAGGGGAGCGCCAGCGGGTCGAGGCCGCAGGCGACGTCCACGACGCGGCGCGGCGGCGGCAGCCCGGCCAGCGCGGTCGCGTAGAACTCGCCAAGCACCGGCAGCCGCTCGCGCGTCGAGGCGTGGTGCGCCATGATTTCGCGGCAGGCGTCGCGAAACGCCGCGTCGCCGCGCGCGCGGGCGGCGGCGAGGTCGGCGAGCCAGCGGTCGTACTGCGTGCCGCCGGCCGCGTAGGCGCCGGTCGCCTGGTGCAGCGCGGCCTTCGTCGCCTTGACCGCGTCCTTCCAGGCGCGGCGTCTGGCCAGTTCGCGCGCGCCGACGTCGCGGACGAGGTCCGGCGCCAA
>DASSSV010000213.1:0-2122 GCA_035708265.1 Thermomicrobiales bacterium | reverse complement strand
CCCGAGAGCGAGCGCGGCTCCTGCCCAAAGCTTCCGTGCTCCCCTCTCCCGGAATCGGGGGAGGGGCTGGGGGAGGGGGGGGCTACACGTCGCCATAGCGCTGCCGCTCCCAAGGGCTGACGTGGTGCTGGTAGTCGCTCCACTCGGCCCGCTTCACCGTCAGGAGCTGCTCGAAGATGTAGTTGCCGAGCGCGTCGCGCAGCACCGGGTCGGCGCTGAGCGCGTCGAGCGCCTCGCCGAGGCTCGTCGGCAGCATCGGCACGCCGAGCCGGTGCAATTCATCGACGTCGTAGGAGACGAGGTTCTCGTCGAGCGGCGCCGACGGCGGGTCGCCCTGCTTGATGCCGTCGAGCGCGGCGCCGAGCGAGGCGGCGATCGCCAGGTAGGGGTTGGCCATCGCGTCGGCGCTGCGCAGCTCGATGTCGGTCGACATTCCCTCGGCCGCCGCCGGCACGCGGATCAGCGACGCCTGGCTGACGCGCGCCCAGGTCGCGTATTGCGGTGCGCGGTGGCCGGCCGCGAGGCGCTTGTACGAATTGACGGTCGTGCAGAGCACCGCGCAGACGGCGCGGGCGTGCGCGAGCTGGCCGGCGATGAAGTTGCGTGCGGTCTCCGAGAGGCCGTCGCTGGCCGCCGGGTCGCGCAGCAGATCGTCGCCCTGCGCCAGTCTCCCGAGCCGCTGGAACATGTGCATGCCGGAGCCCGGCGCGTCGGCGAACGGCTTGGCCATGAATGTCGCGTGCAGGCCGCGCCGCTCGGCGACCGAGCGGATGACCTGCCGGGTGACAATGATCTGGTCAGCGATCCTGATCCCGCCGGCCTGGAGCAGGTCGAGCTCCTGCTGACCGGGGCCTGTCTCGTGGTGCGCGCCGCCGACGCCGATGTGCATGGCATCCAGCGTCGCGACGATCTCATCCCGCGTGCCGGCGAGCAGGTCGTCGCCGATGTCGAAGTAGCCGGCGTCGAGCGCGGGCGGCTCGGTGCGGTCGGAGAGGGCGTGCTGGAGCAGGTAGAACTCCATCTCGATCCCGACCTGATAGTCGAAGCCGGCCGCGGCCGCCCGGCGCAGGGTGCGCTCCAGCGTCGAGCGCGGATCGCCGGGGAAGGGCGACCCATCGCGGCGCAGCACCCAGCAGAGGATTTGCGCCCGCTGGGGATCGCCGGATCGCGCCGGCGGGAAGGTGAGCGTGGAGGGATCGGGGGCGAGGTAGAGATCGAGCTCGACCCGCCGCATGCCGCCGGAGAGGGCGGAGCCGTCGAAGCGGTAGCCGTGCCGCAGCGTGTGCTCCAGCAGCTTGCCGGGGATGGTCAGCGACTTGATGCCGCCGGCGATGTCGCTGAACTGGAGATCGACGAGCGCGGCGCGGCGGGCACCGGTCTTCTCCAGCGCGCCCCGGATCTGATCTTCGGTCGGCCGCGCCTGCGGTATCTCGAGCTCGGTGACGGCCATCGAGCGATCCCTCCTGAGACAAGCGCCGCGCGCCCGTGCGCGGCATCACAATCTGTGCAGACGATCCAACCCTGGACCACCGGCAGGGCGACCGAGCGCGGTGCCCCGCCCCGAATGCCCCGGAAATGCGGCGAACGAAGACTGGAGCGGGCGGATCCAACCGCTTCCAGCGCGTATTGTGCACCGACTTGGGCGCAAAGTCCAAAGCGGCGGCAATCGATTCTTGGCAGTCCGTACCTACGCGCCGATTTCCCAGCCGTTTAGACTGGAAATCCCCACAACGACGTGGCGAGACGCAATGAATGCCGGCTCATGCGAACGCCGAGCCACCCGGCTGGCCCCGCTTTCGCGCAAAACAGCGCCCCACGCTTGTGCGGCGGCTCACAATTTGGGCGCCGAAACCAGCGCGCAACGACGACGGCGAGCGGCACCTGCCCGGCATCTGCCCCGCCCGCAAGGAGACGCAGGATGGACCAACGACCCTCCCAGATCGCCCCGCTCTACGCGCCCGCGTATGAGCACGACGCCTGCGGCGTCGGCCTCGTCGTGGACATCGCCGGCCGGCCGTCCCGCGAGATCGTCGAGAAGGCGCTGGCCGGGCTGGTCAACCTGACGCATCGCGGCGGCGTGGGCGCGGACGCCCGCACCGGCGACGGCGCCGGGCTCATGATC
>DASSSV010000212.1:0-2125 GCA_035708265.1 Thermomicrobiales bacterium | reverse complement strand
GGCGTCGGCACCGACGCCGAATGGCCCCTCCTGCTGCGCCACGCCGACGGCTTCGCCTGCGCCCAACGGCTGACCGAGGGGCTGGAGTTCGAGACCGCCGACCGCTTCCCCGACGCGGTCGCGCGCGCCGGCGGCCTGGCCGCCTGGAACGCCGCGCACGACCGCGACCCCGCCCGCTGGACCTTCCGCACCCACGTCGCCGCCGAGATCGTCGACGGCGGGCTGCGCACCGCGCTCGCGCTCGGCGCCGTCCGAACGCCCTGAGCGGCCCTCCGGCGCCTCCCCAACGAGCAGAAAGTGAGCAGGAGATGGGCTGGTCGGTGAGCGGCCAGCGGGCGCACACTCCCGCCATGCGCCGCGCTGGTGGCGTATCCCGCGCACCGGAGTAGTGAGGAGGGCGGAGCAATGGCACCGCCGGGCATGATCGCGCTGCCGGGCGAGGGCCGGGTATCCCCGGCGCTGGGCCTCGCCACCACGCTGATGGCGCGCGGGGAGGCCACCGGCGGCGCCCGCGACGTGCTCGACTTCGTGATGCCGCCGGGCAGCAGCCTCCCCCCGCACATCCACCATCGGACCGACGAGGCGTTCTACGTCCTGGACGGGGAACTCGCCGTCCAGCTCGGCGGGCGCGCGGCGTCGCTGCCCGCCGGGGCGCTGTGCTTCGTGCCCCGCGGCACGCCCCACGGATTCGGCAACGCGGGCGCCGTGCCGTGCCGGCTGCTGCTCTGGGTGACGCCCGCGTTCGGCTTCGAGCGCTTCCTGGCGGACCTGGAGCAACTGCCCCCCGGCCCGCCCGCCCCGGAGCAGTTGCTGCCGATCCTGCAACGCTACGATTTCGAGGTAGTGTTGCCGCGGGCGGGGTAGTCCGGCAGCGCCGTCGGGCCTACGCATCACGCCCGCCGCCCTCCCCTACCGATGGACCCGTTCTTGCATCGGCCTCCCCGGCCGCGGCGACCGGTCGCACGAGGGGAGGGGGAGATGCGCGCACAACCGACCGGGCGGGCGACCGCCGAGCGGGACAGGGCGGGGGTCCACCACGCCGCGCGGCGAGCGAGCCCTGGCATCGAGGCGCTGGGGCGCGCGGGCTACGCCGCGCTCGGCGTCGTCTACACGCTCGTCGGGGTGCTCGCCGTGGAGGCGGCCGCCGGCGACGGCGGCGCGACGACCGACACGCACGGCGCGCTCGGGCGGATCATCGCCGCGCCGTTCGGGCGGGTGCTGCTCGCGCTCGTCGCGGTCGGACTGGTCGGCTACGCGCTCTGGCGCTTCGTCCAGGCCGCGCTGGACACCGAGGGGAAGGGCGCGGGGCCGGGCGGGCTGGCCTGCCGCGTCGGCTTCGTCGTCACCGGCGTCGTCTACCTCGGCCTGGCCGCCAGCGCCGCACGCCTCGTCGCCGGCCGGGGCGGCGGCGGCAACGGCGACGCCGCGGCGCAGGACTGGACCGCGCGCTTCATGGCGGCGCCGTTCGGGCGCTGGCTGGTGGGGCTCGCCGGGGTGGTCGTCGTCGGGCTCGGGCTCTACCAGTTCTACCGGGCGTACCGGGCCGACTTCCGCGACGCGCTCCGCCGCGACGCGCTGGGCGGGACCGTCGAGCGCGGCATCGTGGCCCTCGGCCGCGCGGGCTACGCGGCGCGCGGCGTCGCCTTCGCCATCATCGGCGTGCTGCTCGTCGTCGCCGCCCGGCAGGCCCGGCCGCAGGACGCGCGCGGGCTCGGCGGGGCGCTCGCCACGCTGGCCGCGCAGCCGTTCGGCCCCTGGCTGCTCGGCGTCGTCGCGGCCGGCCTCTTCGCCTACGGCCTCTTCCTCCTGGCGCTGGCGCGCTACCGCCGCATGGTCATCGCCTGACCGCTCACGGCCCCGTGTACGCGATGCGGTAGACCGCGCCGGCCATGTCGTCGGTGACGTAGAGAGCGCCGTCCGCGCCGACGGCGACGTCGACCGGGCGGCCCCAGCGCACGCCGCCCGGCGCCCAGCCGGTCGCGAGGTCGTGCGGCCCCTGCTGCAACCGGCCCGGCACCATCGAGACGAAGACGATCCGGTGGCCGTACTGCGGGTTGTCGCCGTAGGGGCCGTGCTCGGCGATGAAGACGCCGTTGGCGAAGGGCGCGGGGAGTTTGCCGCCCTC
>DASSSV010000211.1:0-3789 GCA_035708265.1 Thermomicrobiales bacterium | reverse complement strand
TGCCGCCCAGCCCAGCACGCGAGGATGGTAGCGCCCGCGGTGAACCCGCGCAAATCACCCCTGACAGACCACTAGGACGGCAAACTCGGCTTGCATAGCGCCTCCTCCAGGGCGGCGAGGTAGGCGTCCGGGTCGCGGCGGAAGCGGCGCTGGGCGCCGCGGGCCGCCTGGCGCGTGCGGAGTTGCCGCTGCAACGCGCGCCGACGCGTCAGGTCCGCCGGCCGCAGCTCCGCCCCGGTGAAGGCCTGGTGGCGCGTCGCCAGCGCCGCGACCACGCGCACGGCCCCGCGCACGACCAGCCCCGGCGAGGCGCCCTTCCGCCCGCTCGCGCGCCGCTCGTGGTAGCGCGCCGCCCCGAAATACTGCTCCAGGTCGTTGTTGGTCGGCGGCAGGTCGGGCACCTCGTAGCAGCGGAACAGCCCCGGCCCGTAGCTGGCCGTGACCTTCAGGAACTGGGCGACCGCCGGGGCCAGCGCGCCGAGGCGGTCCCGCTCGGCCGTCATCGTCGCGAGGAGCGCCTGGTAGTCGGCGCGGATCGCCGTGCCCGGCCGGCCGTCGTGGTTGGCGAGGAGGCGCGCCGCCCGGTGGGCCCAGCCGTAGGCGGTGCGGAGCGCCGGCCAGTGCCCCGCCGTCGCGGCCAGCCCGCGCTCCAGGAGCCGGCGGCGCCGGGTGAGCGGCTTGGGCAGCCCCCCTTTTCCGCGACCCGTTCGAGCGAGGCGTGGATCGCCGTGAGGCGCTCGTGCGGCCGGAGCCCGGCGGCGCACAGCGGCGGGCGGCCGTCATCCGTGAGCGCGCTGCGCACGGCGAGGCAGTAGCCCCGTATTGCGCTGGCTTCGGCGTCGTCGTGACCCTCCAGCGCGCGCTCGAGGGGGCGCACCCCGCGCACCGCCTCCCGGAGGTAGTGGAACTGGCACAGTTGGTGCGGCACGCCGGGCAGCGCGCTCGCCACGGCCTTGCGGAGCGACGCCTGGCCGTCCGAGACCACGCCGGCGACGGGCACCGGCAGCGCCGCGGCGACCTCGCGCAGCAGCGGGGCCAGGTCGTCCTCGGTCGCGCCCAAGAGGCTGCGCGCCAGCAACACCTCGCCGGAGAGGCAGTCGCGCAGCACCCACAAGACCTCGTGGCCCACGTCCGGCTGCAGCCCGTCGAGCGCGAGGATCACCCGCTCCTGCGCGGCGAGGCGATCGCGCAGCCGGGCGTGATCCGCTAACCGCAGCGCCACCAGCTCCTCGTAGCGCTGCAACAGGTTCGCCACGCTGCGCTCGGCGATGGCCACCCCTCGCGCCATCAACGCCCGATGGATCTCGGGCACGCTGCGGTGCTCGGCGAAGCGCAGCGCCCCCACCAGCGCGATGACGTCCAGGCCGAACTCGCCGTGCGGCAGCGCCCAGCCGCCCTCCTCCTCGGGCCGATACGGCCGGTGGTGCAGCGGGCAGGCCGGGTCGTGGCAGCGCCGCACGACGAGGGTCAGCCGGTAGAGCCCGTCCAACGTGGCGACGGTGCGCCGGTCGTGGTAGGCCACCCGCGCGGTGCCGCCGCAGCCCGGGCAGCGGCGCGGCGGGACGGGGCTGGCGGCGGGCCATGGGGCGCCTCCTGACTGGTGGGGACGGGCGTCAGGCGCGCAGCATACCACCTTCAAGGCAGGTTTGCCGGCCTAGAAAATAACGGCGATCGAGCAGGCTCGGAACTACCTCCCGGCCGGCGACGCCTTCTACTATGCGGACGAGTTCAACCTGAGCTGGCTGCCCACCCTGCGCGCGATGTGGAGCCCCAAGGGGCAGCAGGTCATGATCCCGACGCCCGGCCAGCCGGAGAAGCGCTACGGCATCGGGGCGGTCAACTACCACACCGGCGAGACGGTGGTGCTCTTCGAGCGGCGCACGCGCCGCCAAGAGATCGCGAAGCTGCTGGAGGCCCTGGTGGCGAAGCATCCGACGGGCACCATCTACGTGGCCTGGGACAACGCCGATACGCATCAGGACGACGAGCTGGAGGCGGCGGTGCGCGCGGCGGCGGGGCGGCTGGTGCTGCTCTACCTGCCGACCTACAGCCCCTGGCTCAACCCCATCGAGATGCTCTGGCGCCACTTCCGCCGCGAGGTGACCCACTGCGAGCTGTTCGAAAGCGTGAAGGCCCTCCTCGCGGCGGCCGCCGATTTCTTCGCCCGCTACAACCAGAGGCCCCAGCAAACGCTGTCCATCATCGGGGCCAAACCCGCGATCGTCGTATGATTGCACTTAGGGGCAGACGATAAGGCAATGCCGCGCCATTTCCCCCCAACCGCAACCTCGCACCGTGCAACGGGCCGGACACCACGGACAAGTGTCGGGATTACGACCCGGTTTCGCCGTAGCCGCCATCCTGCGGAGTGTCGCCTTCGTCCCACCTACTGACCGTTGCATAGAGACCTAGAGGTCGTAGCCCGCCTGCCGGATGCACCCACGGATGACGCGGCGTTTGCGGCGGAGCCGCGCCGTGGCCCGCCGGAGCTCCCCCTTGAGTTGGCCGAGGTCGCGGCAGCACACGTTGCGCGGTTCGACCCGCTTGAGCTAGTTCCAGATGCCCTCATCCGCGTTCAGGTCGGGGGCGTAGCCGGGGAGCTGCTCCAACTGGAGGCGCCGCGCACCGCCGTCGGCCAGGAACTGCTTGACCGCGCGCCCGGTGAATGGGCGCGCCGTCCCAGAGCACCGGGAGCGTGCCGGGGAGGTGCCGCAGCAGATGCCGCAGGGAGCGCACCACATCCGCGCCCCGGAGCGCGGGCGCCCGCACCATCGCGAAGAGCCGCCCGTCGGAGGTGATGCCGCTGATGGCCGAGAGGTGGTCGCGGGTGAGCGGGACCCGCAGGATGGGCGTGTGCCCGCGCGGGGCATGGGTCCGCACGCGGCCGGGCAGGAGGGAGAAGCCCGATTCATCTCCCCACACGATGGCCCGGCCCTCCCGCGCCGCCCCCTTTTGAGCGCGGGCCAGCGCTCCGCGTACCACGCCCGGATCGCCGCCGCCTGGCGCTGCGCGGCCCGCTCGACCGGTTGCTGCGGGCTCCAGGCGAGCGCGCGCAGGAGGCGGCTGACATGCGCCGGGTGGTAGCGCACCCCCAAGGTGCGCGCGATCACGGCCGCCACGCGCTTGGCTGTCCACAGGTCGCCGCGGAAGCCGCAGGCTTCGGCGCCGCGGGCCAAGAGCGCGGGCAACTGCGCCCGCTGCTCGGGCGTCAGCTTGGGCCGGCGGCCCGGCGCGGGATGCCGGCGCAAGGCCTCGGCGCCCCCGGCGCGGGCCCGCTTGAGCCATTGGCTCACCGCGCCCTCCGTCACGCCCAACGCTTGGGCGATCCGGCGCTGCGTCCAACCTTGTTGCGCCAACTCCCAGGCGCGGCACCGGCGATATTCTCTCCCGTCGGATGGCTGGCGGCGGGTGTCCTGTCCCATGCCCCACCCCACCGCACATCCCAGACCACCTTTAGCAACTTATGCTGCGCTCGGTAATCACCACGTTACCGGCAAGGTCGGCGCGGACTTCCTTCGGCGCCTCCAAGCCTTCCACGGCCCGGATATGCGCCAGTATAGCGACGCAGGTATTCAGCGCGCCGACCGCTGCCAGCGGCTTGCGGTCCTTGTAGGTTTCGTAAGTCGCCAGCGCCTTGTCGTACAGGCCGTTGACCCTATCCAAGAACGCGATGGGGTTGCCCCGAGTCCACGGACACCTGCTGATTGGGCCTGGGCGCAAGGGGGTGGCCGCTGCCACGAGCGCACCGGCCCTCCCCGCCGGGGTTCCGGGCCGCGGCCGTGCGCCTCG
>DASSSV010000210.1:0-2711 GCA_035708265.1 Thermomicrobiales bacterium | reverse complement strand
GCCGGGACTCGACTCGACGACCACGGCGGGCGCCACCCCGTCGGCGCGCAGGCGGGCCAGCGCCTCGCGCGTGAGATCATCTACGAACACCAGGCCCGTGCTGCCGGCGGGCCGGAGGTAGAGGTCGCTGCCCCGCGCGTTCAGCGCCCGGAAGTAGCCCAGGCGGCGCTCGATCTCGGCGGCCGTCAGCGTGAGCGGCAGCAGCCGCCCATCCGCGTCGCGCACGCCGATCTCGTACCGCGCGGCCCGCAGGGCGGCAAGCTGCGCCCGCACGGCCTCCCGCGTCCGATCTGAGGCAGAGGCAGAAGCGCTCATCGCCCGTGCTCCTTCGCTGTGCGCCGCTCCGGATGCGGTGGGGGGGTTGGGCTCAGCGTGTAGACCGTGCCCGTCGGCGCGTGCGCCAGCTCCACTTGCACGAGGCGCCCAGCCACCGTCACCTCGGTCACAGTCCAGGCCGGATCGTCGCGCAGCGCGGCCAGGACTGCGGCCACGGCCGCACTCTCCGGCTCGCCGCTCAACCGGGCCTCGACGTCGTGCGGCGTCACGGCTCCTCCTCCCCGCGATCTGCGGCGCGGCCGACGCCATGCACGAGGGGCCAGGCGGCGACCCACTGCTCGGCGTCCTCGCGCGTGGCGAACACGTCGGGCGGCCCGGCTTCCGGACCGCGGCCGACCACGCGGTAGACGGGCTGATCGTCGGCGTCGTGCTCCTCGGTGATGAGGAAGTGGCCTGTGGTTTCTTCTTCCATGGGCAGTGTCCTCTCGCCCTCTCATCCGCGCCTCTGCGTCGCCTTGGTCCGGTCAGGCGCGGACTGGGCCGGTTGGCTCATGCAGCGGATGGCCGATCAGCGCCTCGACGGCGGCGCGGCCGCTCGGCGTCCAGCGCGGCGCCGCCACCTCGAACGGGCCAACCAGGTGGAACGTCACCTCGTCGAAGCTCTCTTCACGCCGATAGCGACCGGGCGCGTCCTCCTGGGCCGGGTAGTGCTCGATCCATCTGATGCCCTCGCGGGCATGAGGCAGCAGCGTGCGCCAGACCTGCGTCGCGACCTGTCCGGCGGCGTTCGTGATGCTGGTCCCCTCGTTCTCCGGTAGCTCGCTGGCGATCACGACGGGCAGCCTGTCGCTGCCACCCTCGTACACCTGCATGTGGCAGCGGCTCGGCTGCCCCAGCGGGCCGCGATAGGCCAGCATGCCGTCGTAGGTACAGCGCATCCCTGTGGTCATGGCCGTTCCCCTCCCCTGTACTGCGGCGGGGTGCTGGCCCGCGCCGCGTGGGCGGCACAGAACGAGCACCCCCATGAGTGGCGACGCGGACGGCGGCGGCTACCGCCGTCTCCGGCCCGCCCGCGTCCCGGTTCCGCGTCCCGGTCAGGCGCGGCCCGTGGGGTGGCCGGTGTCCTCAGCATTAGCTTCCTCAGGATCGTCGGAGTCCAGCAGGTGCGGGCCGGTGTCGCGCTGCACGATCGCGGCGACGCGGGTATTCAGGCCGGGATCGGCGGGGTCAATCAGCGCGTCTGCACCCTCCTCCGGCACCGGCCCGAACAGCGGCCGCCCGGAGCGCACCAACGCCGCGAAGGCGGTCCGTAACGTGTCGCGGTCGTCGTCGGTCAACTCCGCGTCGCCGAAGCGCCCTGCGTACACCAGGCCACCATCCCGGCCCGTGTTGCCGTCGCGCCTGTCGTTCGTGTGGTCCATGTCTCTATCTCTCCTCCTCAGTGGCGGGGGACGTCGTGTCCCCTTCATCTAGCGGGTCATGTCCTGTGTCGTGCGCCGCCGCGTCGCCCGTGGCGCGGGCGCGTCCCTCGTCCGGTGCGACTGCTGGCGCGGGCCGGCTCTTTCTGGCCTTTTTCTTGCGCGGCGGCCGGCCCACGCGCCCCAGGTGGTCGCGCCGGTAGTCCTCGATGGCCTCGCGCGTCACCATGTTGAGGCGGGGATTGACCCGCACGACGGCGAGCGTGCCGTTGTAGGCGGCCGACTTGACGGCGACGTGCGAGATCCCGAGCATAGCGGCGGCCTCGGCGGTCGTGAAGAGGGTGCGCTCCTCTGGCATGCCTTCATGGTACCGCCTGGCAGCCAGGAGGCGCGGCGGCTGTCCCGCACTCGTTAGGGCGCAGGGCGGTGTCATGACCATGGCGTGTCCTCCTATGAACCGTGAGCGGACCGGTCGGCCGGCCCGCCCACAGGTTTGGGCCGACGACTCAATACTCGTCGGGCGTGAGCAGCGTCGTGGCGTGGCGATCGGCCTCGGTGATGACCCAGACCGTCGCGCCGCCCTCCAGCGGGTAGACGCTCAGCAGGCGCGCGCCGTCGCGGAGGGCGTCTTCGTTCAGCCCGCGATCCTCGGGGCTGATCGCGCCCCAATCGCCGGTCCAGTGCCGCGTGAGCAGGCGCACCGGGTTGACCAGCCGTGCCTCGCACAGGGCCAGCGCCCCGGCCGTCGCGGCCAGCCGCCCCAGGGCGAACAGGGGCGGGATCGGGAGCCGCGCGCCGCACGCCGCGCAGGGGCGCACGGCGACGATGGCCTCCCGGCGCGCGGCGGGGATGGGCAGCACGGCCGTCCCGCCCGGCGCGCGGCCAGGCGCGACATCGGCGACGCAGCGCGGGCAATACAGGCGGGCGCGGTATTGGTAGGCGCGCGGGCGCGCGGTCACGAGCGCCGTCGTCGCGGTAGGCGCGGTGCGGATCATGGTGTTCATCCTTTCTTTCAGT
>DASSSV010000209.1:0-4925 GCA_035708265.1 Thermomicrobiales bacterium | reverse complement strand
CGCGGCAGCCAGTCGCGCAGCGCGGGGGGCGCGCCCGCCAGGGCCAGCCGGGCCAGCGCCGTCGGGCTGCCGTAGTAGTGCTGGGCCTCGCCGAGGACGCCGAGGGTGCGCCAGCCGACCCAGCAGGGCGCGAAGAGGGCCTGTGCTGGCTCCTTTCGCCATCCCGCCTCAGATCTAGGCAGACTCGCGGCACGAGTGCCAGGGCTACGCCCCGGATGGCGACAGGAGCCAGCACAGAGGGGGACCGGGGGAAGCGCCCGGCCCGCGCCAGCCGCCGGCCGTGCGCAGAGGGCGGTATACTGCACCCGGTGCTCGCCGCACGATAGCCGGCCGGCGTGAGCCCGAGGGGGCCAGGCACGGCGCGGCGGCCACGGCGGGTGAGGATGCGCTACACCGGGGGCGCGACGCGACTGGCCTACGACATCATCGGGCGGGGCGAGCCCACCCTGGTGGTCATCCCCGGCTGGGTCAGCCACCTCACCTTCGACTGGGCCACCCCCGAGATCCGCGCGTTCTACCGGCGCCTCGCCGCCAGGCGGCGCGTGATCCGGTTCGACAAGCGGGGCTCGGGCCTCTCCGATTGCCCGCCCGGGCCGGACGCGTATACCCTCGACCACGACGTCGCCGACCTGGACGCGCTATACGCCGGCGCGGGGCTCGGGCGGTGCGCCCTGTTCGGCTGGTCCGAGGGCGGGGCGATCGCGCTCGCCTTCGCCGCGCGCTATCCGGAGCGGGTGTCGCAGCTCGTGCTCTACGGCGCGCACGCGCGCCTCACGGCCGCGCCGGAGTACCCGATCGGGAAGGATCCGGCGCGGACCGCCGGGCTCCTGACCTTCGTCCGCAACGAATGGGGCCTTGGCTCGCGCCTCTTCGCCGAGATCTTCCTGCCCGAGCTGGACGCGGCGCGGCTGGCCTGGTTCACCGCCTACCAGCGCGCGGCGCGGTCGCCCCAGGCGGCGGCGGATGCGCTCGCCGCGATCTACGCGCTCGACATCCGCGCGCTGCTGCCGACCGTCCGCACCCCCGCCCTCGTCCTGCACCGCCGCCACGACTGCCTCATCCCGTTCGCCCTGGGCGAGTACCTGGCCGCACACCTGCCGCGCGCGCGCCTGGTCGCCCTCGAGGGCGACCAGCACCTGCCGTACATCGGCGACGTCGCGGCGCTCATCGGCGCCATCGACGGCTTCCTGCGCGCCGAACCCGCGCGCGAGCCGCCGCCCGGCCCCCCGCCGGCGCTCACGCCGCGCGAGTGCGAGGTGCTGGGCCTGCTGGCCGAAGGCTTGCCGAATCGGGAGATCGCCGCGCGCCTCTCGCTGAGCGAGAAGACGGTCAACAGCCACCTTGCCCGCATCTTCACGAAACTCGGGGTCAACACGCGCAGCGCCGCCGCCGCCTACGCTTTCCGCCACGGCTATGTGTAGCGGCGCTCCCCCGCGCCCACGCCTCGCGGAGTAGGGCGGAAGCCCTAGCCTCGGCCGCTCCTCCGCCTCGCGGGCCGCCGGCAAAATGCGAGCGTTTGCCCGACGACGGACGGCGCCCCGTGTGTCAGAGTGGGGGCACGCCCCCGGCAGCGTCCGGGGCACGGGAGCCAGCGAAAGGAGCGCGCCGATGTTTGCGAGCGTCGTGGCGTGGACGTTCAAGCCGGGCTCGGCCGACGAGGTCCGGCGCCGGAATCTGGACATGTTGATCCCGGAGGTCACGCGCGCGCCCGGCTTCCGGCAGTATTACGCGATCCGCAGCGGGCCGGACGCCTACGTGACGGTCATCTTCTACGACGACCGCGAGCGCGCCGAGGCGGCCCTGCAGCACCTGACCCCGCTCATCCGCGAGCAGCAGGGCCACCTGCTCGCGGGCATGGAGCGCTACGCGGGCGAGGTCGAGGTCGCCGAGCCGCGGTGAGCGGCGGGCGTTTCCCCCTGGACACACGCTTCAGTGGTGTCGCTTGCAACGCCATGTGGCGAGACTGCGGGACCGACAAGCCGCGGGCAGCCCCGCGCAGCGCGCGCGGTACGGCGGGCCGGTGCGCCAGCTTGCCCGCGCCCCTCCCGGCCATCCACGCCCTGCGCTACGAGGCCGCGACGATCCAGCGGCTGGCGGCTACCTCCCGGCGCGGCGACCGGACTCCGCTCCACGCGGGCGCCGGCCCGGTACCCGGCAGGTATGGGCGGTCCAGGCGGGCCGATCGCCGCGCCGGCACATCCGCCGCCCCGCACCGTGACGCCCGGCGGCCGGCCGACATACTACGGGGCGTGGCGCCGACTCTATCGCGGCGCGAGCGGCGTCTCCCCGCGAGTGCCGTATCGTCGAGGGGGACCAACGGCCGCCGGGCCGCCGGCTGCCCGGCGGGGACGCGCCCAGGAGGGCGAACGCGGTGATCGCGATTCTTCGCATCGATCGTCCTCGGGCTCGTCGCCGGGTCCCTGGCGCGTGCGTGGCGGCGCTATCGGCGCCGGCCCCTCGGGGTGCTCCTCGGTGGCGGAGGCTTCGCGCCGATGGTTGCGTCCCGCGGGGCCCGCCAACTCATTGCTATCCCGCGCCCGTAGCGGGTCACGCCGCGTGAGGGGTGACCGGAGTCATCGCACGGAGGGCGTCATGCGCGCCGCCCCGCCCCCCGCCGTCCCGCAGGCCCCCCGGCCGCGCGCCCGCCCGCGCGTGGCACTGCTCCTCGCCGCGCTCGCCGCGCTGGCGGCGGCCACGCCCGCCGCGCCTGCCCGCGCCGACGTGCTCCCGCCCGGACAGAAGGCGGTCGGCTACTGCTTCGCGGTCGCCAACCTGGCCTCCTACCCCGACGCCGTGGTGCTGGCCTACTACGCGTACGGGGGGGCCCAGCGCCGCGCCCCCATATGCATCAACCTAAGCCGCAGGCATAGCCAAGAGGAGCCCAATCGGGCATCATGGGTGGTGCTGAGACATCCGTGATGCCCCGAAGGAGCTCGCGATGGCGACGATACCACAGGTGGCGCGTGCCCTGCAGACGGTCCTGGGGCCGATGGCCGAGCGCGCGGCCCGGGCGACGAGCTTGGTGCAACGGACCTCGAAGCTGACCGGCGCGCGCTTCGTGCAGACCCTGGTCGTCGGCTGGCTCGCCCAGCCCCAGGCACGCCTCGCCCAGTTGGCCCAAACTGAGGTTGTCCCGGTTTGGTGGACGGTGTAGCGCTGGGCGGCTTGGCTCGACAACAACACTCTCTCCTCCTCGACGTGCGCGGGGCTCCGGTAGCCGAGCGCCGAGTGGCGGCGCTGGCGGTTGTACCAGACCTCGATCCATTCGAAGAGCGCCTGCCGGGCCGCGGCATGCGTCGGCCACGCCCGCGCATCGACGAGCTCGGCCTTGCGGGTGGCGAAGCAGCACTCGGCCAGGGCGTTGTCGTGGCAGTCGCCGGCCCGGCTCATCGAGCAGATGCGGCCGCCCGCCGTGAGCGCCCGCTGATAGGCGTCGGCGGTGTACTGGCCGCCCCGGTCGGTGTGGTGCGTGAGGCCGGGCGCGGGCCGGCGGCGCCGGAGCGCCATGGCCAGCGCGTCGAGGGCCAACTCGGCGCGCAGGCGGTCGGCCATGGCCCAGCCGATCACCCGCCGCGAGTAGGCGTCGACCAGGACCGCGAGATACCGCCAGCCCTCCCAAGTGTCGACATACGTGATGTCGCCGAGCCAGAGCCGATCCGGCGCCGGGGCCGCGAAGTCGCGCGCGACGAGGTCGGGGGCCGGCGGCCGCGCCGGGTCGGCGACCGTCGTGCGCGCCCGGCGGTGACGGCGGCAGCCGGCGAGGCCGGCCGCGCGCGGCCGGCGGGCCACGCGCTTGCGGGCGCAGCGCACCCCGCTCGCGCGCCGCCCGGCGTGGACGCGGGGCGCGCCGTCGGTCCGCCGGCCGCGCGCATGCACCGCCGCGATCCGCGCCGGCAGTTCCTCGTCGGCCTTGGCGCGGGGCCTCGGCCCGCGCCGCGCCCACGCAGAGTAGCCGGAGCGCGCGACGCCGAGCACCCGGCACAGGAGGGCCACGGGGCGGTGGGCCGTCTCCGCGTGGATGAACCGGTAGCGGCTCACCGCGTCTCCTTCGCGAAGCAGGCGGCGGCTGTTCGCACGATCTCGCGTTCCTGCCGCAGCACCCGGTTCTCGCGGCGCAGCCGGCGCGACTCCTTGCGCTCGGCGCTCGTCAACTCCCCCGGCTGCCCGCGCCCGGCGTCGACCTCCGACCGTTTCCCCTGGCCGCGCAACGCCTGCTCGGAGAGGCCCAAGTCGCGGGCCCGCGCCGGGTTGCCCTTCCCGCTCGTCCTGGCGAGCTCGACCGCTTCGGCGCGGAACGCCGGCGGGTACGGTGGGTGCGTCTTCGCCATGCTGCACTCCTTCGTTGAGGCCATCGGCCCCAGTATTCGAGTGTCCACATAGCGGAGTCAAGCCCAACCGCAGCGGGACCCTCTACATGGACATCATCGGCGCGGGGCTGAACTGGGGCGCGGAGTGGGACTACGTGATCCTCTGCCCCTACGCGAGCTACCAGGCCATGGCCGGCCAGTACTTCCAGGCGATGTTCTCGACCCTCGACATCGCCCGCAACCCGTGACGCGCGCCAGCGCGGACCTACCCGCACCGCGCCCGCCACCCGCCGGCCGCGGCGCCCGCGACTGACCCCGCGCCGGCGGCGCCGGCGGCCGCCGAGGAGGGAGTCCCGGTGCCCGGTCCGGCGTTCCTGGTCCTCGTCCTGAACGTCGCCATCGGCCTGGCCTTCGACTTCATCAACGGCTCCCACGACACCGCCAACGCCATCGCCACCGTCATGGCCACCCGCGTCCTCTCCGCCGGCCGGGCCGTGGCCATGGCCGGCGTCCTCAACCTCGTCGGCGCGCTGACCGGCACCGCGGTGGCGAGCACCGTCGGCGAGGGCATCGTCCCGCCCGAGCGCTCGACCCAGCTCCGGGCGATCGCCGCGCGCC
>DASSSV010000208.1:0-16858 GCA_035708265.1 Thermomicrobiales bacterium | reverse complement strand
CCGGCTTCGGCGACGCCTTCGTGGTCTTCAACGGGCCCCTGGTGAGCGGCGAGGTCAGCCGCGTCCACGAGCGCACGGACAACGTCGCGGGCAACTGGAACGGCGACGCCGGCGCGGGGCCGGTGGACGAGCCGGGCGCGCAGCCGACCGCGCTGACCATCGGCGTCTACACGCCCACGCTGATCGCCGGCGGCGACGCTCCCGACGGCACCGCGCATATCTGGACCGCCGACGCCTCGGCGCCCTTCACCTTCAAGCGCGCCACCTACGACCAGTTGATCTTCGGCCACATCCGCGACCTGATCCGCGACGGCCAGTTCGACGGGCTGGTCTACGGCCAGGGCGAGACGGGGCTGTTCAAGACGGTCGACAACTTCGTCTCGACCATCTACCGCATGCGCGACTACCCCACGCTGGGCGGTGGTCGCGCGGGCTACATGGTCGGCTACGGCAAACTGCGGGACGCCGCCCCGCCCTCGGGGCTGGTGCTGGTGTCGGTCCACCCGCTCAACGACACCAGCGCGGCGAATAGCAAGATCCTCCTGCTCGACTCGGCCGGCTGGCATCTGCAGGCGAACCACCCCGCGCCCGACGTGGACGGCGCGTGGGGCGGCAGCACCGGATGGGCGCGGCCGATCTTCAAGCGCGGCGCGTTCCACTATACGCTGCTGACCTCGGGCGATCCCGGCGACGGCTTCAAGGCCGTGCAGAACGTCTGGCGCTCGGCCGACCAGGGCAAGACCTGGACGAACCTCCCCTGCACCGGCGTCAAGGCGCTCGACTTCTCGGCCGACGGCACCGGCTACGCGATCACGCAGTCCGGCCTGACGGTCGCCAAGACCACCAATTGGGGCGATACCTGGACGACGCTGGCGTGGCAGCCCTGGCCCGCGCCGGGAACGGGCGGCAGCCAGTTCACGCTCCAGGCGGTCGCGGTCAGCCCGACCGACAGCGGGAAGGTCGCCGTGAAGTGGCCGGGCTATAACAATCAGGCGGTCTGGCTCAGCCAGGACGGGGGCGCCACCTTCCCCATCGGCACCGGCGAAGCGGACGGGGCGGTGCTCAACAACTCGCAGGTGCTCGTCACCACGCCGGACGGGGGCGGCTTCATCTTCTGTTCGGGCTGGGGCCATTTCTATCGCGGCACCTTCGGCTCGGCGTCGCTCACGACCCTGGCGGCGGCGATCTACGCCAATATCTACTGGCCCGCGCTGGCCTATCAGGGCGACGGCTCGCTGCTCGCCTGGACGCAGATCAATGCACCCAGCCCCGGCCTCTACCGCTCGACGGACGGCGCGGCGACCTGGACGCGCCTCTACGGCCAGAGCGGCGCGACCTTCCCGTCCTACAACACCGATCCCGGCGTCACCGCCGGGTATATCGACGGCGACGGCACGATCTACACCTGCAACACGCGCTGGAACGTCGGCGTCGCGCCGACCGGGCCGGACGCCACGATCGTCAAACTGCCGGCCGGGTCGAGCACCTGGGAGGACCTGACGCCCTCGCTGGTGACGGCGTTCGGCGTCAAATACCAGGCCTATACGGGAGGGATGGCATCGGCATGAGCGGCAGGGTATCCGCGGGCGATCGGCTGATGCGCACGCTGATGGATCACATCGACCGGCGCATCCTGGAGTTGCTGCCCTTCGTCACGGACGACTGGAAACTCAACCTCAACAGCCGCGACATCGTCGGCCAGTTGCCGGGCAAGAGCGGCGGGACGAGCACGACCGACGGTGTGACCATCCGCGGCGCCAGGGACTACGACGATGGCGTGGCGCCGACGAGCGGGCAGGTCATCACCTGGGACGGGAGCAAATACCATCCCGCTACGCCGGCCGTGGGGCTGGCCGATCCCACCACGACGAAGGGCGACCTGATCGCGCGGGGCGCGAGCGCGCCGCCGACGCGCCTGCCGGTCGGGGCGGACGGGGACGTGCTGATCGCCGATGCGACGCAGGCCACGGGCCTGCGCTGGGGCGCGCCCGCCGCCGCCACGACGCTCGCGGCGCTGACCGACGTGGCGCTGGCCGACCTGCGCGACGGCGACACGCTGGTCTGGCTGGCCTCGGACAGCAAGTGGCACAACCGCCACGCGCCGAGCACGATCACGCTGGGCGGCGCGCCGGTCACTCTGGACGGCAGCGACCTGACGCTAGGAGTCTGAGATGAGCGTCACCTTCGATCAGGCGATGATGGCGGGGCTGGAGTCGGCGCGGCCGGCGGCCACGGCGGGCACGGTCGGGCGGCACTACGCCGCCACCGACACCGGCAACGTCTGGCGCGACAACGGCAGCGGCTGGGACCTCGTCGCCAACGTGCTCCAGCTCGGCACGACGGCGACGACGGCGGCGGCGGGCAACGACAGCCGCCTCTCCGACGCGCGCACGCCCACGGCGCACGCGACGACGCACCACACGGGCGGTTCCGACCCGCTGGCGGCGGCCGATGTGGGTGCGGCGGCGGTCAGTCACCACACGGCGCATGAGTCGGGCGGCGGCGACGCCTTCACCGGGATTGTGCCGGGTGAGGCGTTCGCCCCGACCGGCCTGACCGGCGCGACGGCGGCCAGTCGCTATGTCGGCGCGACGGCGAGCGGCGCGCCGACGACGGGAACGTTCAACAAGGGTGACTTCGTCCTCGATCAGAGCGGGAGCGCCTGGGTCTGCACGACGGCCGGCTCGCCGGGCACCTGGACGCAGCTCGCCGGCGGCGGGGGCGGCTCCGGCCCGGCTGGCCACCTCGGCTATGCGCAGATCACCGCCGCGCAGACGACGACCAGCGTCTCGACGCTGGTCGATATCACCGGGCTCTCCGTCACCGTGACGATCGGATCCCGTCCGGTGCGCATCATCTTCTATTCGCCGCTTGTCGACAATGGGGGCACGGCGCGCATCATCGTCGCGCTGTACGACGTGACCGCCGCCGCGCAGATCCAGGAGGGCTTCATCACCCCCTCCAGTGGCAATGGTCACGCGCTCTACGTCAGTTCATATCAGACACCTGCCGCCGGCAGCCGGACCTATAAGGCGCAGTTTCGCGTGCCGGACGGGGGCACCGGGCGTGTCTTCGCCGACGCGGCCGATCCGTCCTACATCTATGTCGAGGAGGTCTAACGATGCTGCTAAACGGCAAGGTCGTTCGTCTCGACCAACTCACGACCGAACTCGCCGCGGCCGGGATCGACGTGCCAGCGCTCGGACAGGACGGTGATGACCTGCACACCTATGACCCGCAAGGCACCTACCTGGACCTGCCGGCCGCGGCGGCGCCGGTGGTGGCCGCGCACGTCCCGCAGCCGACCGACCAGGAGCAGGACGTCAGTCAGCGCGCGACGCTGATCCAGACGGCGCAGGCGCAGTACCAACAACTCCAGACGGACATCGCCGGCTGGGGCTCCTACACCACGGCGCAGAAGCAGGCCGCGACGCTGAACACGATGAACGCGGTGGCCACGACCATGCAGATCGCCCGGATGATCGCGCGCATCATGACTCGCGAGCGGTCCTAGGTCGCCGGCGACCGTCGCGCCGCGATGGGGTATACTTTATGGAACAAATGTCCGAATTCGCCGGCGAGGTGAGGGGAGGTTTCGTGGAGTGGCGGGGCTGGGATATCCAGACGAACGCTGATGGAGGAGCTTTACCGTCAATGGCCCCTCCTCGGCGCGCTGATCGTCATTTCCGGGACGCTCCTGAAGATCATCCAGGGGCTCTACGAGCGCATGCTGTCCGATCGGGAGAAGGAACTGGCGGAGGTCAAAGAGGAGCGCGACAAGTACCGCGACCTCGCCTTCTCCGGGACCAGCCTGGCCGAACTCTCGACCGACATCGCGGAGAAGAAGGGGCACCGGCCGTGATGCGCGCGGTGCGGTGGCTCCGGGAGGTCGCGCGCGCCTCGCTGCGGCGCTGGCGCGGGCCTGGGCCGGACGGGCACGACCGGCGGGTCCGGGAGATCCGGGAATTGGAGTCGCGGCAGCGCGACGTGCGGGCGCGGGTGCGCGCGCTGGCGGCGGAGGCGGCGGTGACGCGGCGGGAGGACCGCGATGCGTAGCCTGGCGCAGATCCCGGCGTCGATCTGGGTGTGGCTGGTCCTGGTCTTCCTGGGCCTGCTGCTGACCGGCTGGGCGCTGGTGGACGCGGTGCTCGACGCGCGCGCGCTGGAGGTGACGCCGGGCGTGATCAAGGGCGGACCCCGCGACATCGTCGCGCGGGCCAATCTGGCGGCGGCGGCGGGGCACGCGCTGGTCTACCTGGATTTCGTCGCGCTCGGGTTGGTGGCGACGCTGTCGCGGCCGGGCAGTTCTCCGGCGCGGCGGCATGAGATCGGCGTGGTCATCGTGGACGGCCTGATCGTCGGCGTGATGCTGCTGACCGTCGGCTCGATCGTGGAGCGGCTCTACCGCCGGAAGTTGCTGCGGGCGCTGGGCGCGCGCCGCCCGCGCGATTTCATCGAGTGAGTGCTACAATAGGGGCGAGCGGTGGAGGCGGCATGGCGGCGAGCGACCTGTCGATCTACGGGGCGAACGACCTCACGCGCCAGGACTGGTCGGCCAGGCTGGCGGGGACGCCCATCGCCGCCGAGGCCGACCCGGGCGTCTACTACGACCTCGTCGCCACCTACGGGCTTTCCCACGCCTTCATCCTCGCCGTGGGGGTGAAGGAGCACAACCTCGGCCGCGCCACGACCGGCATCCAGCACGACTACCACACGAAGTCCTGGGGCAACGCCAGGAGCGTGATCCTGCCCGCCAGCCACGGGCAGATCGTCGTCACGCCGAAGGGGCCGTATGCCACCTTCCCGACCTGGCGCGCGGGGCTGGACGACCTCTGCTACCGCCTGACCGCGCCCAACTACGTCTATCGCCTGAACAATGCCACGACCGTCGAGACGGTGCTGCCGCTCTTCGCGCCCGCCTCGGACGGCAACGACCCCGCCGCCTACGCCGCGCAGGTGCTGGCCTGGATGGCCCAGTGGCGCGCGGCCGAGGGTCCCAAAGTGCGCCTCGCGCTGACCGCCGGCCACCACAACGCCCAGGGTGGCGACGCCGAGGAGATCAAGGAGACCGGGCTGCTGACGCCCGCGATCGCCGCCGCCGCCCGCCGCCAGGGCTGGGACGTGCGCGTCTACACGCCCGACGACGGCCGCGGCACCAGCCCCGACGGTCTCGACACCATCGCGGCCAGGGTGACGGCCGACGCGCAGGCCGGGTGGGTGCCCGACGTCTACCTGGAGACGCACAGCGAGGCGGGGCCGCGCGGCGTGTTCTGCGTCTACCCCGATGCGCCCGGCGATGTGGACGCCGACGTGCGCGACACCCTGGGGCCGGACATTGCCAGGCGCATCGCCCAGGCGACCGGGCTGCCGCTCAGATTCCCCAACGGCGGCGCGATGAGCGAACAGTCGACGGCTGTGGGCGAATCCGGCAGCAGGCTCGGCATCTTCCGCGTGACCGAGCCGATCAAGGCGACGACGACGCGGCTGATCCTGGAATGCGGCTCGCACACCGACGCGGCCGACCTGGCGCTCATGGCGCAGCCGGGCTACTACGACGCGGCGGCCGGGGCGGTCTGCGCGGCCATCGCCGCCTGGAAGGGGCTCGCCATCCAGAGCGTGCCGACCGCCGAGGAGGACCGGAATCGGCAGGCGGTGCTCGCCTGGGTCAAGGCGCGGCCGGAGCTGGGCGACGTGATCCGCGAGGGCGTGCTGGACCTCGGCTACATCGGCGGCTCGGCGGTGGAGCGGGTGGCCGCGACCCGCAAGGGCGTGGCGCATACCTTCAAGGGCGCGGTGGTGCTGGCCGAGTTGGCGGCGGCGGAGAAACTCGCCCGCCCGGACCTGACGCCGTCGCCCTACACGCTGGAGCAACTGGTCCTCGAGAAGCGGCTCTCCTGGTATGGGTAGGGTGATTCTATGGGGTGCTTGATCGCCGCCGCCGCCTGGGTGTTGCAGTTGACAATCACGCTGGGGATGGTCGCGCACGCCGCCGCCTGCGCCGCCAGCGAGCGGCTGCTGGGTGAGGACCATCCCCTCACGCGCCGCCTGCACCGCGCCGAGGACGAGTATTGGAGCGACTTCACGATCTTGTGATGGATGGACTCGTGACGGCGGCGGCGGTGCTGGTGGCGATCCTGACGATCGCGTGGCTGGTGCTGCTGGCGCTGGGCGAGGAACGCCGCAACCGACAGGGAGGTCCGTGGTGAAGAGTCTGAAAGGGGCGATGACGCGCCACCGTGGGACGAAGGCGCTGACGACCAGGAGCGGCAAGCCGTCGGCGGCCGCGCGCCGCCAGTACGGCGCGAAGTCCGGGAGCGGGCTGAAGAAGGGTTCATACCCGGTCTACTCGACGCAGACGGCGCGCTCGGCGATCCAACTCAGGGGCAAGGCGGCCTCGAAGAAGGCCGTGCTGAACAAGGTCGCGGCCTATGTGCGGCGCTCGGGGAACAAGACCGCCGCGGCGATGCTGTCGCGCGCGCGGAAGGTCGACGCCAAGGGCGGCAAGCGGTGAGCGGCACGCCCACGGCGGCCGGGCCGATGCCCGACCGGGAGTACATCTACGACGCCAGGCTGGAGCGGGTCATCGATGGGGACACCGCGATCCTGACCTTCGACTTCGGCTTCGGCGAGGAGCACACCGAGAGCGTGCGGCTGCTCGGCGTCAACTGCCCGGAAGTGACCGGCGCGACCAGGGCGGCCGGCCTGGCGGCGAAGGACTACACCGAGCGCTGGCTGGCGGCGGCGGACACCCCGCCGACCGACTGGCCGCTCGTCGCGCAGTCGTTCAAGTCGGACCACTTCGGCAGATGGTTGGCGTTCATTTGGAGAAAGTCGGACAGGCACAGCCTCAACGACGATCTATTGGCAGATGGGCAGGCGGTGCCCGATCCGGGGCCCTAGGCGGAGGCGGCGATGAACACGACCGATCCGAACGATCCGCGCCTACACGAGTACGAGACCGAGGGACCGGCGAAGGGCCAGCAGAAGACCTACCTAGTCCTCTCCGACGAGGAACGGGCCAAGGGCTTCGTGCGGCCGGTTCGGGAGTCCTATCGCCATGTCGCCTGCGGCACGGTCACGACGATGGGGCGCGCGATTGCAGAGACCTTCGCGCGCAACCCGGCCTTCTATGGCGGCACGTTCTGCTTCCAATGCGGGGCGCATTTCCCGCTGCGCAACCCGGACGGCTCGGCCGCGTTCGTCTGGGAGCCCGACGGCTCGCCGGTGGGATCGTGATGGCGATCCATTATTCCGACGTCGATCCGCGCCTCTGGCCGGCGGCGGAGCACTGGCAGACGCCGCGGCGCTTCGGCCTCTACCGGAATGTCGATCCGTCCGGTGTCAGCGGGACCGGCGTGGTCGCGGTGGGATGCGAGTTTCTACGTGGAAAGTGTGTGCTCTGCTGGGTCGCGCCGCCCTATCACGGCATTGAGGTCCGCGACAGCATCGAGGAGGTCGTCGCCATTCACGGCCACCAGGGCGCGACCGAAGTGCTCTGGTTCGACAAGGAGTAGGGTATGAGTTGGCGATGTTTCCTGCTAGAACCGACCGATCGTGTGGCGCGCGCCCTCCGCCGCTATCATAGCGGCGATGGATGGACTTGCGATACCGGCTGGCACGAGGCGCAGACACGGATCGAGGACGGCACTCTCATTGTCGACGAGTGCGGCCTACATCGCACCGAACCGCTGGACTGGCCGCGCGACGACCCCCGCTGGCCGACGCACTGCGCATGTGGCTACGAGTTCACCCAGGACGACGTCTGGCAACTCTTCTACAACGCGCTCTACCGCGATCCGCGCGACGGGCGAGAATATGCGCTCCGCGACGCTCCGGCAGGGGCGATGGTCGAGATGTCGTGGCTGGCCGACGTCTGGCACGGCGCCGACGGGCGCTGCTATGGAGTCATCCTGCCCGATCGGCGCGAGTGGGTGATCGATGGCCCGGCTAGGGACGGCTCGGCGCGCGGTCCCGGCTGGATTCGCACCGGCGAGCCTCCCGCGCTTACCGCGCGCCCCTCGATCCTCACGCCGCAGTATCACGGCTGGCTCACCGACGGCGTCCTCTCGGACGACCTGGAGGGCCGCCGCTACCAGGAGGCATCCTAAGTGGCGACCCACGGTCTCGGCCGCATCCACCACGAGGATCCTCGCGACGCGGGTTTCCCGCTCCGGGCCATCACCGCGCCGCCGCCACCCGGCCGCACGGCGCGGCTCTGGCGCGCCGGCGCGCTACTGAACCAGGGCCAGGCCCCACGATGCGTCGGCTACTCCTGGAAGAACTGGCGCGACGCGCTGCCCTACCGTCGCGCCGTCCACCTGCCGCCCTCGGCCGACGACATCTACGCCGGCGCGCAGTCCCTCGATCCGTGGGCCGGGAAGCCGCACGACGGCTCGACCGTCCGGGCGGGCGCGCAGTACATGCAGAGCAAGGGCATCATCGCGTCCTACCACTGGGCGGCGAACCTGGACGACGTCGTGGCCTATCTGCTCGGCACGAGTCCCGTCGTCTTCGGGACCAACTTCTACAGTGGGATGATGCAGCCTGATCCAACCGGGAAGGTGAGCATCTCCGGCTCAGTCGTCGGAGGTCACGCCTATCTCGTATGCGGGGCTAATACCGAGACGCGATTGCTCACCTGTTTCAACTCCTGGGGCTCGTGGGGCGATCACGGCTATTTCTACATGACCTTCGATGATGCCGCGCGTCTCTTATCAGAAGACGGCGAGGCTTGCGGCGCATTAGAGCGCAAGTAAGGTGGACTAAAGGAGATGTCTCCACCGCTTCCCCGAGATGATGCCGCTGATGGTCGAGAAGTGGACGCCAAATGCTTGCGCAATCGCGCGTTGACTTGTCGTCGCACCCAGGCGTCGAATCTCGCGTACTTGATCTGCGGTGAGCCTGGAACTCCCATTGAGCTCGCCACGGGGGACGCGATCAGGTCGCGTGCGCGCGCCGTTTCTATCTCCGCTTGCCACGCGCTCCGGATGCTGCTTGGAGTAGTGGTTGTCTCCGCGCGGAATGCGTTCTGGATGGCGCTGTGCGGCCACTCGTCCCTTCTTCGCCGCATCTCTCATGTTCTCTCGCTGCGTCCCGAGCCACAGGTGATCGGTCCTGACGCAAGAAGGGTTGTCGCAAGCGTGGCAGACGCACATCTCGGGCGGAATTTGCCCATTGGCGATCTCCCACGCGACTCGGTGGGCGCGCAGCATCTTCCCGCCACAGGAGATTTCACCATAACCCTGCCGGTGACGGACGCCGATCCAGATGTGGCAGTCGCCGGAGCGATCCACGCGGCTCTCGAATCTGGAGATGAACTCTGGGGTATACTCGGGGCGCATCGCAACCTCCTGTCAGGTTGGGTGCCATGCCGAGGGGTGTTAGCAGCATCGCCTCGGCTTCATTGCGGGACATTATATCAGGAGATGGCGGCGTGAGCATGGTCGGGCCTCTGACGGCGGAGACCATCGCGGCGGTCACGCTGGCGTCGGCCAGGGCGCACCGGCGCGGCGTCGCCTCGCTCACCGAGGACGGCGAGACGCTGGCGATCGCCTGCCCGTGCGGCAGTTGGGAGACGACGGCGTACCGCCGCTCGCCGCCGGCGGCCGAGGTCATCTTGCGGCGCTTCGCGCAGGAGCACCGCGCGCATTGGGAGACGGAAGGAGCATCCCATGACCGTTGAACCGTTTGACGTGACTACCATCGTGGCGATCCTGACGGGCGTGCTGCTGCCGCTGGCGATCGCGGCGCTCAGGGCGCGGCAGGCGAGTAGCCGCTTCGCGGCCGTGTTCGCCTTCCTGGTCTGCGTCGTCGTCGCGGCGGTGCAGGCCTATCTGACCAAGGTGATCCTCGGCGGCCAGCCCCAGACAGCCGACGACTGGGTCAGGCTGATCCTCTCGGACGTCGTGATCGTGCTCTACACCGCCTGGCTGTTCTACGACAAACTGTGGAAGCCGACGCTGGTCGTGGACGCGCTGGAGACGCGCGGGCTGCAACTGGGCGCGCCGCCGCCGCCGCCTCCGCCGCCCGTGGTGTCCGCCCCGACGACGCGCGTCAGGAAGCCCCGCGCGCCGAAGCCGCCGCCGCCCTCGACCCCGGACACCAGCGTCGCCGTCGAGCGCCCGGCCGCGCCGCCCAAACCGAAGGCCTAGCGTGCCCGCGCGCACGACGCCCCGGCGCCCGCGCGTCCTGCGCGTCGAGCGCGACCACGCCGAGCACTGGCGGCGGCGCGCCAGGGCGAGCCACACGTTCGAGCCGGACCCCTGGGATCCGGTGGCCTGCTGGTACTTCGCCGAGCGGCTGCGCCGCCACCGCCTGCCGCCGTGGATCGCCCACGTCCTCTTCCTGCTGGCCTCGGGCGTGACCAACCAGGAGGAGATCGCTGGCTACCTCGGCGTCGCCGCCCGGCAGGTCGACAATGCACTCTGGCAGAGCCGCAAGCGCCTGGAGGCGCGCACGACCGCGCAGTTGGTGGTGCTGCTGTGGAGCGACTACGAGGCGGCCCGGCGGCGGGCCGAGAAGGGTAGGCCGCAGGTGCGCGAGGACGACCTGCGCGCCGGCTGGCGCGAGCGGGAGGATAAGAGTGGGCGCTACAAGCGCCGCGTGGCGCAACCGGATCGTCAGGACCGAGTGGGTTGATCCCGAGCAATTGTTGGCTAACCCGTCCAACTGGAGAGCACATCCGGAAAATCAACAGCGGGCCATGCTCAGCGCGCTCGATCGCGTCGGGTGGGTCGATCACCCCAAGGTGCAGGACGCCGCCGCCTCCGCGAGCGGCAATGTGGACCTGGTGGTGGACGGCCACATGCGGATCGCGCTGGCGATCGCCAAGGGCGAGAACCCGATCCCGGTGGACTACGTTGACCTGACCGACGAGGAGGTCGAGGTCGTGCTGGCGACCTACGACCCGATCGGGGCGCTGGCCGCCAAGGACGCCGAGCAGTACGCCGCGCTGGCCGAGCGCATCGGCGCGGGCGACGACGCGCTGGACGAGCTGATCGCGCAACTGGCCGAGACCGACCGGTCGGCGGTGCCGGACCCGGGCCTCGCCGACCCGGACGAGCGGCTGGCGGCGGCGGCGCGTACGCCCGTCCGATACGGCGACCTATGGGTGCTGGAGGGCGAGGGCGGCGTCCACCGGCTCTTGTGCGGCGACGCGACCGACGAGGCCGACGTGCTCCGTCTGCTGGACGGGCGGCGGCCGGATCTCACGATCACGGACCCGCCCTACGGCGTGGAGTACGATCCGCACTGGCGCGCGAACCTCACCGGCGACCTGGGCCGACACGACGTCCACCGCGACCGGGGCGAGCAGGTCGCCAACGACGACCGCGCCGACTGGCGCGAGGCGCTGCGGCACCTGCCGGGCGACGTACTCTACTGCTGGCACGCCGGGCGCCTGGCCGGGCCGGTGGCCGCGGCGATCGAGGCGGTCGGCTTCGAGATCCGCAGCCAGATCGTCTGGGCGAAGCAGCACTTCGCGATTTCCAGAGGCCATTACCACTGGTCCCATGAACCGGCCTATTTTGCGGTGCGTCGCGGCGCGACCGCCGGCTGGATCGGGGATCGCAAGCAGACGACGCTCTGGGAGATCGCGTCGCTGAACCCGGCCGGGCGCCAGGAGGAGCGGGAGGAGCACTCTAGTCAGAAGCCGCTGGAGTGCATGGAGCGGCCGATCCGCAACCACCAGGGCGACGTCTACGACCCGTTCGTCGGCAGCGGCACGACGCTGATCGCGGCCGAGCGGCAGGGGCGCGACTCGTTCGCGATGGACATCAGGCCGGAGAACGTGGATATGGCGCTGCGGCGCTGGTGTCGCTACACCGGGCGGGACGCCCACCGCGAGGGCGACGGCTCCTCGTTCGCCGCGCTCGCGGGGATGGACAGCGCGGCGGGGGTGCGTTAGGATTTCACCGGGGACTCCGTCCTCTCTCCTCTCGCTCCGGGGCGCCGGCGATCCCCATCTTTGTCGCCGGCGCCCCACTCATGACTTCGCTTTCGTCGCGGCGTCGAGGGCGGCCAGGGCGTCGCGCAAGGCGTCCCGCTCGGCGGCGTGCCACCGGCGGCTCAGGTAGCCGTCGGGCGTGAACAGCGGGAGCACCGCCCGTGCGGCCTCGACCACGGCGGCGGCGCGGTCGAGGCGGTCGTACAGCCGCGCCTGCTGCCGCTCCAGTTGCTCCAGCGCGTCGAACGCCAGGTCGGCTCGGTCGCGGAAGTCGTAGGCCGCCCGCCGCCAGCCGGCCGCCCAGCACCGCGCCCGCTCGGCGATGGCCCGCGCCTCGGCGTGGGCGCGGTGCAACTCGGCCGCGGTGACGACGAGCGTGCCGCCGCCCTTCGTCGCCAGGCGGCACTCGGCGGCGTCAAGGAGCTCGATCAGCCGCGCGGCGTCGCAGGGCCAGCCCTCCGAACACTCCACGCAGCGCAGCCCCATCGGCACATGCCGCGCCCGGATCGCGGCCAGATCATCGTTGCTGATCACGACGCTTCTCCCTCATGCGCCGCTCATGTCGGCGGTTCGCCTCACGGCGACAAATGCGGCAACCGCGCCGGCCCTTGCGCGTGAAAAAGGTGTTCTGCTCATCGAAGGGATGGCCAGACCGGCAATGCGTCGCGCGCGCGTTGTACGCGGTGACCGCCTCGCTCCGCATCGTGTTCTCGCGCGGCGTGACCGGCTCCAGGTGCGCGGGAGAGGGCGATTCATCCGTTTTCCTCCTCGCCCCCCGTCGCCGCTTCGAGGCGCGCCCATTCTTCCTCGGTCGCCTCGGCCGTGCCCGCCTGGATCTGCGACACGTCCGCCACGGACAACCCGACCGCCGCGGCCAGGTCGCGCAGCGAAAGCCGCCGGGCGATGCGCCGCCGGCGCAGGCGCTCCCCCCTGGCGTAGTGCTCGTCGCTGAGCGGCAGCGGGATCGTCGTCGCCTCGTAGGCGCCGTGGCCGTCGGCGTAGTCCACGTAGGCCATGACCCGGCCCCGGCGCGTCGAGCGCACACGCTCACCCATCGTTCACCCCCGTCGCCACGGCCCGCCATCGGCCGTCCATCCCCTCGGTGCAGCGATAGCGATACCGACGTGTCCGGTAGCTGCCCTGGCCCTCGTAATCGGCCGCGTCGAGCATCCACGCCGGGCGCAGTTGCTCGTAGATCACGGCATCGTAGACGGGAGGCACCTGCAGCAAGACCCGCTCCTCGCCGTCGAGCGGGCCGCCGTAGAACGTCACGACGGGCATCTACTCGCCCCTCCCCGTCGCCGCCCGGGCGCGCGCCACCGCGCGGCGCAGGCCGCGGCAGATCTCCAGGTCGCATCCCTCGCGCCTGCCCGTGTGTCGCGCCAGATTGTGGTAGTCATGCCAGGCGATCTCGGCGTCGGAGATGAGCGCCGCCAGCGCCGCGCGGGCCGCGTCGCGCTCGGCGCGGGCCTCATCGCGTTCCGCCGTCGCGGCAACCAGATCCCGCGCCAGATGGTTGACGCCATCGCGGAGGACGTCTCGCGCCCGCTCGTTGCGGTCGAATGCATCCCGCGCCGCGTCTCGCTCCCCCTCCAGTCGCGCGACCGCGGCGCGCAGGGCGATACGCTCATCCAGCGCGGCCGAGACGGTGTGGTAATCGATCTCCAGGGGCGGCCAGTCGCGTAGCCCCGCCAGGCTGCGCCAGATCGAGGCGTCCCACTCGGCGTCGGTCATGGGGGCACGCGCCGCGCTCGTCGGCCCCGGTTCGCTCGCCGCGTCCATCGTCGCCCCCTGCCCCGCCCCGACCGGCAGCCGGCCGCCGTGCCAGTTGGCGATCGTCCGCGTCACGAGGTCGTCGTCTCCCTGCCAGCCCATCATGTCCTCCGCCACCACCGATCACGGTCGATGCACTCCACGATCGCCAGCGCGACCGCCGCCGCCTGCACCGCCTCCGCGCGCGCCGCCGCCAGCGCCTCGGCGTCGGGGCCGTGGAGCGGCGCGCCGAGGAGGCCGTCGCGGATCGCCTCGCGCGCGAACTCGCCGCACTCTTCCGCCAGGATCGCCGCCCAGAAATGGGGCGCGTGGTCCTGCACGCCCCACTTCGCGTCCTGCCGCTCGCGTTCCGCGAGAACGCTCGCTAGCGCCTCCGTCGCCCGTCGTTCGAGGATGTCCCCCATGTCGCCTCCAATCTCAGCCGCCCGCCGCCTCGGCGGCGAGGTCCAGCGCCACTTGCCAACGTGCCAACCTGGCCCGCTCGGCGTCCACCACCGCATCGAGCGCCCAGATGGCTTCCCGCAGTTCGCGCTCTCCCCGGCAGGTGTGGCATTCGCACTCCCTGGCGTCCCCGCTCATCCGCCGGCGGGCGGCGGCGACCACGCGGCGGGCGGCGCGCAGTTCGGCGCGCACGGCCGCCTCGTCGAGCGCGCGCAAGGGTGGCGGGGCCGGTCTGTGCTTGTTCGCGTCGGTGTAGCGCGGCGCGCTCATCGCACCCACCCGCGCGCCAGCCAGCCGAGGCCGAACGCCAGCGCCAGCAGGAGCAGGCCGCCGAGCGCGTAGGGCAGGCAGGCAAGCCAGAGGAGCGGGTTGCGCTCGGGATGCGGTTCGCTGAGCCAATCCATGTCGCCTCCTAGAGCGCGGTCTTGTCGCGCGCCACGTCCTCGGCTGGGCGCATGCGGCACAGCCACGCCCACGCCCGTGCGGGACGCGTGTCATCGATGCGGCTGCGCCCGGTGGCGTCGACCCACTCGGTGCCGGCGTCGAGATTGGGTCGCGCCTCCGGGGCGAGCGTCGCGTCGAGCAGTTCCCAGCCGCTGCGGGCGAAGAATCGGCGCAGGCGGGGCACGACACGCGCCGGATCGTCGCTGTTTACGCCGAACACGACCGCATGCTCGCCGTCACAGCACCACGGCCCGCAGACGTGATCAACGGGCAACAAGCGCCTCATCGCTCCGTCCCTCCCCCGCCCGGCGCGGCTGCGGCCTCGACTTCGGCCACGAGCGCATAGGCGAGATCCACGATCCGCGCCGGATCGTCCCGCCGTAGCCGCAGATCGAGGAGGCTGTCCCGCGCCGGCGGCGCGGTGTGCCCCGCCATGAGGAGACGTGCCGCGAGTTGCATCGCCCGCGGGGTATCGCCCGTCACGCCACGCTTCGCCATCGTCACTCCCTCCCGCCCGCCGCCTCGGCGGCTCAGTGCTCGATGCGCGCGAGGACGTCTACCGCGCGCAGTTCCGGCACGACCGTCGAGCCGTAGCGCCCGCTCGTCGCCTCCGCGATGGCGACGACCGTGGCCCAGTAGCGCAGTTGTCGGGGCATCCGCCGCGCCGCCCCCAGCAGCACCCGCTCGCTCGTCCTGCGACGCCAGTACCGAACCGCGAACCGCACTCGCCAGAACATGCGTCCCTCCTCTCTCAGCCGCCCGCCGCCGCGCCGGCGAGGTCCAGCGGCAGACGGCGTTGCGCCCCGGCCAGCCGTTCGGCCACCCAGCCCGCACTCCGGGGATCGAGGTCGGCCCCGATCCAGTCGCGGTTCTCCTGCACGGCCACGAGAGCGGTTGTCCCGCTGCCCATGAACGGGTCCATCGTGACGCCCGGCCGCGTCCCGACGTCCGGCCCGCACGCGCAGGTGGGGCGCCAGCCGAGCGTCGTCACGAGCGTGGCGTCGGGATTGCCGAGCCCCGAATGGGTCGGCGTGCCGCTCTCCCAGTTGTCCTGCTCGGCGATGCCGGAGAGCCAGCCGCGCCCGGTGCGTTTCTCCTTCGGCACCGCCTCCCGCTCCACCAGCCTGACCCACGGCGCCCCGCACCGGGCGCACACGCGCGGCGGGCAGCCAGCGCGGATGCACTTGCGCGCCAGGTCGGGGGGGAAGGTGGCGTAATGCGAACCCGCAAATCCTGAAGTGGGCAGGGTCCACACGTCGCGGGCGTTGCGGCCTATGGGCAGCCATTCGGGCATCCGCTGGGCGGCGGCGGCGAGACTCGTGCCGGCCATGTCCCGATACTTGGTGTTCGGTGTCAGCATCGGGTTCTTGCCGAACCGTGCCACCGCACCCTCGCTGTTCGGTTCCTTCACGGCCTCCATGTCGGCCCAATAGGTCGGTCGTTTCGTGAAGAAGAACACATGCTCGTAGGACGTGGTGAAGCGGTCGGTCACGCTTTCGGGCATCGGATTGGGCTTGTGCCAAATGATGTCGTTCCGCAGGATCCACCCGTCCTCGACCATAGCGATGGCGAACCGCGCCGGTGCCATCGCTAAGCACTTGGGCGGCAGGCCGCTCGCCGTCCGGCCGCGCCCCGGCCCGCCCCCGCCGTGCAGGCCGGCGGCGTGCTTGCCGCCCGTCACGCCGCCCCACTTGGCGTCGTTGGCGTAGGAATCCCCGAGGTTGCAAAAAACTACCCCATCGTCCCTGAGCGCCGGCCGGAGCGCGCGGAACACCGCGACGAGGTTGGCGACGAACTCGCCCACGGTCGGCTCCAGGCCGAGCTGCCGGTCCACGCGCACCGCGCCGCACTTGCCGCAGCGGTCGCGGTACTGGGTGGCGCGCGTCTGCTCCTGCTTCTTCTGGCCGGGGCTGTTGCCCCAGCGCTCGTTGAAGCCGACGTTGAGGTTCTGGCGGTGCTGGACGTGATCGCAGGCCGCGTCGCCGCCCTCCCAGCGCGCCGTGCCATAGTCGCGGAGCGACCAGTACGGCGGCGAGGTCACGATGCAATGCACCGAGCCGCTGGGCAGAAGTTGGGCAAACTGCCGCACGTCCCCGACCCAGACCTCATCCTCCTGCGGCTCGCCCACGAAATCCCTCCTTTTCCGATCAGCGCTGTCCGACAATCTCCCTTATGCGTCAATCACGCCGGGATGCGCACCGTGACGACGTAGGCGCGATCCAGTCGCGCGACCCACTCTGGCGCCTCCCAGACGCG
>DASSSV010000207.1:0-11337 GCA_035708265.1 Thermomicrobiales bacterium | reverse complement strand
GTCGGCGGCCGCGGGGACGGCGCCGGGCGGGGGGAAGGCGCGCGGGGCGCGATCCGGCCCGGCCTGGGCGAGCAGCGTGTAGCCGACGGCCAGCTCGCGGAGGGCGCGGCCGGCCAGGCGCGCCTCGTCCACGAGGTCGTCGAACGCGATGATCCAGAGAGAGACGAGCGCGGCGAGCGCGCGGTCGGCGCGCGGGGCGTCCGCCAGATGCGCGGCGGTGGTGAGCGCCAGGGCGGGGAAGCGGGCCGGGTCGAAGACCGGGTAGCGCGCCGCCCAGCCGGCCAGGTCCGCCAGCACCTCGCGGCGCGCCCGCTCCAGCTGGGTCGGGGGCAGGCCGGTCGCCGCGATCAGGGTCGCGGCGCTCACGCCTGCCGCGTCCGCTGGTAGAGCATGAGGGCCGAGATCACCGCCGAGCGGACGATCGCGTAGGGCGTGTAGAGCCCCTTGCCGATCCAGAGTTCGGGGTAGTCGGTGTCGGCGAAGCGCTCGCTCAGGTAGACGGCGCCGCGGGCCAGCGCCTGGCCGGCGACCGGGTCGCCGCCGGGCGCGAGCGTCAGGAGCGCCTGCATGGCGTAGGCGGTCTCCTCGCAGGTGCCGCCGTAACGCCCCCAGGAGCCGTCGGGGCGCTGGGTCTCCAGCAGCCAGTCGCGCGTGCCGGCGACGAGGCCGTCGGCGACCCCGGCCGCGGCCAGGACGACCTGGGCGGTGGCGTAGTAGGGGGAGACGTGCCACTTGTCCTGCCAGTAGCGCCCCGCCAGGCGTTGCGCGAGCAGGTAGCGAGTCAGTTTGGCGAGCCGGGGCGCCTGGCGGGCGTCGCCGGGCGCGGCGCCGGCCTTCAGCGCCTCCAGCACCCGCGCGTTGACGCTGATCGAGGTGTTGCGCTCGTAGGGGAAGCAGGTGAACCAGCCCTCACCCTCGAACGGCCGGAGGATCTCGAGGTCGACCTCCTGGCCGGCGCGCGCGAGGATGATCGCCACCATCGCCGTGTCGTCGCAGTCGGGCACCAGCCCGCCGCGCGCCATCCCGACGCCGTCCGGCCCGATCGACTCGGCCAGGTAGCGCAGGTGGGGCGCGACGGCGGCGTCGCAGCCGGCGTGGCTGAGGTTGTAGAGCACCCAGGCGCGCTCGAAGACCTCGAACGGGTAGATCGTCGGCGCGCCGCCGTTGAGCGACACGTCGAGCGCGCGGCGCAGGTAGCGCTCGGCCCGCTCGTCGCGGGCGTGGGCCAGGACGTGCGCCGTGGCGGAGGGGGAGTTGCCGTAGGAGCCGTTCTGGCCGCGCAGCCGGCCGACCCGCTCGGGGTCGAGCTCGCGCCCGAGGAATTCGAGCGAGTGGACCAGCGTCGTCGGCTGGGCGTAGAGCGCGTCGAAGGGGATGCGCCGCAGTTTCTCGTCGCGCAGGGCCAGCACCGGCGCGAAGCGCTCGTAGGGCAGGGGCAGGTCGAGTTCGCGGGCCTCGTCGAGCAACTGGGGCACCAGCAGCTCGAAGGCGACCGTCTCGTGCGGCTCGTCGCGCCAGTCCTCGGCGCGCCGCGCGACGTAGTCCGCGCCCGCGCGCACGGCCGCGCGGGCCCACTCGTCGGGCAACTCGGCCAGCCGCACCAGCGCGGCCAGCGTGCCGACGAGGCGGTCGTGCGCCGTCTCGATCCGGCCGCCCCAGGAGCCGTCGGCGTGCTGGTGACGGCGCAGCCAAGTCACGGTGGCGGGGAAGGCGGACTGGCCGGGGTCGCGGGCCGAGCGCAGGCGCGAGACGACCGCGGTGTCGTAGGCGGTCTCCGAGGATGCGCCGTCGCGCAGGCTGCCGGTCAGTTGCCGGGCGGCCGCGGCGAGGGCGTGCGGCGAGACCAGGTCCGGCGCGGTGAAACCGAAGCGGGGCCGGATGAGGATCCCGCCCCCGCCGGGCGGGCGTCGCGCCGGCCGGCGCGCTACGTTCTCGGTGCCATCGGCCAGTGCCGCCATCCCGCTCTCCTTCTGGACCTGGGCCGTCCCGCCGCCCCACCCTCCGGGGCGCCCGTCGCCCGCGGTCAGGCCACCCGGCGCCGGCCGGCTCGTCGTCGCCGCCCGGGCTCGTCGTCGCCGCCCGCCTCGCGGGTGGCGGCGGGCCGCGAGTGAGCGCGGCGGCCGGGGTACCGCCCGAAAGTCCCGCGACGCGGGTACGCGCGGGGGAGGGATGGCCCTATGGTACCGGGACGGACGGCTGTTGACTACCCCCCCAAATGGGCTATCTTCCGTCGGTACCCCGCCGAGCGCACGACATATCCCTTTTGTGTAGTGAGGTCGGTAGGTGGCCGATGGGGTAGGGGAGGATACGACACGGTTGACAGTCGGATGCGGGCCGTATTCACGAGGCGCGGGCAGCGGCACGGGCTACCGTGGAGGAGGGCGGCGTGAGCGGGTACGTCATGATGGTGTGCGCCATCCTGAGTGAGGTCGCGGGGACGCTGTCGCTGCGCGCGTCGGCCGGCTTCACGCGACCCTGGTTCGGCGTGATAGTCGCCTTGGGCTACGGCAGCGCCTTCTGGTGTCTCTCGCAGGCGCTGCGGACGCTGCAACTCGGCTTCGTCTACGCCGTCTGGGCGGGGGAGGGCACGGCACTCGTCGCGGTCCTCGGCGTCGTGCTCTTCCGCGACCGGCTCGACCCGGCCGGGATCGCCGGGATCGGCCTGATCGTCGCCGGGGTGGTCGTGCTCAACGCCTTCTCGCGCGGCGGGGCACTGAGGGCAGCGCGGCGGTCTTGAAGTGGCGCACCCGAGGAATTCTACAGGCGATCCTTCGTCACCTGGTCTCATCGAGGCGGGAGCCCGCTCGTTACGCCAGGCGCCGCTGCAACATGGCGACTTCGTCGCGGAGCGTCGCGTTCCCGGAGGCGAGTTCGTAGATGCGCCGGGCGGCTGCCTCCAGTTGGGCGGCCGCTTCGGCGATCTCATCGCGGAGCGCCGCTGCCGTCTGAGGCCCGGCGGGCTCTGCCAGCGACGCCGCCGAGGCGGCGTCTTGCTCGGCAAACCAGGCGTCCAGGCGGGCCTGCTCCTCCGGCGAGAGTGTCTCCCGGCGCGTCGCCTTGTCGTGCAACTGCGCGCCCTCGCTCATCCTCTCCATTGCGCGATCCTCTCTGCCATCACCTCGAGCACGCGCTGATTACGGATACTCTACATGATGGCCCGGCGCTCGCCAGCATCCGGTGGTCTGATACATTGGTGGTATCGGGTCGGCTTTGGGCGGGAGAGTGAGGTGTCGTACGACGTATCCCCCGTGGCTAAACATGGCTGACCATGGACAAAAGGGCAAGCATGGAACGCACACAATGGCTGCGCGAGAAGCAGCGGCGCTGTGAGGAGCGGATGGACACGCTCTTCGCCCCGATCTACGACGAGCACTGGGGCGGCTACATCAACGCCTCGCACCGCGCGACGGTCGAGCGCTTCCTGGCGCTCTGCCCACCCGGCGGCGCGATCCTCGACGCCGCCTGCGGCACCGGCAAGTACTGGCCGCTCCTCCTGGCCGGCGGCCGCGTGGTGACCGGCTTCGATCAGTCAGGCGAGATGCTGCGCCACGCGCGGGCAAAGTACCCCGCCGTGCCGGCACGCAAGAGTGCGTTGCAAGACCTCGACGACGAAGGGGCGTTCGACGGCGTCGTCTGCATCGACGTGATGGAGAACATCTTCCCGGAGCACTGGCCCGCGGTGCTGGGCAACTTCCGCCGCGCGCTGCGCCCGGGCGGGGCACTCTACTTCACGATCGAACTGGCCGACGAGGCCGAGTTGCGCGCCGCCTACGAGGAGGCGCGGCGACGCGGGCTCCCCGTCGTCGCGGGCGAGCACCCGTTCGTCGCCGACCCTCGCGCCGGGGCGGTGGAGGAGGGCGGCTACCATTACTATCCCCCGCTCGACCGCGTGCGCGCCTGGGTCCGTGCGGCCGGCTTCGCCATTCTGGAGGAGCGCGACGGCGACGACTACCACCACGTCCTCGCCCGCGCGACCGCCGGCGACCCGCCCCCTCGCGGCGGCTGACGGCGCAGGGGCGGCGGGCAATTCGCCGCTTCTGGTATGATCCGGCCCGGGCGGGGCACGGTCCAGAGCCCCGCCCGGGCGTCGCGCCGGCGACCACCTTCATCGTTTGTTTAGCGTAGCAGGGCCGTTCCCTCATCCCGGGGCGACAGGATCGTTGCTAGGGACGACGGTCAAGCGGACCCGGCTCGCCGCTGGCGGCGGCGCCGGGGACCTGCTACGCTGGAGCCCGCGGCGCGTGCGGCGCCTTCGCCCGGTCGGGTCTCGCGGCCCCGCCGAGGCCGCCAGGGCGCCGCGGGGTACCGCCCCGGCCGCGCCGCGCCGCCGCAGCGCCGCCAGTTGCCCTCCCTGACGAGTGGACCGAGCATGGGCGAACCGGCCGCCGCGCGATTCGAGTCCGGGCGACGACGCCTGCCGAGCCTCCGCCGGCGCGCGCGCGGGGCGCTGCCGTTCGTCTGGGGTGTGATCGCGGCGCTCATCGCCGTCCTGCTCTACCACCTCCTCGTGCCCGGCCCGCGCCCGCTCACCACCGGCGACGTCGACACCTCCATCGCCCACGCGCTCGCCTCCGTCACCCCGCCGCCCGCCGACGCCGCCCTGGTCTACCAGGCGATCCGCCCCTCCTTCGTCCTCGTGCAGGCGCAGGAGCGCGGGGCCACCGGCCAGCCAGAGCAGAGCCTCGGGAGCGGGGTGGTGATCGACGCCGCGGGCGACGTCCTCACCAGCCTGCATGTCGTCGCGCAGGCCACCGCCATCCAACTCACCTTCGCCGACGGCACCCGCTCGCCCGCGCGGGTGGCCAACGCGCAGCCCGACCACGATATCGCCGTCCTGCGCGCGGATCAGCCGCCCGCGCAACTCGTCCCCGCGACGCTGGGGAACCCGAACGCGATGAACGTCGGGGACGAGGCGTTCGTCGTCGGCAACCCCTTCGGCCTCTACGACTCGATGAGCGCCGGCGTCATCTCCGGCTTCGACCGCACCTTCACCCCCGCGGGCGGCGGGCAGTCCCTGAAGGGCCTGATCCAGTTCGACGCCGCGGTGAACCCGGGCAATTCCGGCGGGCCCCTGCTCAACCGGGCCGGTCAGGTGATCGGCATCGTCACCGGCCTCGCCAACCCGACCGACCAGGACTTCTTCGTCGGCCTCGGCTTCGCCGTGCCGATCGACGTGGCCGGCGGCGCCGCCGGCCTGCCGCCCTATTAGCCGCCGCAGCGGCGCCGGCCGCCCGCGGGGAGTCGTGGAGAGGCGCATGGAGCAGCACACGGACCCGCAGACCAACGGGCTGCCGAACCGGCTGCCGGTGGAGCGCGTGCTGTACGAAGTGAAGAAAGTCATCGTCGGCCAGGACGCGCTCCTGGAACGGCTGGTCGTCGCGCTGCTGGCGCGGGGCCACATCCTCGTCGAGGGGGTGCCGGGCCTGGCCAAGACGATGGCGATCAAGACGCTGGCCGAGGCGATCGGGGGCGAGTTCAAGCGCATCCAGTTCACGCCCGACCTCGTCCCGGCCGACCTCGTCGGCACGCGGATCTACAACCAGCGGACCGGCGAGTTCAGCACCACGCTCGGCCCGGTGGCGACGAACCTCCTGCTAGCCGACGAGATCAACCGCGCGCCGGCCAAGGTCCAGAGCGCGCTATTGGAGGTGATGCAGGAACGCCAGGTGACGATCGGGCACGAGACCTTCCCGGTGCCCCGGCCCTTCCTGGTGATGGCGACGCAGAACCCGATCGAGACGGAAGGCACCTACGCGTTGCCCGAGGCACAGGTGGACCGCTTCATGCTGAAGGTGCTGGTCGGCTACCCCTCCGCGACCGAGGAGTTCGTGATCGTCGAGCGGATGACCGGCGCGCTGGAGGCGGTGCAGAAGGTGCTGACCGTCGAGCAACTGCTCGGGTTGCAGGCGCGGACCGACCGGGTCTACGTCGACCCGGCCTTGATCGAGTACGCCACCCGCGTGGTCCAGGCCACGCGGCAACCGCAGGAGGTCGGCCTGCCGGATCTGGGGCGCTATATCCTCTTCGGCGCGAGCCCGCGCGCCTCGATCAACCTGATCCTCACCGGGCGGGCGCTCGCCTTCGTGCGCGGCCGGGAGTACGCGCTGCCGATGGACGTCCGCGACATGGCCCTCGACGTGCTGCGGCACCGGCTGGTGCTCTCCTACGAGGCCCTCGCGGACAATGTGACCGCCGACGACGTGTTGCGGCAGATCCTCGGCCGCGTCTCGCTGCCGTCGGTCCCCTTGCACGAGCGCGGCGATGTCCGCATCAACGCCTGAGCGCATCCTACAGCGCCTCGACTGGCAGGTCATCCGCCGGCTGGACGGCCTGCTCCAGGGCGACTACCGCGGCCTTTTCTACGGCCAGGGGGTCGATTTCACCGACCTGCGCGAGTATCAGCCCGAGGACGACGTGCGCCGCATCGACTGGAACGTGACCGCGCGGATGGACACGCCCTACGTCCGCCAGTACATCGAGGATCGCGAGATCGCGGCCTGGTTTCTGCTCGACCTGAGCCCGTCGATGGACTTCGGCGCGGCCGAGAGCCTGAAGCGGACGGTGCTGATCGAGTTCGTCGCGACGCTGGCCCGCCTCCTGACGCGGCGCGGCAACCGTGTCGGCGCGATCTTCTACGGCAGCCGCGTCGAGCGGACGATCCCGCCGCGCGGCGGGCGGCTCCAGGTGCTGCGGCTCGTGGACGACCTCCTCCGGCAGCCGCGGCTGGCGCGCGCGCCGTTCACCGACCTGACCCCGCTGCTGGAGGCGGGCCTGCGCGCGATCAAGCGCCGCTCCGTGGTCCTCATCGTCTCCGACTTCATCAGCGCGCCGGGCTGGGAGCGCCCGCTGCGCCTGCTGGCCCGGCGCCACGAGGTCCTCGCCATCCGCCTGTGGGACCCCCGCGAGATGGACCTGCCGGACATCGGCCCGATCCTGATGGAAGACGCCGAGACCGGTGAGCAACTCTTCGTGGACACGCACGACGCGCGCTTCCGCCGCCGCTTCCGAGAGGCGGCGGAGCGGCGGGAGGAGGAACTGGGCGCGACCTTCAGACGCTCCGGCGTGGACGTCCTGGCGGTGTCGACCGAGGAGGACCTGGTGCGCGCCATCGTCCGCTTCGCGGCGCGGCGGAAGCGGCGCCGGGCGTGAGGGCGGGTTGAGCGATGACGTTCATCTGGCCGCCGCTGCTCCTCTCCCTGCTGGCGCTGCCGGCGCTGGTCGCGCTCTACGTCGCCTTGCAGCGCCGGCGCCGCCGCGCGCTCGCGCGCTATGGCAGCCTCGGGCTGGCGCCGGCGGCGGGGGGTCGGCGGCCGGGCGTCCGCCGCCACATCCCGCCGGCGCTCTCCCTGCTCGGCCTCGGGTTCCTGGCGGTCGCCCTGGCGCGTCCGCAGACGACCGTGCGCCTGCCCACCGTGGCGGGCACGGTCATCCTAGCGTTCGACGTCTCCGGCAGCATGGCGGCCGACGACCTCAAGCCCAACCGGATGGAGGCGGCCAAGGTCGCCGCGCGGGCCTTCGTCGAACGCCAGCCGCCGACGGTGCGGATCGGCGTCGTGGCGTTCAGCGACGGCGGGCTGTCGGTGCAGCCGCCGACGAACGACCAGGGCGAGGTCCTGGCCGCCATCGCCCGCCTCACGCCGGAGCGCAGCACCTCGCTGGGGAACGGCATCCTCGCCTCCCTCAACGCGATCACCGCCGCGAACGGCGACCGGCCCCCGAGTTACTACACCGACCGGACGCCGGTCTCCACGCCCACGCCGACTCCGCTGCCGCCGGGGACGCACGCGCCCGCCGCGATCGTCCTGCTGACCGACGGCGAGAACACCGCGCCGCCGGACCCGCTCGCCGCGGCGCAGACCGCCGCGGAGCGGGGCGTGCGGATCTACACCGTCGGCATCGGCAGCCCGGCCGGCGCGACCCTGCACCTCGACGGCTTTTCCGTCCACACGCAGCTCGACGAGGCGACGCTCCAGCAGATCGCGCAGCGCACCGGCGGCACCTACTACAACGCGCAGAACGACCAGGACCTGCGCGCGGTCTACCAGAACCTCGGCTCGCGGTTCGCGATCGAACCGCAGCGGATCGAAGTGACGGCCCTCTTCGCGGGCGCCGGCCTCCTGGCCTTGCTGCTCGGCGGCGCCTGCTCGCTCTTGTGGTTCGGCCGCATGCCGTGAGCCGCCGGGCGCGGCGGCGGGGTGGAGGTGGCGGGTGGACCTGCTCTGGCCGGTGAGCCTGCTCGCGCTGGCGCTGATCCCGGCGACGATCGCGGTGTACGTCTGGGTGCTGCGGCGGCGCCGGCGTTTCGCCGTGCGCTACTCCAGCCTGGCGCTCGTGCGCGAGGCGGCGCCGCGCGCGCACTGGCGCCGCCACCTGCCGTTCGCCCTCTTCCTCGTCGCGCTGGCGGCGCTGGCGGTCGCGCTGGCGCGGCCGGTTTCCATCGTCAGCGTGCCGACCAACCAGACGACGATCATCCTCACGATCGACGTCTCGCGCAGCATGTGCTCGACCGACGTCAAGCCGACGCGCCTGGCCGCTGCGCAGTCGGCCGCGCTCTCCTTCATCAAGCGCCAGCCGGCCGGCACGCGGATCGGCATCGTCGCTTTCTCCGGGTTCGCCGAGTTGATCCAGCCGCCGACGACCGACCCAGAACTCCTGCAGAGCGCGATCGACAGCCTGCTCGCGGGGAACCGGACGGCGATCGGCAGCGGGATCCTCAAGTCGCTGGACGCGATCTCCCAGGTCGACCCGCGGGTCGCGCCGAGCGTGACCGACACCTCGGGCGGGGTCGCGCCGACGCCGGTGCCGCACGGCGACTACGCGCCCGACATCATCGTCCTGCTTACCGACGGGTCGAGCAACACGGGGCCGTTGCCGCTGGACGCGGCGCAGCAGGCGGCCGACCGCGGGGTCCGCGTCTACACGATCGGGTTCGGCACGCCGAACGGGTCGGAACTGGCCAACTGCGGCTCGCGGCAGGGGAGCGAGCCGTTCGGCGGCTTCGGCGGTGGCGGCGCGTTCCCGTTCGGCGGTGGCGGCGGCCGGTTCCGCCGCGGGATCGACGAGACGACGCTGCGGCAGGTCGCGGCGAAGACCGGCGGCGAGTACTACTCGGCGGAGAGCGCGGGCGAGTTGCAAGACGTCTTCCGCAAACTCCCGACCGACCTGATCGTCGAGCACAAGGTCACCGAGATCAGCGTCGCCTTCGCGGCGCTCGGCGCCATCCTGGCCGCCGCGGCGGTCGTCCTCTCGCTCCTCTGGCACCCGCTGCCCTGAGCGCGGGGGCCGGTGCCTGAAGCCGCACCCGAAGGCGCCAGGCTCACGAGTGGGCACCCCGCGCCACGAAGGCCGGTGGCGCGGCCTGAATAGCGCCCAGGTCGGCCGTTGCCGCCAGCCCCTCCCACCACCCCGAGCCGCGACAGCACGCCCCCGGTTATGCCTCGCCCCGCGGTGCGCACGTCCCGGGCGTCCCGGGACCTTTGGCGCATTGACGTCCGCCCCGGCCGGCTGGTATGGTACGTACACGTCGGCGGTGACCGAATCCACGGTCCGATGACGCCCCGCTCCGCGCGGGGCGTCCGGGGGCCTGGGTGGCGTTTGCCCGCCGGCCCGGTCGGTGTCACGGTTGACGCGGATAACACACCAATGCAGCGCCGGTTGCGGCAATTCGCGCTGATCCTCGCCCTCGCCGTCGCCCTCGTGCCCGGCGTCGGGCGGGCCGCCGCGCCGGGACCGCAAGCGGGTCCCCCGGGGTCGGTGGACGTGCGGGGCGCCGCGGCGACGCAGGCGCAGGCGCAGGCGCGTGGGCTGGTCGGGCCGGGGACGGCGCTCGGCGTCGTCACCAATGCCGTCAGCCGCGCGCAGACCGCGCCCGACGCGCCCGTCTACGCCGACGTCCTCGCCGCGGGCGGCGCGCGCTGGGTGCGCGAGGAATTCCGCTGGGATCTGGTCGAGCCGGCACCGGGCCGCTGGGACTGGGGTCCGCACGACGGCGCGATCGCGGCCTACCGCGCGGCCGGCCTCGACGTCATCGGGCTGCTCGACTACACCGCCGGCTGGGCCGTCGGCACTTCCCAGGCGTCGCCGCTCCCGCCGCCGCGCGATGCCTGGGGGGCCTACGTCACCGCGACGGTGACGCACTACCGCGGCGCGGTCCACGTCTGGGAGGTCTGGAACGAGCCCGACCTGGCGACCTACTGGGCCGGCGACGCCCGCGGCTACGCGGCGCTCCTCGACTACAGCGCCACGCTCATTCACGGCGTCGACCCGGGTGCGCTGGTCCTCTCCGGCGGCGTCAGCGAGGTGAACCGGGGCATCGCGTTCCTCGACGCGGTCCGCCAGGCGGGCGGCCTCGACCACGTCGACGGCGTCGGCATGCACCCCTATCTGGGCTACCACAGCCTCCTCTACGGCGCCTACCGCGGGAGCGACGTGCCGGCGCTGCGCGCCTTCGAGACGCGCGCCGGCCGCGCGCTCTGGTTCACCGAGTTCGGCTTCTCCTCCGACCTGGAGGGTGGCGGCGCGGCCGGCGAGGCGGCGCAGGCGACGGGGCTGGTCCGCCAGATCGTCGAGACCGTGGCCTCGCCGCTCGACGTCCGCGCGATGGTCGTCTACGATGCCGCCGACGACGGCCCGGCGTCGGGCAGCCACGAGCGCTCCCTCGGCCTCCTCCGGCACGACGGCCGCACGCCGAAGGCCGCGTTCGTCGCGCTGCAGACGGTGGGGCAACTGCTGGCCGGCCTGACGCCGCTCGGCATCGTCCCGGCCGACGATGCCCTGGTCACCGTTTACCGCTTCGACCGCGGCGACGGCTCGGTCACCGACGTCGCCTGGACGGACGGCTCGCAACGTACCCTCACACTCGACGCGGCCGGGCCGGTGCAAGTCACGAGCGTCGTCGGCGCGCGGGCGGCGCGGACGCCCACGCTCGGGCAGGTCGTCCTCGCGGTCGGCGCGGAGCCGCTCTACCTGACCTACCGCCCGGCGGCGAACGGCGCGCGCTACATCGCCGAGAGCGGGCACACCCTCTCCGGCGCCTTCCTCGCCGAGTGGCTGGCGGCGGGCGGGCTCGACGGCCTCGGCCTGCCCCTCTCCGAGCCGATGAACCGCGGCGGCACCTGGATCCAGTACTTCGAGCGCGGGCGGCTGGAGTTCGACGGCACGATGGGCTGGGGCCTGACCGGGCTGGAGACGGCCGGTGATTACCCATCCGCGCCCCGCGCGCCGCTCCGCTGCGCCCCGACCTGTCCGCCCGACACCCCGACGCGGCACTACTTCCCGGAGACCGGGCACACCGTCGCCAACGGGATGCTCGCCTTCTGGCTGGCGCACGGCGGCCTG
>DASSSV010000206.1:0-5177 GCA_035708265.1 Thermomicrobiales bacterium | reverse complement strand
GTCCTTGGAGAACTGCGTCATGTCGAGCGCGTAGGCGACCGCCTGCCGCGCCTCCTTCTTCGCCAGGTAGGGGTTCTTGAAGTTGAACTGCCAGCCGTCCGGCGAGTTGAAGGGCGGCACCATCACCGCGAGGTCCTTGTTCGCCTTGAGCTGGTTGTAGCCGGCCGGGCTGGGGTAGTTCGAGCCGTCGATGTCGCCGGAGAGGAGGGAGTTGACCAGGGTCTGCGCGTCGGGGATCGTCCGGTGGGTGAACTTGTCGAGGTAGGGCAGGCCCGGCTGGAAGTAGTTGGGGTTCTTCTGCGCGACGAAGTCGCCGCCGACCTGCCAGGAGACGAACATGAACGGACCGGCGCCGACCGGCTTCTGGAAGAAGGGCTCCTTCGAGGCGGCCGAGAGGTCCTTGCCCTGGAGCAGTTTCATCGGCACCGGGCTGACGTAGTGCATGTTGATCAGGAACGAGGCGTCCGGCTGGGCCAGCGTCACCACCAGCGTCTTCGGGTCCGTGACCTTGATGCCGGCCACGTCCTGCGCCGCGCCGGTGCTGTACTCCTGCGCCCCCTGGATCGAGAGCAGGTAGGACTGCCGCGGGGTGGCCGTCGCCTTCGCCAGGATGCCCTTCATCGTGAACGCGACGTCGTCGGCGGTGACGTCCGAGCCGTCGGAGAACTTCGCGCTGTCCTGCAGCGTGAAGGTGAAGGTGTTGCCGTCGACCTTCCACGACTTCGCGAGGCCGGGGATCGGCTCGAAGGTCTTCGGATTGAGGCGGACCAGCTCGTCGAAGAGCATCTTGACGCGCCAGTCGCCCTCCGACTCGTTGGAGAGGAAGGGGTTGATCGTCTTGGCCTCGCCGAGCGTGCCGATCAGGATCGAGCCGCCCGGCTTCGCGTTCGCCGGCGCGGTCGGCGCGGCGCCGGTCGCGGCCGTCGGCGCCGCGGCGGTCGTGGCGGCGGGCGAGGCCGCGCCGCCGCCGGCCGGGGCCGCGGTGGCGGCCGCTGTCGGCGCGGTCGTCGCGGCGGCCGTCGGCGCGCTGGTGGCGGCCGGGGCGCTGGTGGCGGCCGGGGCGCTGGTCGCGGTCGGGCTCGCCCCGCCGCAGGCGGCGAGCAGGGCGGCGAGCGCGGGCCCGGAGAGGCCGAGCGCGGCGGCGCGGCCGAGGAAGCGGCGCCGGCTGAGCCGGCCGGGGTGCGAGGTCGGACGGTCGCCGGACGGGATCGCTGGCATCAGGACGTCCTTTCGCGGGTGCGCACGCGGCGCGCCACCTTCCACCGCCGGCCGCGGAGCCCCATCCGACCCCGGCCGGCGCCAAGACGAGCCCGCCCCCAACGGTGCTGTCTGGTTGCCCCAATCTTCGGGATCATAGCATCCCGCCTGGTCCCGCACAATCGGGCGACGGGATGCCATTAGCGGCGATACCGGGCGGCGATACCCGCAACCCGGCCGAGGTTCCGGTGGTCGGACGGTGTTGCGTGGGGGCGCCGCGCGAAGGCCGCCGGCGCGGCCTGGAGCCCTAACCCGCGCCGGCGCGATTTGTGGCGGCTTGCCCGCGCGGGCCTGCCATGTAGCCGCGATTCCAACCGCCCGCGGCGTGCGCTAGACTGGACGCGGCAGCAGTCGATCCAGTGTCGCGGGAGGTAGGCGGTGTCATGAGCGGGCAGGCGCCAGGCGGGGGGCCGGACTGGCTCGCCGTCCCGAACTATCCGGCCGACGCCTTCGCCGGCACGGCGCGCTATTACGCGCGGTATCGGGTGCCGTATCCGCAGGCCCTCCTCGACGATCTGCGGCGGCGGGCGGCGATCACCGGGGGCGGGCGGCTCCTCGATCTCGCCTGCGGGCCCGGCCGGGTCGCCCTGCCCCTGGCCCCGTACTTTCAAGAGGTCTGGGCGGTCGATCTGGAGCCGGAGATGATCGAGGTCGGCCGGGAGGAGGCGGCGCGGCGTGACGAACGTGCGCTGGCTGGCCGGGCGGGCGGAGGACGTCGCGGCGCCGCCAGGCTCGTGCGAGCTGATCACCATCAGCGAGGCGTTTCATCGGCTGGATCGCTGGACGATCGCGCAACGCGCGCTCGACTGGCTGGCGCCGGGCCACTGCCTCGCGACAATGGGCGTCTATGGCGTCTTCGCGGGGCCGGAGCCGTGGCAGGCCGTCGGGGCGGCGGTCCTGCGACGGTGGCGCGGTCCCGTGCCCGATTTCGGCCCCCGGCCGGCGGATCAGCCGGACGAGGGGATCGCGCGCAACGAAGCGCTCTTGCGCGCGGCCGGGTTCGCGGACGTCGCGAGTTATCCCTTCTCGGTCCCCTATGTCTGGACGCTCGACGCGATCCTCGGGTACCTCTACTCGACGTCGGTGGCCTCGCGGCGCGCGCTGGGCGACCGAGCCGACGCCTTCGAGGCCGACCTGCGGCGGACGCTCCTGGCCCACGACCCGCGCGGGGAGTACCCGGCCGCGCTCTCGTTCGGCTACACGCTGGCGCGGCGGCCGGCATCCTGACGTGCCGACGGCGGTTGGCAGGCGCGCGACGCGAGCGGGGCGCGCGCGATGATGGGGAGGTGACGGCGATGACGACGCCCGGCGCGCGCCTGGACTGGCTCACGGTCGGCGGGCTGGCGAGCGGGAACCCGCTGCGCCTCCCCGTCCACACGATCGCCGGCGCGCGCCCCGGCCCGACGGTCGGGTTAGTCGCCGGCATCCACGGCGACGAGGTGCCGCCGGTCGAGGCCGTGCGGCGGGTCGTCGCCGGCCTGGACGCGGGCGAGTTGCGCGGCACGCTCCGGGTGCTGCCGGTCGCCAACCCGCTGGCACTGGAGGCGCTGACGCGGCACACGCCCCAGGATATGCTCAACCTCAACCGCGTCTTCCCCGGCGACCTCGGCGGCTGGCTGACCGAGCAACTGGCCGACGTCATCGCCACGCGCTTCCTGCCCGGCCTCGACGCGCTGCTCGACCTCCACGCCGGCGGCCTCTTCCCGACCGTCGCCTACGCCTATGTGCTCAACGACGAGGCGCTGTCGCGCGCCACCGGCTGCCGCGTCCTCTACCGCCCGGCGGCCGGCTACGTGGGCACGCTCAGCGAGGTCGCCGTCGCGCGCGGCATCCCGACGGTCGTCACCGAGCTGGGCGGCGGGCTGGTGGCGGACGAGGCGTACGTCGAGCGGGGCGTCGCGGCCGTGCGCGGCGCGCTGCGCCACCTCGGCGCGCTGCCCGGTGCGCCGGCGCCCGACCCCGCGCCGCTCGTGACGGAGCGGCTGGCGATCCTGCGCCCGCGCGAGGGCGGGCTGCTGGTGCCGGAGGTGCGCGTCGAGGATCTCGGCGCGGTCGTGCCCGAGGGTCACCTGCTGGGCCGGACCTTCAGCCCCTACACGTTTGAGGAGGTCGAGCGCTTCACCGCGCCCTTCGCGCGGACGATCCTGGTGCTGCTGCGCGGGACGGTCACGCTGGTGCGCCCCGGCGACTACGCCTACATGCTCGGCGAGGGCTGATCGTCGCGTGGGCGCCGGACGATCGCGCCCCAGGCCAGCAGGAGGAGCGCGGCGTAGAGGCCGTAGGGGAGGGTCAGGCGGCGCGGCGTCAGCGGCCAGAGGAGCGGGACGCCGGCGTCGCCGCCGGTGGCGGTGTCGCGGGCGAGGTGCGTGGCGAGTCCGAAGGCCGCACCGAGCGCCAACTCCCGCCGCGCGCCTTCCACGCGCATGGCGACGAGGAACGCGGCGAGGATGGTCGCGGCGGCGTGCGTGCAGGGGCGCTCCGTCGCGGTCGTCAGCAGATCCCAGCCGAGCCGCTTCGGCAGATGGTCGGCGTCGATCAGCACCGCGCCGAGGGCGGCGCCCGCGACGAACGCCGGCGTCGCATCAGGATGAAAAGCGCCGAGGCAGAGGGCCGCCGTGGCGACGTGGGCCGACTCGTCCAGCAGCGCGGCAACCGGCAGCGGCGGCTCGCGGCGACGCGCGAAAAAGGCGTCCACCCCGCCGGCGACGGCGAGCGCCGCGAAGGCGAGCGGGACGCGCCAGTCCGCGCCCCGGCCGGTCCCGCGGGCGCCGCACGCCCGCTGCTCCCGTTGCCCCACCGGTCAGAGCGCGGCGGCCGGGCCGCGGCGGACGAGCGCGCCGCTGCCCGGCTGCGCCAGCACCTCGCCGTCCCGGTAGACGACCTCGCCCCGCCGCAGCGTCGCCACCGGCCAGCCGGTCACCTCCCACCCGGCGTAGACCGAGTAGTCGGCGTTCGACTTCAGCATGTCGTCGGTGATCGTCCGCGTCAGGTCGGGGTCGAAGACGACGAGGTCGGCGTCGCTGCCGACCGCGATCGTCCCCTTCCTGGGGTAGAGCCCGAAGAGTTTCGCCGCGTTGGTGGACGTCACCTCGACGAAGCGGCTCAGCGAGAGGCGACCGGTCCGCACGCCCTCGGAGTAGAGCATCGGCAGCATCGTCTGCAGGTTCTCGGCGCCGGGGCGCAGCCGCGCGATCGAGAGCGCGGGGTCGAGTTTGGCCGCCAGCGACCAGGGCGCGTGGTCGGTGCAGACGGTGCTGACCGTCCCCTGCTGGAGGCCGTGCCAGAGCGCGTCGACGTCCGCCCGCTCGCGCAGCGGCGGCTGCCCGACGTACTTCGCGCCGTCCGGCTCGTCGAAGCGCTCGCGCGTCAGGTGCAGGTAGAAGGGGCGTGTCTCGACGTACACCGGCACGCCGCGCGCCCGCGCCTCGGCGCAGGCGACCAGCGCCCGCGCGCAGGAGAGATGCACGACGTAGACCGGCGCGCCGGTCGCCTCGGCCAGCGCGATCGCGCGCTGCGTCGCCACCACCTCGGCGATCACCGGGCGGCTCTCCGGGTAGTAGTGGAACGACGTCCGGCCTTCCGCGACGAGCCGCGCCGTCGCGTCCTCCATGAGCGCGTAGTCCTCGCAGTGGATCAGCGTGATCAGCCCGGCGGCGCCCGCGCGCCGCGTCGCCTCGACATAACCGGCGACCTGCGGGTCGAAGCGCGGCGTGGACATGAAGAACTTGATGCTGTTGCCGCCGTGGTCGGGCAGGCGCGGGATCTCGTCCAGCACCGCCGGCGTCGTCTCGCCGAGGACAGGGTGGAGGAAGAGGTCGGCCATCGTCTGCTCGCTCGCCACCGCCGCCTCGCGCGCCAGGCCGGCCAGCGGCGTCTCGCCCGCGCCGAGGAAGGTCATGTTGCCGAGCGTCGTCACGCCG
>DASSSV010000205.1:0-8720 GCA_035708265.1 Thermomicrobiales bacterium | reverse complement strand
GAGGAGCTGGGCATCCTCGCCACGGCGGTGCGCTGCCGGGCCTGCGGCGCGGTGGGCCATCGGGTGCGCATCGAGGTCGCGCGCCGCCCCCGCCGCCGGCCGCTCACGCGCCGGCGCGCCATCGCGGCCGAGCGCGCCGCGTGCCCGATCTGGGGCGAGCTGCAGGCGCAGCTCAAGGCCGAGCACGCCGGCGAGGAGTTCGTGCCGGCGACGATGATGCAGGAGGGTTGACCATGAGCTACGGCGTGGGCATCATCGGCCCGTTCGTCGAGGAGTGGCGGCTGACGGTGGACGGCTACCGTGTGCCGTACCTCACCGCCTATCCCGGCGGCGCCCCGGACACCTGGCATCTGGTCCTCGACGGGCGCTTCGGCGTCGATGTCACCGACGAGGAACCGCGCCGCTGGCTGTGGTTCGTGGCGAACGCGATGGCGGTCGCGGCCGGATACAGCAGTTTCGGCGAGCACTGCCGGCCGATCAACCCCTTCACGCTGCGCATGAGCGAGCTGGGCGAGGCGGGGCCGGAGACCAACGGCGCGGGCGAGCGGGAGGGCCTCTGAGCTGCGAGCGCGCCGGCGAGGCCTTCGCGCCGGCGGCGATCCGGCCGATGAGCCGAACGGGCTAGCCGCGCGGGACGAACGGGGGCTACCGCGCCCGGACCGCCCGGGCTACACTCGGGGGAGATGATCGTACCGCGAGTCACCTCTCGGAGGCCCCCGCATGAGCCACGACTACCTGCCGCCGATCCCGGCCACGCTCCGGGGCGTGCGCTTCGCCAGCCGCGCCGCCAACTACCCGGTCCACGACCTCTGGTTCGTCCAGGGCGGCCGGCTGACCATGGTGCGCTGTCAGGAGGTCGTCAGCGGCCTCTTCTACCTGCTCAACCCGCCCGACTGGGCCTCGGAGCGGATCGGCCTGGCGGGGATCTCCGTCTTCGTCACAATGGAGGACGCGCGGCAGCGGGCGCAGGAGAACCTCTTGGCCGAGGTCATGGCGGACCTGCGGCGGCTGGTGGACGAGCTAGGGCTGCCCGAGGGCGAGGTCGCCGAGCTGCTGCGCCGGCGCTGGCGCGGGGAGGACGGGCGGTGGGCGACCTGACGGCGGCGGACCTGGCGCGGCTGGCGGCGCTGGCGCATGCGGCCACGCCGGGGCCGTGGGAGCGATTCGGGGCGATCTGGGCCGAAACGGCGCTCGTCGCCGATACGCGCACCGCTGCCGACGCCGCCTTCATCGCCGCCAGCCGCGAGGCCGTGCCCGCGCTCGTCGCCACGGTGCGCGAGCTGGCGCGCGAGATCGTCGCCGTGGAGGAAGGGCTGCGCTACCGGGCGACGCAATGCCCCTACTGCGGCGGCGGGTACGCGGCGTCGTCATCCACGTTCGCCCACGCCGACGACTGCATCGTCCGCCGCGCCCTGGCGCTCGTGGGCGAGCCGGACGCGGGGGACTGACGCCGCCGGTGCGGCGGACAGCCGCCGGGAACGCGAAAAGGCCCGGCGCGGGGTGTTCGCGCCGGGCCTCTGCGCGGGGTGGATGCGATGGGGGCGTGTCAGTGAGGGAGCCCCCAACGTCCTCAGCATACGCGCCCCTGCCGTGCGGTGTCCTGAACGGCGCCCGACAATCGCCTCGCCGGCGCCTGAACATCCCCTGAACGGCCGGGCCGGACTCGCCGGCGGTAGGACTTTCCTGTCGCGGATCGGTACAACAGTCCTATATACGGCGGCTGGGGCGATGCCCTAGGCTGTAACGGACATAGACGCACGGCCCCTTTTGGGCATCGCGGCCAGCATCGCGCATCGAGCACCCTAATCCGGACCCGGCAGCCTTTTTCGACGCCCTTTTTCGACGACCGACTTCCTGAGGACGATTTTCCGTGCGGCAATCGGCCGGGTCGGCGCAGACCGACCATGCGGCACCCCCACCCGAGCGGTTCTACACCACCGGCAAGGTCAAAGCCTTGCTGCGACAGTATCCCGACCTGCTCGAAGACCACGTCGCCCGCCCCCCGGAAGAGGCCCCGTCCACCCACCGCGAGAACCCCTACCCGCCGATCGAGAACCGCCTGGTCGAGCGCATCGACATCGACCGCGCCCTCGCCGGCCTCGACAAGTTCACCCGCGACTGCGTCTGGGGCTACTACGTCGAGGGCCGCACCCTCGAAGACCTCGCCGGCTACAAGCACGCCCGCTTCGCCACCGTCCGCCACGCCGTCATCGCCGGCCCGCTGGAGATGGCGATCTTCCTCGGCTACGTGCCCCCGGAGCGCGAGTCCCCCGCGGACTCCCTCCGGGGGCACGGTCGTGTCCGGCTCTGGCTGCACCCCAGCCTGACCCCGGAGGAGGACGCCTCGTGCGCTCGCTGATCGTGGACGAGGCCGAGGTGACGGACTCGGTGCTCTTCGGCTGGCACCACCGGCGCGCCGCCGCCGACGGCCGCTGCCCCCTCTGCGGCGTCCCGGCGCCGTGCCCCTACGCCCTCGCCTTCGACGCCTATTTCGCCGGCCTCACGACCCTCCGCGAACTGCGCGCCCGGCTTGTCGCCCTCTGGCGCGCGGAGAGGACCCCCTGACATGGACACCGCCTACGTCGTCTTCTGGGGCTCGCTCAACGGCGGCATGAAGTGGCAAGCCTACGGCGACACGCCGGAGGATCGTCGCGCCATGGGCAAGCACCTGGGCAAGCTCAACGCGACCCCGACCTACTTCGTCGCGGTCTACCGCGAGGACACGGAAGCGATCACCGCCCGACTGGTGGAGGAGGCCAAGCGCGAGCAGCGCGCCGCCATGAGCAAGACGATCCCCGGAGTCGCCGATGCGTAAGCCGTCCACCCCCGACGAGCGCCGCGAGATGCACCTGGCCGCCCGCGTCCGCGGCGCCGCCGACCTGGCGCACCGCCGCCGCCGCAATGCGCTCCGGCGCGAGTGCCGCCGGCAGGCCCGGGCCGACCCGATCATCCCGCGCCGGCACCGCGGCCTCTGGGCGCAATGGACCTTCCTTTGCGCGCTCCGGCCCGACCTGAGCCCCGATCCGAGCGTCCACCTCCCCGCCGGGGTCCGCTATCGCGGCCCGCGCCCGGTCCCGTCCGGCAACCGCGGCTGCAACGTCGGCGGCTCGGGCCTCGCGCCCCTCCACGACGGCCGCCTCGCCTGGCGCGGGCACCGGCCGAACGGCTGGAAGCGCGCGCACAAGATCGACCCGCGGGTCCACCCCGACCGCGACCGCTTCCTCCGCCGTCGCCGCCTCGCCGCGCACGACCCCGCGCGGCCGACGACGGCCATCAACCTCGCCGCGATGCGGGCGCTCCAGGCCCGGTTCGCGCGCCTGCGGGGCCGCTGACATGGTGCGCATCGTGGTCAGCAACCCCGACCAGCCGCCCCGCCAGCCCCGCGAGCGGAAACCCGCGTCGGCGCTGACAAACCCGGCCGCAACCGCGGAGGCGCCTCGGCGAACACCAAGAAATCATGGAAAGTTGAGATTCGCCGGCAGCGACCGGCCCGCCACCCGCGAGCACCGCGACCGGGCCGCCGCCCGCCCCTTCGACGCGGCCAAGCGCGCGACCCTCTACGCCCTCGGCCGCGACTGGAAGGCCCGCGCCGTCGCCCTGGCCCTGCTGCGCCTGCCCGACCTGCCCGGCGTCACGCGCGTCCACAAGCGCCAGGTGGCCAAGCGCCTCTTGTTCCTGCGCTACCTCCGCAAGCGCGGCCGGCTCGACGAGGGCGGCGCGCCGTCTTCCTTCACCTTCGCGACGACCGACGGCAAGACGATCACCGTCGGCCTGCCCCTCCTCGATCAGCCTGCCGACCTGCCTGCCGAGCAGGCCGAGCCGCCCGCGCAGCGCTAGGTCGGCGAGTCCTTCGCCGACCCGGGCGATCTGTGGGGCACGTTCTACGGTGAGTGAGATGCTGCCGACCGAACCGACCAGCCCCCGCGCCGCCGCCGCCTTCGCGGACGTGGCCGCGTCCCGCTACCGCCTCTCGCGCCCCGCCGCCACCGTCCTCTACTACCTCGCCGCCGGCCACACCGAGGTCGGCACGCTGGCGCAGATCATGGGCCTGGGCCAGAGCACCGTCGCCCGGCTCCGTGCCGAGATCCGCCGCGCCCTCGGCCAGCCGCTCGCCATGTCGCTGCCCCTGGCGGTGGCGACGGTCTGGCCGCTCTTCCGCGAGGTCCAGGAGGACTACCCCGCGCCCGCCCCTGTCCGCAGCGCCACCGACATGATCGAAGAATTGAACGCCGCGACCCAGCGTCGGCTGCTCCACGGCGAGTGGCCCCGGGTGGAGGAGTGAGCCCGATGTCTGAGCTGCACTCCATGATCCAGGTCAGCCGCTCCTACGGCGCGCTCGGGATCGAGCAGATCCACGCCCACTGGGTCGGGGATCCGCCGATCGCCTACGTCGACTTCACGCTCGTCCGGTATCTCTTCGGCCGATTCGAAGATGGGCTGGTGGGTCGCCGGTTCTCCATCGGAGAACTCCGCCTGCGCGTCGTCGGTATCGACTGGGGCGCCTTCCGCCTGGTCGTCATGCGCGACGGCTGGCGCGCCCGGCTGCGCGCCGCGAGTGAGCCCGTGCGCCGGCGCGCCGAGCGCGCCTACCGCCGCCTCATCGTCACCGCCGCCGTCTGGGGCCTGGCCGACCACGAGCCCCACGTCATCCCCACCTGGCGCGACCTGCGCCTGCCCCGGAGGAAGCCATGAGCGACACCAGCGCAGCGCACGCCTATCACCGGCAACTGCTGCGAGACATCGAGGCGCTGATCGAGCGGAAGCTCGCGCGGTGCCTGCCCCCGGTCATGCCGCTGCACCTGACCGCCGTCGCCGGGGGCGCGGACACGCCCGTCGTCGGCGTCAGCCCGCTCGAGGCACTCACCGCCGATCTCCTCCTGGCGCAGCATGCCGAGAAGCTGGCCTCCGTCATGGAGGAGCGCGACGCGCTGGTCACGAAGCTGCTCGCCAGCCAGGATCGCGTCCGCGAGCTGGAGGAGGAGCGCGACCGCTCTCAGCGCAACTACGCCGACCTCGAGCACACTGTCCTGGCACGAGGCTATACGCTCACCTGGACGCTGGAGAGCGACCCGGAGGCGCCGCTCCTCCGGCTGGAGCCGGCGTTCGCGCTGAGCCCCGAACTGGCGATCGAGGCCGCGGACAAGCGCGCGTCCGCCGCCGAGCGCAAGGTTGCCGCCGCCGAGGCCCGGGTCACGCAATTGGAGCGGGTGCGCGACAACCTCTGCGCCACGCGCGACCGCCAGGCCGACATCATCGAGGGCAGCCGGGCGCGTGTGCATGAACTGGAGGACGCCATCGGCAAGGCAAGCGAGCGCGCCGAGGAGGACCGACGCCGCCTCACCGCCCTGAGCAACGCGATCGTCGGCATGGGCTATGACCTCGCCTGGGATCTGCGCGCCGGCGAATTGCCCAGCATCCGCCTGACCTCGCGCTGGGAGCGCTGGCCCTGATGGCCGCCCGTCGCCGGCGTCATGCCAAGACTGGCATGCCCCGCCGCACCTGCGTCCGCTGCGAGCGCCGCCGCGCCGCGCCCGGTCGGCTCGTCTGCCGGCTCTGCCGCATCCTGATCGAGACGGGGGTCGCCTGAGTGAGCTTCGAGTCCGGCGGCTGGGGCAAGCGCAAGCCGCCCACCTACCTGACCGAGCCGGAGCGCGACCGTCTGCTGGCCGCCGCCGCGGGCAACCCGCGCGACCACGCCATCCTGACCCTGTTCGCCTTCGCCGGCCTGCGCCTCAACGAGCTCGTCATGCTGGACCGGGACGACGTCGACTTCGCCCAGAAGCGCATCACGGTCAGGTTCGCCAAGGGCGGCAAGTGGCGGCGGCTCGGCCTGCACCCGCGCGCCGAGCGGGCTTTGCGCGCCTATCTCGCCACCAGGGACGACGACAACCCCGCCCTGTTCCTGTCGCGCAAGGGGCCGAGCGATGCCGCGGCGCGCCGCCCGGGCGCCAAAGGTAGGCTCGGGCGCTTCGCCATCGAGGACCTCCTCGCCAAGTACGTCGCCGCCGCCGACCTGGGCCGCAAGCATGTCACGCCACATTGCCTGCGGCACACCTTCGCGACGACCCTCTGGCGCCAGACCCGCGACATCCAGCTCGTGCAGCGGGCGTTGGGCCACAGCCGCATCACCACCACCACGATCTACATGCACCTCGACGACGACCAGATGTCGAACGCCATGATGGCCGTCGTCTGACGTTACGCGAATAATCGTTCACTCTCGCAGACCGCGCGATTATGCGCAGCATGATCCACCCGGAGGAAGATGCCCGCCTTCATCCCGCCCCCGCCGCCGCGTAGGCATGGCTGGGAGGCGCTGCCGTCCTATCAGCCCGAGCGGCCGTCGCATCGATCCCGCGAGCAGCTGCTGGCCGCGTGCGACCTCGTCCTCATGGTCTGCGTCGCGGGCTTCCTGATCCTGCTCGCGCTCGGCGGCTCGGCGTTCGTCGTGGTAGCGTTCGCGCACTGGGCCGCGGCCGGCTTCCCGCTCTCATGAGCGAGCGCGTCCTCATGCACGCCGCCATGCTGACCTTTCTGATCCTGGTCGTGCTGCTGCTGGAGCGGCTGCTGCGCTGAGCGTCGCCGCGTCCGGCGTCGCAATATTGGGATTGGGAAGGCTGTCAAGGGGGTGCGCCGCTACACTAGAGATGTCCAGGCGCGACGACGACCCGCTCGCCCGCGCACGCCGGCTGCCGCCGGTGCCCCTCGCCGCCGGGCGGGGCTGACGACACGCGCCAGCGCCGAGGCCCCGCCCTGCCACCCCACCCCGCGAATGAGGGCCGTGGGGAGTCGCGCCGCCGCCACCCACCGCGGCGCCGCCCCGGACGCCCGGGCCCGCGCCCGCCGCGCCGGCGGCACGGGGGGTGGGGCAAAAGTTCGCCGCCGACCCCCCCGCCCCCGGACCAGCGACCTTAATTTTTTGTGCGCCCATCATCGCATCCGTTTTTTGGCCCCCGCACCCTTTTGAGGCACGAATGAGCGACCTCGACGCCTATTTGACGACGATTCGGGACGATTTCGCCGCGATTCAGAGGGCCGTGACCGACCTCGGCAGGCTCGACTATCGCGACACCTCCGCCATCCTCGGCGCCGTCGCCGACCTGCACATGGAGACGGCCAACCTCATCCAGACCGTCGCCGCCGCCCCGGAGGCGGCCGCCGCCTCGCTGGCCGCCGATCGGGCCGCCGCGGAGGAGGAGCGCGCCAAGCTGGACGCCGAGGCTAAGCGCATGGCCGAGACGGTCGCCGCCAGCATCGACAGCATGATCAAGAGCTACATCCTCCTGCCGGGCTGCGGGGAGCCTTTCCCCGTGACCGGGTTCGCCCTCTCGTGAGCGACCCCACGCTCCTGATCGCCGCCGCCCTCGGCGGGGCCTGGGGCGGCGCGCTCGCGCACGTCTGGCGTCGCCCCGCTCGCCCCGCGCGCGGCGCGACCCCCGCCCGCGACGTCGTCGCCCGGGTGCGGCGCGCCCTCGGGGCCCGCCGGCGCGGGCGCACCTGAAGGCGCCATGCTCCGCCGCTGCCTCGACTGCCCCGCGCTGATCCGTGTCGGCTCGCGCTGCCCGGCGTGCGCCCGCCGCTACCGCTCCAGCTTCTCGCGGCACGGTTGGGCGGACGCCGTCAAGGCGCGCGACGGGTATCGCTGCGTCCGGTGCGGGAGTGCCGAGCGCCCGGAAGCGCACCATATCGTGCCGCTCCAGCACGGCGGCCGCGACACCCTCGAAAACGGGCAGACCCTCTGCGATGCATGCCACAAGCGGCGACATCGTGGCCGGTAAGCGCCAGAAGGCCCCGAGCCGGCTGGTGGGGCACCGCCAGGCCGCGCCGCTGACCGTCGTGACGCCCGGGCTGGCACCCGCCCCGCCCGCGCCGCCCAAGGGCCTCACCAAGACGGCTCGCCTCGCCTGGGAGTCGTTTTTCGCCTCGCCGATCGCCGCCGCGGTGGACATCCGCACCGACGGCCCGGCACTCCTGCGCTGGGCGAAGGCCCTCGGCCGGCACGAGCGGGTCGCGCGCGATTTCGCGAAACAACCGACGGTCGCCGGCTCGACCGGGCAGACGGTCCTCAACCCGCTCCACGGCGAGCTGGTGCGGCTGACGCGCGAGATCGAGCGGGCGGAGGAGCACTTCGGTATGACCCCGCTCGCCCGGATGCGTCTCGGCGTCGCGATCGGCGAGGCCCGCGCGACGCTGGCCGACCTGCAGGCGTCGCTCGCCGGCCCCGCCGCCGGCGCGCCCGACGACGCCGCGGTGATCGACCTCGACGAGCTGGCGTGAGCGCGGCGGCAGAGCGGCGCGTCGGGCCGGGTCTGGTCTATCCCGGCCAGCCCGAGCCGCGGCGGGTGAAACTGGGCGGCCGGGAGTTCTGGTCGACTGGCTGGCACGTCATCGCCGTCATCCACTCGCATTGCGTCTGCACCAACGGCGAGTGGATCGGCCGCCCCGCCAAGCTCCAGCCCTGGCAGCAGCGGCTCCTCTGGCGCCTCTTCGAGGTCGAGGTCGGCGCCGACGGCCACTGGGTTCGCCGCTACCGCCGGGCGCTCTTGGGGATCGCCCGCAAGAACGGCAAGACCGAGCTCGCGGCCTGGCTGACGCTCTACTTCCTCCTCTTCGACGGGGAGCAGAGCCCGCAGATCTTCTGCGGGGCGAACAGCGAGGAGCAGGCGGACCTCGTCTTCGGGGCCGCCAAACTCTGCGCCGAGCACTCGCCGACCCTCAAG
>DASSSV010000204.1:0-15006 GCA_035708265.1 Thermomicrobiales bacterium | reverse complement strand
CGTCGCCGTCGTGCCCGTCGGGCCGCCGCCCGGCCCGTGGCTGGCCGCGCTGCTGCTCCCGAACCTGCTCCTCCTCGCGGTCGCCTACGTCGCGCTGCGCGCGCTGGGCGTCGCCGCGCCGCGGGCCGCCGCCACGCTCGCGGCGCTGCTCGCGGCCTACGCGGCGCTGGCCGCGAGCGGGCGCACGGAGGCACTCTCCCTCGCGTACCAGGCGACCGAGCGCCCGCTCGGCGCGGCGGTGACGCTCCTCTGGGTCGCGGCCACGCCGCTGCTGGCGCGGCTCCCGGAGGCCCACTGGCGATGGCGGCCGCCCCTGAGGCACGCCCCGGCGACGCACGCTTCGGCGGCGCCGGCTGCCGCCGCCCGGCAGCCGGCGGACATCGCGCCCGCCGACCAATCGGCCACGCACGCGGGCGCGCTGCGACCCGGCCTGATCGCGGCCCTGACGCTTTTCGTCACGCTGCGCGTCGCCCTCTCGCTCTTCGCGCTGCTGGCGTCGCTGTGGTTCCCGCTGCGCGGCCCCTGCGCCGGGGCGGAGCCGGCGCCGACGCTCCACGCCGCCGGGCTCGACTTCCGCCTGCTCGGCGTCTGGCAACGCTGGGACGGCTGCTGGTACGAGAAGATCGCGGCACTCGGCTACCGGCCCGGCGACCCCTCGATCAACTTCTTCCCGCTCCTGCCGGCGCTGATGCGCGCCACGGGCGTCGTCCTCGCGGACAACCTGACGCTGGCAGGGCTGATCGTCTCCTGCGTCGCCTACGTCGCGGCGATGGCCGGGCTCTACGCGCTCGTACGCGAGGACTTCGGCGCGGCAGTCGCCCGGCGTACACTCCTCTACCTCTCGGTCTTCCCGACCGCCTTCTTCCTCTTCGCGCCCTTCTCGGAGGCGTTATTCCTGGCGCTGGCGGTCTGGGCGCTGCTGCTGGCGCGGCGCGGAGCGTGGGCCTGGACCGCGCCGCTCGCGCTGCTGCTCGGCCTGACGCGCGCGCAGGGCGCGCTCCTGGCCGCGCCGCTGGCCTGGGAAGCCGCGCAGCAGTGGCGCGCCGCCGCGCCGGCCGCGCGCCGCACCTGCAGGCGCTGGGCGCTCGCCGCGCTGACGCCGCTCCTGCCCGTCGCAGGGCTGGTGGCCTTCCTCGCCTACGGCAAGGTATTCGTCGGGCGGACGGCGTTGCAGACGCAGGAGGCGCTGTGGGGCAACGCCTTCCGCGCGCCGTGGGTCGTGCTGGCCGCGAGCTGGCAGTACGTCCGCGCGCACGCCGACGCGGTCGAGGCCCTCAACCTCGCCTTCGTCGTGGCCTTCGCGGCGCTCCTCACCGTCGGCCTGCGGCGCCTGCCGCGCCTCTACGTCCTCTACGCCGCGCCGCAGTTGCTGCTGGTGGCCGTCCACGAGAACTCGGGCCAGCCGCTGCTCTCCGCGCTGCGCTACCTGCTGGTCCTCTTCCCGGTCTTCACCCTGCTCGCGCTCGCCGGCCGGCGCCGCAGGCTGCACTACGCCTGGCTCATCGTCTCGCTCCTCCTGCTGGCCTTCCTCCTCTACACCTTCCTCAGCGGCCCGCTCGTCGCCTGATCCACGCCGCCATGCCTCCCGCCCGCTGACCTCCGATATCCACGGGCGATGGCGCGAGACCCCACACGTCCCCGACTGTGGGTGAAGTGTGGGGGGTGTGGGGCTGTGGCCCGCGCGCGCCCGGGCGCAGACTGGCGGCAGGATCAGGCCGGCCGGGGCGGCGCGATCGAGCCCTTCTCGGCGACCGGCTAGAACGACAGGGGGAACACATGTCAGCACCAAGGCGATCCGCGGGAGGGCGGGACGCGCCGGGTCTGCCGCGGTCGCGCCCACCGCCGCTGTCGCGTCGGCGCCGCGTCTCAGCCCGGTTCCCGCGCCCGCACAAGTCGTCTCAACGGCGTCGCGTCGATGTTGTCGCCCCAACGTTGTGAGGAAGGTGAGATGCCAACGCAGCCCCGCTCCCGCACCCGCCAGGGCGCCGGCCGGCACGGCCGGTCATCCGGCGCGCCGCCGTGGGCAATCGCCCTGCGCGCCGCGCTGGTGCTCCTGTGCGTCGTGACCGGGCTCCTCGCGCCCCCGGCCGCGCGCCGGGCGGCCGCGGCGGCGGTCTACTTCGACACCTACGGCGGCCCCACCTACAAGAGCTACGGCCCGAACGCCGCCGTGCTGATCTCCGGCGACCTGGTCGGCGGCTGCATCAGCCAGTTCGGCTTCTACATGGCCAACGTCTACGTCGTGCCGCACGGCTTCGTCTCGCCCGGCACGCGCCAGTTCATGCCCGACCAGCCGAACGCCGTCATCAACACGTCGCTGACCAACGGCCTCTTCGACGGCGAGATCGTCGGCTTCACCGCCCCCTCCGGCAAGCTCGGCACGGGGGACTACGACATCGTCATGGACCTCTGCAGCGACGGCTACTACGACCCGCTCGGGGATAACCCCGAGAACCGCAACCCGATCGACGTGGTCGTCGGCTACGGCTCCCCGCACGGCGCGTTCAGCGTGACCGTGCCGACCGACGTGCCGGTTCTGCCGTCGCAGGCGGTGCTCGACCTGAAGGCGCGGGCGGCGGCGCAGGCGCAGTCCTGGAAGTACAGCGCCTACGGCAGCGCGACCCTCTTCGCCCTCTACGACGCCTACAGCATCGGCAGCATCGCCCTCGCCAACCGCGCCGAGCAGGCCGTCACCTTCTACCTCGACTGGGTCTGCGCCGCCTTGCCGGGCGACCCGAACGGCGCGCCGATCACCATCTACTGCCCGACGGCCGGCTGGGGCGACATCATGCGTCTCCAGTTCAACGTCGTCCGGCAGCAACTCGCCGAGGCGGCGCACTACCAGGCGATCGCCGACGACCCGCCCGACCCCGACTTCGCGACCCTCGTCGCGCTCGGGCCGACGCCGACCTTCCTGCCGAACACCGACGACCCGGTCGAGGCGGCCTTCGCGCACCTCGGCACGCAACTCGCCGCGGAGTCGGCCACGCTCGACGCGCTGCTGCACGCGATCGAGAAGTACCAGGGCGCGCAGGCGGCCGGCGACGGGCGCGCGGCGCTCCTCCAAGCCGAGCAGATCCGCCAGTACGCCCGCCAGGCGGCCCAGGGCTACACGACGACGAACGCCCTGCTCGCCGAGACCTCGGCGGCCATCGGCGCCGACGGGCGCGACTACGCCGGGCTGGCGAAAGACCTGGCCGCGCTGCGCGGCGAACTGGAGGCCAACGGCTTCACGCCGGCGGAGATCGCCGCCCTGCGCGCGGCCGGGCTGACCGACACCGACATCGCCGCCCTGCGCGCCTACCTGGCCCGCACCGCCGCGCAGAACCCCGACATGCTCTACACCTTCGACAGTTACGGCGCCTACGGCACCTTCGCCGCCCGCGCCCAGGTGCTCCAGGCCGACAACACCGCGACGGCCGGGGCGCTGCAGCAACTGGCGACGAGCATGGAGCCGGTGATCGCCGACCTCCAAGCCAGGACCGGCAACGGCCTCCCGACCGCCAACGCTGGCGGCCCCTACAGCGGCACCGTCGGCGCGCCGATCGCCTTCGACGCCTCCGCGTCGACCACGCCGCCCGCCACCGGCCCGCTGACCTACGCCTGGGACCTCACCGGCAGCGGCGCGTTCGACGACGCGACCGGGCCGACCCCGACGTTCACGTTCGACGCGCCCCGCGCGGGCCTCGTCGGCGTCAAGGTGGCCAACGCGGCCGGGCGCTCGCACGTGGCCTACGCGCCGATCGCGGTCGCGGCGGCCAACCAGCGCCCGCGCATCACCGCGCCCGAGCCGCCCGGGCCGATCGTCTCGGTCCCGCTCGCCGGCGCGACGATCGCCTTCTCGGCGACCGTCACCGACGCCGAGAACGACCCGCTGACCTACGAGTGGCGCTACGACGGCGCGGTGGTCGGCGGCGGCGCGACCTACACCCGCGCCTTCACCCCGGCCGACGCCGGCCTGCACGCGCTCGACCTGACGGTGAGCGACGGGCACGGCGCGGCCAGGAAGCGCTGGGGCATCCTCGTCCCGACGACGCCGGCCAGCACCGCGCCGGTGGCCACCTTCACCCCGCAGCCGCAGGGCGGCGGGCGCAACGTCGCGCTCCTGGAGGGCGGCGCGAAGGTCGTCGCCGTCTCCAGCCAGGCCAGCGGCTACGCGGCCACGAACGCCCTCGACTACCCGACCACCGACAACGGCTGGCTGACCATCGGCACGGCCAACCAGTGGCTGACGATCGAACTGGCCGGCGGCAAGGCGTCGCTGATCGACCGCGTGCAGGTGATGCCCGGCATCAAGGGCGGCACCTTCCGGGTGCGCGACTTCGCCGTCGAGGTCGCCACCGACAGCCCGGACGGGCCCTACACCACCGTGCTCACCGCCACGGCGGCCAACGACGCGAGCATGCAGGACTTCCTGCTGGCGCGGCCGGTCCAGGCCCGCTACGTCCGCTACAAGCCGCTGACCAGCTACGGCGGCGCGAACATCGCGACCCAGCAGTTCGCCGTCATCACCGGCCAGGAGGGCGCCGCTGCCGTCACCTTCCAGAACCGCTCGACCGACCCGAACGGCGACATCGTTTCGCAAATCTGGGACTTCGGCGACGGCGCCACCAGCGCCGAGGCGAGCCCGGCCCACACCTACGCGGCGACCGGCACCTACCAGGTCACGCTGACCGTCACCGACGCGGAGGGGCAGACGAGCACCGCCACGCTCGCGCAGCGCGTCCTAGCCCCGCCGACCGCCAGTATCAACGTCGATCCGGCGCGGCTCAACGAGGGCCAGTCCATCCCCTTCACCGCCACGGCGAGCGACCCCGACGGCGGCAAGATCATCCGGCAGATCTGGACCTGGGGCGACAACTCGGCGCCGCAGAGCGTCGGCGGCGGCGCGGGCGTCAGCCACGCCTACGCCGACAACGGGACCTACACCGTCGTCCTCCAGGTGGTCGACGACCAGGGGCAGATCGGGCGCGTCGAGCGCACCATCACGGTCGCCAATGTCGCGCCGACCGCGACGTTCGACGCGCCGAAGCTGACGACCGACGGCGGCACGGTCACGGTGACCATGCGCAACGCGCGCGACCTGGCCAGCGCCGACCAGGCCGCCGGCTTCACCTACGCTTTCGACTGCGGCGCCGGCTACGCCGCGCCCTCGACGAGCGCCAGCGCCACCTGCACGGCGGCCGGCGCGCCGGTCTACACCGTCAAGGGCAAGGTCATCGACAAGGACGGCGGCGCGACCGAGTACGTCGCCACGCCGAAGGTCGCCACGATCGCGCTAACGCCGGGCGCCCAGCAGGGCGTGCCGGGCGTGCGGGTGCAGTTCACCGCGACCGTGACCGACGCGGCCGGCGCGCCGATCCCCGACGTCAACCTCGACCTCGCCATCACCGGCGACCACGCCTCCACCGTGTCGGGGCAGACCGGCGCAAACGGCGTCGCCACGTTCGGCTACGGCGCCCCCTTCTCCGGCATCGACACGGCCCAGGCGCGCGAGCGCGGCTACACCGTCGCGTCGAACACCGCCATCATCACCTGGGCCGTCCCGAACGCCGACGTCCTGATCCTGAGCACCACCGTCAACAACCCGGGCTCCAGCCTGGAGGCGCAGAAGGCGAAGGAACTGGGCCTGGTGCCGGAGGTGATCGGCCCGAACGGCTGGCAGGCCAAGACGACCGCCGACTTCGCGCGCTACAAGGCGCTCGTCCTCGGCGACCCGATGCTCTCCAATGCCGCGGCGCTCCAGCCCGCCGTCGACAGCATGGCGGCCTGGGGGCCGGCGGTGACCGGCAACGTCATCATCTTCGGCACCGACACCCGGTATCACGCCGACCGCGGGCGCGACGTCATCACCAGGCAGGCGATCGCCTTCGCGGCGGACGAGCCGGGCAAGACGGGCCTCTTCGCCACGCTGAGCCAGTACTACGACCACGCGCCCGCCTTCACGCACGTCCCGGTGCTCGACGCCCTCGTGCCGAACGGCTTCACCGTGCGCAGCGCCAACTGCTACAACAACGCGCACATCGTCGCCCAACACCCCGCGCTCGTCGGCATCACCGACGAGATGCTGTCGAACTGGTCCTGCTCGGTCCACGAGGCGTTCGATATCTGGCCGAGCGACTTCCAGGTCCTCGCGATCGCCAAGGGGAGCGGCGCCTACTACACCGCACCCGACGGCACCGTCGGCACCCCCTACGTCCTCGCCCGCGGCCGGCTGCTGGCGCCGATCAGCGCCATCACGCTCGCCCCGGCCGAGGCGACAGCCGCCGTCGGCGCGAGCCACACGCTGACCGCGACCGTCGCGGAGGGCGGCACGCCGACCCCGGGCCGCACCGTCACCTTCAAGGTGCTCAGCGGCCCGCACGCCGGCCAGACCGGCACGGCGACGACCGGCACCGACGGTACCGCGACCTTCACCTACACCGGCACGGCGACCGGGACCGACACGGTCGAGGCGACCTTCGTCGACGGCGAGGGCAAGACGCAGTCATCCAACCACGCCACCGTCACCTGGCAGGCCGCGCCGAACGGGGCGCCGGTCGTGGACGCTGGGGCCGACGCCACGGTGGACGAAGGCGCAACCTTCGCCGCCAGCGGCTCGTTCACCGACGCCGACGGCGACACCTGGACGGCGACGGTCGACTACGGCGACGGGCAGGGCCCGCAGCCGCTCGCCTTGAACGGCACGGCCTTCGCCCTGAGCCACGCCTACGCCGACAACGGCGTCTACACCATCACCGTGGCCGTCGACGACGGCAAGGGCGGCGTCGGTGTCGACACGCTGACGGTGACGGTGCGCAACGTCGCCCCGACGGCGACGCTGGCGAACGACGGCCCGGTGGACCCCGGCGCCCCGGCGGCCGTGACCTTCACCAACCCGACCGACCCGTCGAGCGCCGACACCGCGGCCGGGCTGCGCTACGCCTTCGCCTGCGACGGCGGCCCGCTCGACGGCGCGACCTACGCCACGGCCGGCGCCGCCGCCGCGACGACCTGCACCTACGCGACGCCGGGCGACAAGACGGTGCGCGCCCTCGTCCTCGACAAGGACGGCGGCGCGACCGAGTACACCACCACCGTCGTCGTGCGCGCGCCGGCCAACAGCCCCCCGACCGTCGCCGCCGGCCCCGACGCGACGGTGGACGAGGGCGCGGCCTTCCACGCGGCCGGCACCTTCGCCGACCCCGACGCCGACACCTGGACGGCGACGGTGGACTACGGCGACGGCAAGGGCCCGCAGCCGCTCGCGCTGAACGGCAAGGGCTTCGACCTCGACCACCGCTACATCGATGCCGGCACGTACACCGTCACGGTCGCCGTCACCGACGGCGCCGGCGCCACCGGCAACGGCACGCTGACCGTGACCGTGCGCAACGTCGCGCCTCAGGTGACACTCACCGGGCCGGCGCCGGGGACGCTCGTCCCGGTCGGACAGCCCGTCACCTTCACCGGCACGTTCACGGACCCCGGCGAGGCCGACACGCACACCGCCCAGTGGTCCTTCGATGGGACGACGGCGCCGGGCATGATCGGCGCGGGCGGCGCGGTCTCCCGCACGCAGACCTTCGCGACGCCGGGCGTCTACGCGGTCAAACTCACCGTCACCGACGACGACGGCGGGACCGGCACGGCGACGGCGATCGATGGCCAGGACGCCTACGTCGTCGTCTACGACCCGCGGGGCGGACACGTGACCGGCGGCGGCTGGATCGACTCGCCGCGCGGCGCCTGCACGCTGAACGCCGCCTGCGCGGACGCCAGCGGCAAGGCCAACTTCGGGTTCGTCGCGAAGCCCAAGCCGAACGCCGCCGCGCCGGACGGCGAGACCGAGTTCCAGCTCAAGGCGGGCGGGGGCAACTTCCACAGCACCGGCTACGAGTGGCTGGTCGTGAACGGGGACACGGCGCAGTTCCGCGGCAGCGGCACGCTCGACGGCCGCGGCGACTACGGCTTCGAGATCACGGTCCGCGACGGGGGCCAGAGCGGCGACCGGTTCAGGATCAAGATCTGGGAGAAGGCGAGCGGCCGGGTCGTCTACGACACCCAGCCGGGCGCGGCCGACGACGTGGCCCCGACCACACCCCTCGGCGGCGGCTCCATCGTCATCCACAAGTAGCGCCGCGCGCCGCCGAGCACCACACCGCGACGGCCGGGCGGGGGACTCCCCCCGCCCGGCCGCTACTTTCCCCGCCCCTCACCGCTCGCCCCTCATCACTCATCACTCGTCACTCGCCACTCGCCAGTACCGCGCCGAGGCAGGACGAAAGGACTATTGAGACGCGCGCGGCGCGGGTGCTACGCTAGAAACCGGCTGGGTACCGGCGCAGTTTGCGTGCAATAACTGGAAAATAGGCGGTAGAGCGATGACGGCGACACTCAACGCGACGGGGACGGCGAATCACCTGGTCAGGGAGCCCTCGTCCCTCGAAGAGACCGGGCTCGACGTCACCTTCATCGCGGACATGGTCCTCAAGGCGATCTATTTCACCAACGGGATCACCGCGCAGCGGATCACCGAGATCCTTTGCCTGCCCTACTACAACATCATCGACCGCGCGCTGACGCTACTGAAGCGGGAGGAATTGATCGAGGTCAGCGGGAGCAGCGGCTTCGGCGAACTCGGTTACCAGCACGGCATCTCGCCCAAGGGCGTCACGCGCGTCCACGAAGTCCTCGACCGCACCACCTATCTCGGCCCCGCGCCGGTCACGCTCGACCACTACATCGCCGTCATCAAGGCGCAATCGATCGGCGACGTCCACGTCGGCCCGGCCGACGTGCGCGCGGCGATGGCCGACCTGGTGCTGGAGGAAAGCACGCTCGACGTGATCGGGCAGGCGGTCAACACCGGCCGCTCGCTCTTCCTCTTCGGCCACCCCGGCAACGGCAAGACGGTCATGGCCGAGCACGTCACCCCGCTACTCGGCGGGCACATCTTCGTGCCCCACGCCATCGTCGTGGACGGGCAGATCATCAAGGTGCTCGACCTGCACAACCACACGCCGGTGGAGGCGACCCCGACCGGGCGGCTCGACTACGACCGCCGCTGGGTGCGCTGCCACCGCCCCTCGATCGTCGTCGGCGGCGAGTTGACGCTGGAAGGGCTGGACCTCAACTACAACCCGACCAACCGCTACTACGAGGCGCCGCTCCAGATGAAGGCCAACGGCGGCATGTTCCTGATCGACGACTTCGGCCGCCAGCAGGTCCACCCGCGCGAACTACTCAACCGCTGGATCGTGCCGCTGGAGAAGCGCATCGACTACATGACGCTGCACACCGGCAAGAAGATCGAGGTGCCCTTCGACGAGTTGATCGTCTTCTCCACCAACCTGGAGCCGCGCGACCTGGTGGACGAGGCGTTCATGCGCCGCATCCAGAACAAGGTCCACGTCGGCAACCCGTCGCCGGAGGCGTACCGCGAGATCTTCCGCCGCCAGTGCCGCGCGCTCGGCGTGCCGTTCGACCAGGAGGCGCTGATCTACCTCCTGCGCGAGTACTACATCAAGCCGAAGCGCGAGCTGCGCGCCTGCCACCCGCGCGACCTGCTGCGCACGCTCGCCGGCATCGCCCGCTACCACAGCACGCCGCCCCAGCTCACCACGGATCTCATCGACCGGGCCTGCCGGGTCTACTTCGTCGATCTGTAGGCGTTAGGCGTTAGGAGGAAGACGATAGACGATAGGAGATGCGGGGCCGGGCGCTCGCTCATCCGGTCGGCCGCTGGCCCTGCATGGCCCCCTGACGCCTAACGCCTAACGCCTCCCCGTCACGCCAGCGCCGACCAGCCGCGCAGGTGCTTGACCGACTGGCGGTACTCCCACTCGATCGCGTCCTTGAGGATGTGCGCCGCGCGGCCACCGAAGGTGCGGCCGGCGACGTCGGCGACGCCGCTGCGCCCGCCGACCGAGACGACGAAGCCCTTGTCGCGGAACGCGAACGGCTCCAGTTCGTCGCCGTCGAGTTCGGCCAGCAGGTTGGTCGCCGCGGTGTCGCCCTCGGCGATGGCGATCTGCGCCATCGGCGGCAGCGCCCGCCCGGTGTCGGGGTTGACCACCGAGGCGATGTCGCCGGCGACGTAGACGTCGGGGTGGTCGAGCGCGCGGAGGAAGCGGTCGACCTTGACCCGGCCGTTGTGCCCGACCGGCAGACCGGAGCCGGCGATCACGTCGGGCGCCTTGACGCCGCCGGCCCAGACGATCACGCCGCCCTCGAAGACCTCACCGCCCTTCAGCACGAAGCCGCGCTCGGTCACCTGCGCGATCAGCGAGTTGGTGTGGATCTCGACGCCCAGGTCGCGCAGCGTGCGCCGCGCGCGGTCGATCAGGCCGGGCGATGAGCCGGCCAGGATCGAGGGCCCGGCGTCGATCAGGACGATCTTGCAGTCTTTGGGCGGCAGGTCGTGGCGGCGGGCGGCCGCGGGCAGCCGCTCGGCCAGCTCGCCGGCCAGCTCCACCCCCGTCGCCCCGGCCCCGCCGATGATGACCGTGAGGCGGCGGCGGCGCTCCTCCGGGTCGGTCGTCGCCGCGGCCGCGAGCACGCTGGCGTCGACCGCGGCGAGCACGCGCTTGGCGTCCTCGACCGAGTAGAGGGTCAGGGCGCGCTCGGCCAGGCCGGGGATGCCGAAGTCGTTCGGCTTGCTGCCGAGCGCGAGCAGGAGGCGCCAGTAGGGCACCGGGCCGGCCGCGGTGCGCACCTCGCGCGCGGCGAAGTCGAACCCCGTGATGGAGGTCTGGACGAAGCGGACGTTGCGGTCCAGCACCTCCGCGAGCGGCACGCGCACGTCTTCGGCCGGGCGCACCCCCGCCGCGACGCGCGGCAACTCGGTCAATACCTGGTGGTAGTCGAGACGGTCGATCAGCGTCAGCGCCGCGTCGGGCCGGTCGGCCACGCGCGGCGCCAGCCGCAGCGCGGCGTGCAGCCCGGCGTAGCCCGCCCCCGCGATGACGATGTTCCGCGCCGCCCCGGCGGCCTGGGATGGTTCGACGGCGTTCATCCTCGGTACCTCCACACGAACGTCGTTGTTCGGTGCTCCGTCTTTCCGCCCCCAGCGTAGAGCACCGACACCGGCGACGCCTCCACCAATCGTACAGATCCGGGCTCCGCCGTTCGACCGGCGTCGCTCCCTCGCGAGCGCAGCAGGGGGCGTGCCGCGGGGGAGACGATAGACGATAGACGATAGACGTTCGAGGCGGAAGACGGAGGACGGATCGAGGGAGGCGAGGGAGCGCGGGCGCGTAACGTGCGTTGGCGCGGCGGCGTACCTATGGTGGAGGCGTGCCGGACGGCGGCCGAAGCCTCGGCATCGGTCGCCGGGGAGGCGCGGGGAGGAGGAGAAGCAGATGCCACGAGACGGGACGGGCGGACGCGGCAGCCGGACGCCGGTGCTGCGCACGATCGGGCTGACCAAGCGCTACGGCGCGGCCACGGTGGTGGACAACCTGGACCTGACGGCGCGGCCGGGCGAGGTCTTCGGCTTCCTCGGCCCCAACGGCGCGGGCAAGACGACGACGATCGCGATGATCCTCGGGCTGGTCCGGCCGACCGCCGGCAGTGTCGAACTCTTCGGCGCGCCCCAGTCCGACGCGGCGCTGCGGCGCGTCGGCTCGCTGGTGGAGTCGCCGACCTTCTACCCCTACCTCTCCGGGCGCGACAACCTGCGCGCCGTCGCCAAACTGACGCCGGGCCTGCCGCCGAGCGGCATCGAGGCGGCGCTGGCGCGCGTGGACCTGACGGCGGCGGCGGGAAAGTCCTACCGCACCTACTCGCTCGGCATGAAGCAGCGGCTCGGGATCGCGGCGGCACTCCTGGCCGACCCCGCGCTGGTCGTCCTCGACGAGCCGACCAACGGCCTCGACCCGGCCGGGCTGGTGCAGGTGCGCGCCCTGATCCGCGACCTCGCCGCGCAGGGCAAGACGGTCTTCCTCTCCAGCCACCTGCTCCACGAGGTCGAGCAGGTCTGCGACCGGGTCGCGATCGTCCAGCGCGGCGTCGCCATCGCGCAGGGCAGCGTCGCCGAGCTGGCGCGCGACGGCGGCCGGGGCGGCTTCCGCCTGCTGCCGAGCGACTCCGACCGTGCTATCGCCGTGCTGTCGGCGCTGCCGTGGGTCGAGCACGTCACGCGCGACGGCGACCACCTGGCCGTGCAGACGCCGGCCGACCGGGCGTTCGCGCTCAGCGAGGCGCTGGCCGGCGCGGGGATCTACCTCGGGGAGTTGACCCGACGCGAGGAGAGCCTGGAGCGCTTCTTCCTCGCGCTGACCGAAGAGCGCGCCGGCCCGCCCGCGGCCGGGCCGGCGGCGGAAGGGGCGCAGTCATGACCTGGGCGAACCTGCCGCACCTCGTCGGCCTGGAGTGGTTCAAACTGCGCAAGCGGCCGATGCTCTACGTCCTGCTCGCCGTCGTAATCATGTTCCTCGTCACCACCGAGGCGCTCGGCTACCTCTTCATCCGCTTCCTGCCGACGACCGAGGGGAGCGGGATGACGCCACAGGTGCGCCAGGGGCTGCTTGACAGCATGGCCCTCCCCGCGGCGCTGCCGGGCGTCTTCGGGAACGTCCAGACGATCGCGGCGATTCTCACGATCGTGCTGGCCGCCGTCTCGTTCGGCGGCGAGTTCGGCTGGGGGACGGTGCGGCTGCTGATCGGCCGGGGCGCCGGCCGGGCCGAGTACATCCTCGGCAAGACGCTGGCGCTGGCCGGCTGGGCGGTGGTCTTCGTCGTCGTCGGGGCGGTCGCGGGGCTGGCGACCGCGGCGGTCATCACCGCGCTGGAAGGGCACGGCTTCTCTGGCGCGCTCGGCGACGCCGGCGTCGGCGGCCTCCTGGCGACCGCCGCCCGCACCTACCTCGGCACGCTCGTCTACCTGCTGCTGGCGGCGTTCGCCACGGTGCTGACGCGCTCGACCGCGGCCGGCATGGCGATCGGGCTGGTCTACTACTTCGTCGAGGGGCTGGTCGGCAACATCCTCGGCATCTTCACGAGCGGCTGGGTCGCCCACCTGCTGCAAGCGCTGATCGGCGTCAACGTCCGCGGCCTGATGGCGGCGAACGGCCAGGAGGCGACCACGCTGGTCCCCGCCGGCCTGCCCTCGCCGACCCAGTCGACCCTGGTGCTGTTCCTCTACGTCGCCGCCTTCGTCGTCGCCATGCTGCTCCTCTTCCGCGCGCGCGACATCACCGCGGGCGGGGGACAGTGACGGCGTGGGCCGTGGGCCGTTGGGCGTAGGCCGTGACGACCGATGTGGCATCGGGTGAACGCTGTGATCTCGTAGGGGCCGGCCTCCGTGCCGGCCCGGTGCCGCGGCCGACCGGCATCCGGTTCGCACCGGGCGCGCGGCCCGGCGCCCAAAACGGCCGAATGCCGAGAGGTCGGGATCATGCCGGCCTGGAAGTCAGGTGGCACAGACACAAGGCCGGCACAGGGGCCGGCTCCCACGAAGGCGAACCGGCACCCAATCCCGCTCCGAATTTGACGGCCCACGGCCTACGCCCCACGCCCCACGACCGGATTGCGCAGCACGCCGATCTCGTCGATCTCCAGCTCCATCACGTCGCCGGGCTTGAGGAATTCGGGCGGCTTGCGCGCGAAGCCGACGCCCTCGGGCGTGCCGGTGAGGATGACGTCGCCCGGTTCGAGCGCCATGCCGCGCGAGAGTTCCTCGATGATCCGCGCGACGGTGAAGACCATGTAGCGCGTCGGCGCGTCCTGCTTGACCACGCCGTTGATCCGCGCCTGGAGGTGGAGCGCCTGCGGGTCGGGGATCTCGTCGGTCGTCACGATCCACGGGCCGAGCGGCAGGTGAGTGTCGAAGTTCTTGCCCTTGAACCACTGGCCGCCGTGGCGGCGCTGGACGTCGCGCACCGAGACGTCGTTGCCGATGGTGTAGCCGAAGACGTGCTGGAGCGCGCGGTCGGCCGGGATGTCGGCGCCGCCCAGGCCGACGACGACCGCCAGTTCCACCTCCCAGTCGAGCTGGTCCGAGACCGGCGCGGGGTGCCGCACAGCGGCCTCGGGCCCGACGACGCCGTTGGGCTGCTTGCTGAAGAGGGAGGGGTACTCCGGCAGCTCGGCCTGCTCGTCCTGGCCGCCGCGCATCCCGCGACCCTCGGCGAAGTGCTCCGAGTAGTTCCAGCCGACGCAGAAGACGTTGCGGCGCGGCCGCGGGATTGGCGCGAGCAGGTGCGCCTCCGAGAGCGGCGTCCCGCCCTTCGCGGTCGCGGCCGCGGCGCCGAGCCGGCCCCACAGCTCCGGCCCGCCCTCGATCACGCCGAGGACGTCCGACGGCGCGCCGGACGCCAGGCCGGCGACCGGGACGAGCGTGTCGTCGGCCGCGACGACGCCCGCCTGGGCCGCCCCACCGGTGACCAACGTTGCGATGCGCATATTCCCCCTCTCCCTCTCAGACCGCGCCAGGCGGTATCGTCGCGCGCGGCGGCGGCCCCGCCGCGCCACGAGGAGTGTACACCACGCGCGGCGGGCGGATGTGCGTGTGGGTCGGGGCGGCTAGGGGCGCCTGCCGGCGCAAGAAGGCCGCCTGCGCGGCCTGGGACTCGGCCCGGCGCAGGCCGGGCTTCGTAGCCGCAGGTCTCCAGGCGCGCCTTCAGGCGCCGGCCTCCCAGCCCTATCAAGATGGCACGCCCGCGGATCGCGTGCTAGAAAGGGCTCGCGGGCGGGGCGAAGCGGCGCCGGCGCGTGGCGTGGTGGCGAGTGGGGAGAGCGAGATCGGGCGAGAGCCGGGCGCAGGATTGCCGGCCACAATGCGGGCGGCGGTCCTGCGGGGGCCGCGCGAGATCGCGATCGAGCGCGTGTCGGTGCCCGCGCCCGGCCCCGGCGAGGCCCTCGTCGCCGTCGAGGCGGTCGGGCTCTGCGGGAGCGACCTCCACCTCTACACCGGCGAGCGCCCGGCCGCGACGCCGCTGATCCTCGGGCACGAGATCGTCGGCCGGATCGTCGCGGCCGGGACGCTGGCGCCGGCCGGGCGCGTCGGGCAGCGCGTGGTCGTCG
>DASSSV010000203.1:0-7958 GCA_035708265.1 Thermomicrobiales bacterium | reverse complement strand
GCTACACCCTCGTCGCCCTGGCCGGGCGCGGCGAGTCGCTGCCCTCGACCGTCCTCCCGCACCTCGTCTTCGCCGCCGATGACGTCCTCGGGTAGCCCCGCGGCGCCGGCCGCGTTCGACCGCGCCGCCTACCTGGCGCGCCTCGGCTACGACGGCCCACTCGCGCCGGCGCTCACGACGCTGCGCGCGCTGCACCGGGCGCACCTGCTGGCGGTGCCGTTCGAGAACCTCGACATCCACCTCGGGCGGCCGATCGTGCTCGACGTGGACGCGCTCTATCGCAAGATCGTCGTGGACCGCCGTGGCGGCTTCTGCTACGAGTTGAATGGCCTCTTCGCGGCGCTCCTCCGCGACCTCGGCTTCGCCGTGACGCTCCTCTCGGCCGGGGTGGCGCGCGCGGGCGGCGGCTTCGGGCCGGAGTTCGACCACCTGGCGCTCCGTATTGACCTCGACGAGCCCTGGCTGGCCGACGTCGGCTTCGGCGCGCTCTTCGTCGAGCCGCTGCGGCTGGACGAGCGCGGCGAGCAGCCCGACGGCGAGAGCGTCTTCCGCCTCGCCGCCGACGGCGACCGGCTGATCCTCCGGCGCCGCGACCGCGACCCGGCCGCGCCCTGGGCCGACGAGTACCGCTTCACACTGCGGCCGCGCGCGCTGGCCGACTACGCCGCGATGTGCCGCCACCACCAGACCTCGCCGGACACGACGTTCACGCATAAACGCACCTGCTCGCGCCTCACGCCGACCGGGCGCGTGACGCTCAGCGAGCACCGCCTGATCGTCGCCGAGGATGGCCGGCGCGACGAGTACCCGGTCGCGGGCGACGACCACTTCCGCGCCCTCCTGCGCGAGCACTTCGGGGTCGTCCTCCCGGGCCTCCCCTGGCGCGACCCGCTCGCAGGCAACTGACAACTGACGACCGACGACGGACGACTGAGGAGCCCATGTCTGACGCGACACTCACCCTGCGGATCGGCTACCTCTACGGCGGCGAGATGAACATCTACGGCGACCGCGGCAACATCATGGCGCTCATGCGGCGCTGCGAGTGGCGCGGCATCGGCGTCGAGGTGGATGATATCGGCATCGGCGACGCCGTCGAACCGGGCCGCCACGACCTCTTCTTCTTCGGCGGCGGGCAGGACAAGGAGCAGATCGCCGTCGCGGCCGACCTGGCCGGCGACAAGGGCGCGATCGTCCGCGAGGCGATCGAGGCGGGCGCGGCGGCGCTGACGATCTGCGGCGGCTATCAACTCTTCGGCCGCTACTACCGCCCGCACGACGGCCCCGAGCTGCCCGGCATCGGCGTCTTCGACGTCACCAGCCAGGCCGGGCCGGATCGCTTCATCGGCAACAGCGTCGTCGCGACGCCCTGGGGCGAGCTGGTCGGCTTCGAGAACCACAGCGCGCTGACCTTCCTCGGGCCCGGCTGCGCCTCGCTCGGGCGGGTCGTCGTCGGCGCGGGCAACAACGGCCGCGACGGTAGCGGCGGCGCGGTCTACCGCCGCGCCTACGGCTGCTACCTGCACGGCTCCCTCCTGCCGAAGAACCCCTGGTTCGCCGACCGCCTGATCGCCGAGGCTCTCGCCCGTCGCCACCCCTTCACCCCCGCCGATCTCGCCCCCCTCCCCGACGACCTCGAGCGCGCCGCGCACGCCACGGCAATCCGGCGCTCGCTGCGCACGCATTGAGGAAGTACGAAGTACGTATTGGCTCAGGCCCTCGTTACTTCGTACTTCCTCCTTCACCGCCCGGGGACGCTGCTCGCGTCGAACGACGTGGCATAAAAGATGAAGTCGCTCAGCGTGTCGAAGCCGCTGATCTCGATGCGCGGCTCGTTCCAGCGCTTGTCGGGGCCCCAGTGGCGGCCGCCCCAGGCGGCGATCCCGCCGCGGTAGCCGGCAGCGGCGACGGCAGCCTCGACGCGCCCGTCGTAGTCGCCGTCGGGGTAGGCGAAGTAGTCGATCGGGACGCCGAGGCGGGCTTCGAGTTGCTGTTTGGAGACGGTGACCTCGTAGGCGAGCTGGCTGTCCGAGACGCGCGTGAGGAAGGGGTGGGTCATGCTGTGCGACTCGATCTCGTGGCCCCAGGCGATCATCTGGCGCAGTTGATCGTCGGTGAGCCCGCCGTAGCCGGCGATGATGAAGAAGACGCCGGTCATGTGGCGCGCGTTCAGCTCGCGCACGGCGTTCCACTGGCTGGCCCGGCCGTCGTCGAAGGTCAGCATCACCGGCTTCGGCGGGAGGTCGCCGCCGGCGAACATGTAGTCGTAGACGTCGTCCAGCGTCACCGTCTGGTAGCCGTTGGCTTGCAGCCAGTCGAGCTGGGCGGTGAAGGAGGCCATCGGCACGGAATAGCGGCCCTGGGCCAGCCCGACGTCGTGGTACATCAGCACGGGGAGCGAGAGCGCGCGGGGCTGGGGCGGCGGCGCGGGCTGGGCCCTCGCGAAGAGCCCGGCCGGCAGGCCGTGGAGCGCGAAGTCGGGCCCGCCGAGGAGGCCGAGTTCGACCTCGTAGTCGGTGCCCTTGAACTCGGGGTGGTACTCGAAGCGCGCGCGCTCGAAATACTGCACGGTGTAGGTCTTCCCGTCGGCCGGGTTGACCTCGGCGAACTCCTCCGAGATCGGGTAGCCGAAGATGGCGAGGCCGCCGTGGCGCTGCCAGTAGGCGGCGAAGCCGTGCTGCAGCGTGTGACCGGTCTGCGGGTAGAAGCCGGTCGTGCCGCCCGGGAGGGGCTTGAAAGGCGCCTCGTTCGCCCGTTTGGCGGTCAGCTCACGCCCGAGCTGGCCCAGTTCGACCTGGCTGCCGGGCGGGTTCTTGGGGTGGTACTCGAAGCGCGCGCGCTCGAAGTACTGCACGGTCAGGTCGCCGGCCTGGAACGGCTCGGTCAGCGGCAGGCCGAAGATCGCGAGCCCGCCGTGGTCCTGGTAGTAGCGCAGGAAGGGATCGGCGACGTTGTGCCCGGTGGCGGCGAAGTAGGTACTGCGCGTGGCGGCGGCCAGGCGCGGCGGCGCGTTGTTGATCGGCCTGATCGAGGGCGTGCCGAGCGCGGCGCTGGGGGTGGCGCCGGCCGGGCGCGGCGGCGCGAGGACGGTCAGCGCCGGGACCAGGGCGAGCGCGAGGGCGAGCGTCCAGAGGCGGCGAGGGGCGCGCATCGTCACTCCTTGCGGCGACCGGCGTCAATGGCCCGCTGCGGCCGGCGGGCCGGCGGTTGAATCCGCGCCTCAATGGCCCGCGGCCACGAAACCCGCCGGCGCGGGTTCGGTACGTCCCAGCCCGGCCGCGTGCCCTTCGGCTAGGATGTGCCGGCCGAACTGGCCGAGCAGGATCGTGTACGGCGGCTGGTTCTCGGGGTGCTCCTCGAAACGGGCGCGCTCGAAGTACTGCACGGTATAGATCTTCCCATCTTCCAGTTGCTGCTGAAAGACCTCGGAGATCGGGTAGCCGAACTGCGCGAGCCCGCCGTTCGCCTGCCAGTAGGCCAGGAAGGCGCCGCCGAGGTTGTGGCCGGTCTCGGGGAAGTATGCCTGACCGGCGAGGGGCTTCGCCGGGGGCGAGACATCTTCTCCGGTGCGTTCTTGCAGGATGCGGCGGCCGAACTGCCCCAACTCGACGTCGTAGGGCGGCGGGTTCTCGGGGTGCAACTCGAAGCGGGCGCGCTCGAACCACTGGACCGTGTAGGTCCGCCCGTCCTCCAGGCGCTCCTGGCGCGCGTCGGTCAGCGGGTAGCCGAACTGGGCGAGTCCCCCGTGGTCCTCCCAGTAGGCGAGGAACGTGCCGGAGACCGTGTGCCCGGTCTGGGGGAAGTAGACTTGCGTCGGCCGCGGGGTCGGCGTCGGCGTGGGCGGCGTGGGTGATGGTGACGCGGGCGGCGCCTGCTCGACCAGGTCTTGCCAGACGAGCCGAGCGATGTCCTGCATCAGCGCGGCGCTCGCGCCGGGGTCGCCGGTGGTCAACACGGTGACGTAGACGCGGCGGTTGCCCGGCAGGAGGAGCACGCCGGCGTCGTTGGTGACGGCGTCGAGGTTGCCGGTCTTGTGGGCGAAGACGGCGTCGGGCGGGAAGCCGGGCGAGAGGAGGTCGTTGATCTCCTGCGACTCGAAGAGATCGAGCATCAGCCCGTAGTCGCCGGCGTCGAGCGTGTCGTCGAGGTTCTGGTCCAGCACGCCCTGGAAGAAGCGGGTCACGTCGGCGGGCGAGGTCACCTGCTCGCCGGCGATGTGCGACTGCGCGAAGCCGTGGGCGGCCAGCGTCTCGTCCACCGCGCCCCAGCCGATCGTGTAGGCCAGCGCCCAGGCGGCGGTGTTGTTGCTCTCCACGATCATCAGGCGGCGCAGCTCGGCGACGGTGAAGGTCGTGCCGTAGGGGCCGAGCGAGTAGCCGTCATCCTCCGAGTCGTCGTTCTGCGCGGTCAGCTCGATCGGCGTGTCGTCGGCGATCAGGCCGGCGTGGATCGCGCGCTGCGTCTGCCAGAGGATGTAGATCTTGTAGAGGCTGGCCGCGGGGAAGACCTGATCGGCGGCGATGCCGGTGTTGTACCCGCTCGCGCTATCCCTGACCACGACCCCCGCGCCGTCCACCCCCTGCGCGCCGTACTGCGCGACGAGCACCCGGATCTGGTCGCCCAGCGGGTCGGACGCGGCGGCCCCGCGCACGACCGCGCCGGCGCCCCCTATCGCTAGCGCCCCGATCAGGACCACCAGGACCCCGCGCCGCCAGTACCGCCACCCCATCCGCCGCCCCTCCCCTTGCCCGCGAGCCCCCGCCGCCGCCGGCGTGTCGCCGGCCGCGTCACAGGTATAACGGTCGAACCGGGGCGCGGGTATACGGGCGCGCGGGGCTGCCCGCGTGGCCTGGTATAGCCCGGATGGCGATTCGCGCTGCCACCTCGGCGCGGCGCCCCCGGCGTGCATCTGCTACCATGCCCGCGGACAGCGCACGAGCCTCTTCCCGCCTCATGGTTCCTTCCGTCCCACCGTGAAGCCGGCGGGCCCGGTGCTTTCCTCCGCCTGCACGTGTACCGTAGCCCCCTCGCCAGACAATCCTGAGAGGGGATCGGAGGTGAGGGCGTACCGGTGAACGCGACGGCGCAGACGATCGCAGGCCCGGCGCGCGACCGACTGAGGCGCTATCTGGGCAGCCGCACGGGCTGGGTCGCCTTCGTGACCCTGGCGTACGTCGTCGCCACGGCGGCGATGACCTGGCCCTACGCCGCGCGCCTCGGCGGCTGGGTCCCGCCGAGCGAGGACTCGCTGCTGCAGGTCTGGATCGCGCGCTGGGTGCAGCACGCGCTCGTTACCAACCCGCTCCACCTCTACGACGCCAACGCCTTCTACCCGTACCGCAACACGCTGGCGTACAGCGACTCCAACGTGCCGGCAGCGCTGCTGGCCGCGCCGCTCTACCTGCTGACGCACAACGCGATCTTCGCCAACAACCTCCTGGTGCTCGGGACGTTCGTGCTGGCCGCGGGCGGGATGTGCGCGCTGGTCGGCCACCTCAGCGGGAATCGCTGGGCCGGGTTCCTGGCCGGGCTCGCCTACGCCTTTCTGCCGTACCGCTACGTCCACCTCTGGCACCTCAACCAGCTCGGCCACGCCTGGACGCCCTGGGCGCTCCTGGCGCTGGTCCTCCTGCTGGAGCGTCAGACCTGGCGTGCCGCCATCGCCTGCGGCCTCCTGGCGAGCGTCCAGGTCGTCACGAGCTTCTACGTCGGGTTCCAGCTCGCCTTCGCCGTCGGGGTCGTCCTCGTCGTCGCCGTCGTCGCCAGCCCGCGCATGCGCACCCGGCGCTGCCTGGGCCGGCTGGCGGTCGCCGGCCTGGTCGCCGCGGCGATTGTCCTGCCGCTGGCGCTGCCCTATCTCCAGGTGCGCGACCAGCAGGGCCTCGAGCGCACCATCGCCGACGCCGAGGGCCCGACGTGGTACGCCACGCCGCGGTCGTATGTCCGCACCGAGGGGCACAACCTGATCTGGGGCCGGCTGAACCGGGATAACGTCCGCGAGGATACGCTCTTCCCCGGCAGCCTGGCGCTCGCCGGGGCGGTCCTCTGGCTGGCGGGCTGGCGACGACGCCGGGCGGCGACGGTCGCGCTCGCGGCCATCGGCGTCGGCGCCTTCGTCCTCTCGCTCGGCCCGACCTGGGACCCGGCCGCGGGCGGCACGACCCCGCTCCCCTACCGCTTCCTCTACGAGCATTTCCCCTTCTTTGCGGCCATGCGCGTGCCGGCGCGCTTCGGCGTCCTGGCCGACTTCGCCGTCGTCGGGCTCGCCGGCCTCGGCGCGGCGTGGGGCTGGGAGCGGCTGATGCCCCGGCTGGACGCGCGCCACCTGCGTCGGGTCGGCGCGGCGCTGACGGTCGGGCTGGCGGCGCTGGTGTTGCTGGAGTTGTGCTCCGCGCCGACGCCACTGGAGCGGGTGGACACCAGCGCGCAGACGGCCGCGCCGTACCGCTGGCTCGCGCGGCAGCCGGCCGCGCCCGGCCGCGACGCGGTGATGGAGTTCCCGGTGTCGCTCGAAGGCGCGGACCTGTCGCGCGCGATGTACTTGTCGACGCTCGACTGGAAGCCGCTGGTCCAGGGCTACTCCGGCTTCGCGCCGCGCTCCTACGGCGACGCGCTCAGCTACTTCACCGGCGACCTGACGCGGCTGGACGGCACGGTGGCCCATCGGGTGAGCTACGTCAACGCGGGGAACGTCGGGGTCTTGCAGGACCTCGGCGTGCGCTACCTCGTCCTGCATCGCGAGGGCTATAAGCGCGAGGACTGGCCGAGCGTGCTGGCGCGGCTGGAGGGGACCGGCGTCGCCAACAGGGCGGCCGACTTCGGCGACACGGTCATCTACGAGCTGGCGCCGCCGCGCGCGCGGACCGCCCAGCCGCTGGTGACGCTCAACGCGCCGGCGCTGGCGACGCCGCAGACCTTCTGGGAGCCGGCGCTGGTCGTGCGCAACCCGAGCGGGAGCCTGGCGCTCCTGAGCATCACCCGCCCGCTGACGCTGCGCGCGACCTGGCGCGACGACGCCGGCCGCGTGGTCCGCCGCGACACCTTCCCGCTCAACCTGCCGGCGATCATCCCGGCCGGCGACCTCCTCTGCACCGTCCGGCTCTGCCCGGCCGCCAGCGGCGTCAGCGTGGCCCAGGAGCGCCCCGCCGCCAACAGCCTGCGCCTCTACCCCTCGCGGCCCGGCCACTACACCGTGCAGCTCGACCTCAGCGGCGACGTCACGCTCAGCCGGACGATCGCGGTGGACGTGGCCGACACCACCCCGCCGCCGGCCGCCGACGGTCCGCCGATCGCCTTCGTGTCGGCCGCGGCGGACACGACGACGGTCGCGCCGGGTCAGGTCTGGACGGTCACGCTCACCTGGCAGGTGCGGCGCCCGGCGCCGGAGGACTACACGATCTTCGCGCAACTGATCGGGCCGGACGGCAAGGTCTGGGGCCAGCTCGACTCGCCGGCCGGCTGGACCTCGCACTACACCTCGGCCTGGCTGCCCGGCGAGCGCGTCAGCTTGCCCTGGCCGGTGCCGCTCAAGCCCGACGCCCCGCCCGGCCGCTACCGCCTCCTCATCGGCATGTACCGTCACACGGGCAGCGGCATCGAGCGCGTCCCGGTGCGCTGGCCCGACGGCGACGCGACCGAGTATTGGGCGGGGGAGATCGAGGTGAAGTGAGGCTGACTGGCCCGGCCGGGGCCGGGAATCCCGATCCGACGCTGCCGGATTGTCCCGCCGCGCGGGTTTTGCTAACATATTAGGAGCATCGCCGGGCGCCGTGTTGGCCCGGCCGTTGCCTCCGTAGCTCAGTGGATAGAGCGCTTCCGTCCTAAGGAAGGCGTCGGGGGTTCGATTCCCTCCGGGGGCACCGCGGCACACGGTTTTGCCAGCCGTGGCGCCGAAAATCGCGGGTGACGGGCCCGCCGCCCCCCTCATTTCGAGGGGGAAACCGTGTCAACCGTTAACT
>DASSSV010000202.1:0-5296 GCA_035708265.1 Thermomicrobiales bacterium | reverse complement strand
CAGGGCTTGCGGCGGCAGCCGCTGCTCGATCATGAAGGCCGCTTCGCCCAGGATCCCGGCCGGGATCACGTATGGCCCGCGATCGGCGCGCAATGCCGTGACGACTTGCTCATGGTCGCGATCGAGGCGATTGGAAATGGGGGGCAGCGCGGATGAGTCGAGCGTGATCGCGAACGATGCCAGTGCCGCTCGAGCCAGTCCTCCGCATCGGCGCCATGCACGTCCGGCACCACCACGACGCCGACCGAGCACAGCGCGGGCTGGTCAGCCCGGTGATGCTCGAGGTACTCGTCGAGGGCCTCGCGCATTATCTCGGCCTGGGGGCGTCCCGTTTGTTGCGCCAGTTCGCGGAAGGCACGACGGACTTCCGCCGGCAAGTAGAGCGTTGTCTTGTCCATAGGGGCCTCTCTCGGCCAGCGTCCACCTACCGGAGCGATTATAGCAGGCCAGCCGCTATGCCCTGCCCGTCAACATCCGCCGTCCAGGCTACCGCCGCCGCACCGCGGCGCGGGCGGCGGGGCGGCTGGCGCGGATCGTCGGCGCGGGCGCGGCGGCCCGGCCGAGCGGGAGCCGGTTGAGCGCGATCGTGGGGACGACGATGAGCACCCAGCACCACTCGGCCAGCGACAGGTTGACGAAGGCGACGCCGATCGAGAGGAGGAAGATCGCCGGCGCGGCCAGCAGCCGGATGGCGTGGAAGCGGACGAATGCCGCGTCGAGCCCGGGTACGACCAGCCGGCCGCCCCAGGCCGCGTAGAGCCAGACCAGGGTCAGCAGCAGGCCGGTCGTGGCGACGCTGACGGCGTAGAGGAGGACGGCGGGGCGGGTATTCCCGTACCGGCCGACCACCGCGGTCGGGAAAGGCAGGAAGGTGATCGACAGGAGGAGCAGGAGGTTGAGCGTCAGCAGGCGCCGGTCCCAGCGCCGGATGTAGCGGAAGAGCCCGTGGTGCGCCATCCAGTATTGCCCGATCACCAGGAAACTGAGGACGTAACTGAAGAAGCTGGGCGCGAGGTCGAGCAGCCGGCCGGGCAGTTCGGCCGCGGCGAGGTTGCCGGGGATGTCGGGCACCTTGAGGTCCAGGGCGAGCAGGGTGATCGAGATGGCGAAGACGGCGTCGCTGAAGAAGACGAGCCGCTCGTAGGGCAGGCTCTCCTCCTCACCGTCCGGGTTCAGCCCCGCCCGGCGCGCCGCCGCCAGGTAGCGGTTCACCCGCGGGTCGTCCCGCCGCGCGCGCTCCATCACATCCCTCCCTCGCACCGTCCCGCGACCGACCGACGTCGATGCATAGTGTACGCGGCCCGACGCGCGGCCGGCACCCCGCCCGAGTTGGGGCTGATGGGGGGAAGGTATCAGTCGAGTGAGGAGCCTGCGGTTGAAGCCGCGCCTCAATGGCAGGCCCGCAAGCGGGCACCCCGCCACGAAGTCCGCCCGCGCGGCCTGAGAAGAACCCGCGGAGGCAGGTTTCGCGGCGAGCGCGAGCGAGCCTCCAGCGGCGATTTCAATCGCGGGCTCTGGCGACGGCAACCGTCAGCCCTTCCGCGAGGCGGTCGCCGTATCCTGCGCGAGATCGTCACGCTCCCACGCTCCCACGCCCTACGGCCCACGGCCCACGCCCCGACCGGGTATACTACGCGCGGGCTCTCGCGGGGCGCCCGGCGCGTGGCTGCGGCCTGCGCTCGGCGCCTCTTCGTAGATGGGGGATTGGCCCTCGGCGATGCCGGCCATTGATCCGCTCACTGGCGCCTACGCGCGCGCGGCGCTCGACGAACGACTCCGGGACGAGCTCGACCGGGCGCGCCGGTCGGGCGAGGCGCTGGCCCTCGGCGTGCTCGACCTCGACTACTTCAAGAGCGTCAACGACGCCTACGGCCACCTGCGCGGCGACCGCGTGCTGCACGAACTGGCCGGCCGGGTCTGCGACACGCTGCGCCCCACCGACCTCCTCTTCCGCTACGGCGGCGACGAGTTCGTCCTGCTGCTGCCCGGCACGCCGGGCGCGCAGGCGGTCGCGCTGGGGCATCGCCTCCTCGACGCCGTCCGCGCCGGGCCGTTCGCCGGCGAGCCGCCCCTGGCGCTGACGCTCAGCGTCGGCGTGGCCGCCTTCCCCGAGGACGAGGGGACCGAGACGCCGGAGGGGCTCTTCGCGCGGGCGGACCAGCGCGCCTACGCCGCCAAGCGGCAGGGGCGCGCGCGGGTCGTCGGGGGCGACGTGGCGCCGGGGCAGGGGCTCCCCTTCGACGCGCCCGGCCGCCTGATCGAGCGCGACGCGGCGCTCGCCGCCGTCCAGCGCTTCCTGGCGGGGCTGGAGGACGCCGGGCGGGGCCTGCTCGTCGTCGCCGGGACGGCCGGCTCGGGGCGCAGCGCCTTCCTCGCCGCCGTCGGCGCCGCCGCCCGCCTGCGCGGCTACGACGTTGTCACGCTCCGCGGCGCGGCCCCGGAGGCGGGCGGCGTCGGCGAGGCCGTCGAGCGCCTCCGGGGCCTGCCCGCGCGCCCCGACCGTCGCGGCCTGCTCCTCGCCGTGGACGACCTCCCGGCGCTGGAGCGCGGCGCGCTGGAGCGCCTGCTGCGCGAGGCCGGCGCCGCGGCCCCCCGCCTGGCCCTGGCCTGCGTCGCGCCGGCCGGCGCCGCCGTCGACCCGCCGCTGGCCGCGCCGCTGCGCGAGACGGTCGTGCTGCGGCCCTTCTCGCGCGAGGGGCTGCGCGTCTGGTTGCGCGGCCTGCTGCGCGCCGAGCCGCCCGTCGCCTTCCTCGACCGGCTCTACCGCGAAACCGGCGGCCTGCCCCGCGCCGTGCGCGACGAACTGCGCCGTCTGCTCGACGAGGGGGCGCTGCGGCAGGGGCGCGACGGCCGGTGGCGGCCGGTCGGCGCGGGGCGTCGCCAGGACGCGCCCGCGCTCGCGCCGCCGAACAACCTGCCGCCCCCGCTCGCCGGCTTCGTCGGTCGGGTGCGCGACCGCCGCCAGCTCGCCGCGCTGCTGCGCCGGGAGCGCCTGGTCACGCTGATCGGGCCGGGCGGCGTCGGCAAGACGCGGCTGGCGCTCCAGGTGGCCGGCGAGGCGCTGGCCGACTTCCCCGGCGGCGCCTGGTTCGTGGACCTGGCCCCGTTGACCGACCCCGCGCTGGTGCCCCGGGCCATCGCCGCCGCACTTGGCGTGACCGAGGACGCGGGCGCGACGTCCGTCGCCAGCCTCGCCCGCCGCCTACACGAGCGGGGCGGCGACCGCCCGGCCTTGCTGCTCCTCGACAACCTCGAACACCTCCTGGCCGCCGCGCCGGTGGTCCCGACGCTGCTGGCCGGCGTGCCCGGCCTGACCGTGCTGGCGACCAGCCGCGCGCCGCTGCGCCTCGCGGGCGAGCGCGTCGTGGCGGTGCCGCCGCTGCCGACGCCCGATCTGGACTCGCCGCCCCCGCACGCGACGCTGGCGCGCAACGCGGCGGTGCGGCTCTTCGTCGCGCGCGCCCGGCTGGCCGATCCCACCTTCCGCCTGACTGCCGAGAACGCGCGGGCGGTGGCGGCGATCTGCGCCCGGCTGGAGGGGCTGCCGCTGGCGCTCGAACTCGCCGCCGCGCGCGCCAACGCCCTGCCCCCCGCCGCCTTGCTGGCCCGACTGACCGACCGGCTGCGGCTGCTGGCCGGACGCGCGCCCGACCTGCCGCCGCGCCACCGCACGCTCCGCGCGGCGATCGGCTGGAGCGAGGGGCTGCTCGACGAGGCCGGGCGGCGTCTCTTCCGCCGCCTCGGCGTCTTCGCCGGCGGCGCGGCGCTCGATGCGATCGAAGTGGTCTGCGGCGACCTGGACGGCGCGGAGCCGCTCGACGCCGTCGCGGCGCTGCTGGACCAGAGCCTCCTGCGCCGGGTGGAGGGGGCGGGCGCGGAGCCGCGCTACGCGATGCTGGAGACGATCCGCGAGTACGCGCTGGAACGCCTGACCGCGAGCGGCGAGGAGGTCGATGCGCGCGAGCGCCACGCGGGCTACTTCCTCGCGCTGGCGGAGCGCGCGGCGGCGGCGCCGGATACCTGGCGCGAGCGGCTCGACGCCGAGCACGACAACCTGCGCGCCGCGCTCGACTGGCTGCTGCGCCGCTCCGCCGACCCGGCGGCGGGCCTGCGCCTCGCCGGGGCGCTCGCGCCCTTCTGGGAGGCGCGCGGCTATCTGCAAGAGGGGCGCGCCTGGCTGGAGGAGGCCGCGCGGCGCGCGCCGGGCGCGCCGGAGGCGTGGCGCGCGCGGGCGCTGGCCCTGGCCGGCCGGCTGGCCTTCCGCCAGGGCGACTACCCCGTCGCGCGGGCGCTCTCGGAGGAGGGGCTGGCGCTGGCGCGCGCGGCCGGCGACGCGCGCCAGGCCGCCCAGGCGCTCGCCAACCTCGGGAACGTGGCCTGGCAGGTGGGCGACCATGCCGCCGCGCAGGAGCACAACGCGGCGAGCCTCGAACTCGGCCGGCAGAGCGGCGACCGCGAGATCGTCGCGCACGCCCTCGGCCGGCTCGGCGGCTTCGCCTGGGACCAGGGCGACTACGCCCAGAGCCGCATTTTCCTCGAGGAGAGCCTGGCGGTGCGCCGGGAGATGGGGGACCACCGGCAGGTCGCCCACTCGCTCTACAGCCTCGGGCACGTCGCCTGGGCGCAGGGCGACTACGCGGCGGCGCGCGCGCTGGATCTGGAGGGGTTGGCGCTCGGGCGCGCCACCGGCGACACCCAGGCGATCGCCAACGCCCTCAACAACCTGGGCCTCGTCGCGCGCTCGGAGAGCGACGACGAGATGGCGCGCGCGCTGCTGGAGGAATGCCTGGCGATCTCGCGCGCGGCCGGCGACCGCTGGCTCGTCGCCTTCGCGCTGGCCTGGCTCGGCACGGTGGCGCAGCGCCAGGGGCGGCACGAACAGGCCGAGACCTTCTTCCGCGACAGCCTGCGCGTGGCCCAGGAGCACGGCGCGAAGCGGGCCATCGCGCTGGCGCTGGCAGGCCTGGCGGCGACGCTCGCGACGCGCTCGTCGGCGGGCGCCGCCCATCGCGCCGTCCGCCTCTTCGGCGCGGCCGATGCGCTGCTGGAGGCGAACGCCCTGCGCCTCGACCCCGAAGACGAGGACGACCGCGCGGCCGCCCTGGCCGCCGCGCGGTCGCGGCTCGATGCCTCGGAATTCGCGGCCTCCTGGGCCGCCGGCCGGGCGCTGCTGCTGGACGAAGCGCTCGTACTCGCGCTCGGCGGGGAGTAACGAGACGGCAGACGGCAGGCGGCGGACGGCAGTAGAGTTCGCGGTTGATAGTTGACAGTCGATGGAGGCCGGGCCGATCTCGTC
>DASSSV010000201.1:0-4379 GCA_035708265.1 Thermomicrobiales bacterium | reverse complement strand
GCCCCCGCCCGGCGTCGGCGCACGCACGTCAGTATTTCATGCCGGCGCAGCCTGACTGTCAAGGGAAGCGTTCGGACCGGTCTGGCAGATGGCCCGCCGCCGGGCAGGCCGGGGCCAGGGCCGCGGCCTCTGCCGCGCCTGCCGCGACCTGCCCCGCCACCCGGCCCCCTTATGGTATGCTGCGCCCCAGTTGCGGGGGAGTGTGACGGAGGGCCGGCGCGGCCGGCGGAAGGAGTCGCCTATGTCAGCGACAGCCCGCGCCCGGTTCGGCCTCGTCCTCGTCGCCCTGTTGCTCGGCGGGTTCGCCGGCGCGGCGCTCCCGGCCGCCGGGGCGCGCGCGGCGGGGACGCCGACGCCCGTCACGACCGGCGTCCCGCGCTTCGAGCCGGGGCCCTGCGCCTACACCCTGCCGAAAGACCAGCAGGAGGGCAAGACCGTCGTCTGCGGGTTCGCCGTCGTGCCCGAGCGCCACGAGAACCCCCAGGGCAAGACCATCAAACTCCCCGTGGCCGTCTACAAGGCGCGGAGCGCGACGCCCGCGGCCGAGCCGATCATCCTGCTGGCCGGCGGGCCGGGGCAGAGCGACCAGGTCTTCGCCACGCTGCTGACCGCGAGCAGCGCCTACTACCGCGACCTGACCGCCAACCACGACGTCGTGATCTTCGACCAGCGCGGCACCGGCAAGGCCCAGCCCTCGCTGGCCTGCCCGGAGTTGACCGCCGATAGCCTCGGCAGCCAGCTCCTGGTGCAGGCGCTCGACGCCCAAGCGCCCTTGGTCGCCGCCGCGCTGCGCTGCCGCGACCGGCTGGCCGGCCAGGGGATCGACCTGGCGGCCTACACCACGACCGAGAACGCCGCCGACGTCAACGACGTCCGCGCGGTCCTGGGCTACGCCACGATGGACCTCTACGGCGGCTCCTACGGCTCGGCGCTCGGGCTCGCGGTCGAGCGGGACTTCCCCGGCGTGGTCCACGACGTCGTGCTGGAGTCCATCGTGCCGCCGCAGATCGCCTGGATCTTCGCCCCGCCGCAGAACTTCGACCGCGCCCTGCGCGAACTCTTCCGCGCCTGCGCCGCCGACGCCGCCTGCAACGCGGCCTACCCCGACCTCCAGGGCGCGTTCCAGCGTGGGGTCGCGCGGCTGAACGCGACCCCGGCCCGCGTGCCGGTCACCGACCCGGCGTCGGGACAGACGGTCGACGTGCCGGTGTCGGGCGCGCTCTACAGCCAGCTCGTCTTCAACCTCTTCTACTCCACTGAGATCATCCCCTACCTGCCCGACATGATGGCGCGGGTGGACCGCGGCGACACGAAGTTCCTCGGCGTGCTCCTGCCGCTGCTCCTCGCGCCGGGCGAGCCGCTCAGTTACGGGATGCACTTCTCGATCGTCTGCAGCGGCGACGTCTCGGCGGCGCAGTACCAGCAGGCGCTCGCGGCCGACCAGCAGATCTTGCCGGAGGCGCGCGAGGCACTCGAACCGACCTTCGTCCGCGACTACTACGCCGTCTGCCAGCAATGGCCCTCGCGCGGCGCGGACCCCAAGGCGACCCAGCCGGTCAACAGCGCGGTGCCGACTCTCCTGATCAGCGGCCAGTTCGACCCGATCACGCCGCCCGCGTACGCGGCCCTCGTGCGGCCGGGCCTGTCGCACAGCGCCAGCGTGGTGCTGCCCGGCGGCGGGCACACTCCCTCGTTCGCGACCCCATGCGGCTTCAGTCTGGCGGTGGGTTTCGTGAACGACCCGAGCGCCGCGCCCAACACGAGCTGCGTGGCGGGCCTCACCGTGACCTTCAAGCCGCTGCCGGCCTCGGTCGCCGGGGGGCCGTCGCCCTCGCCGTCGCCCTCGCCCTCGCCGATGCCGGGGCTGCCGAACACCGGGGCAGGCGGCGCGCCGGCCGACGCGCCCGCCGTCCGCCTGCCGCTGACGCTCGCGCTCGGTGCGCTGGCGGGGCTGGCGCTCGGCGCGGGCGCACTCGGCCGGCGCGCGCGGGCGCGCCGCTAGCCGCGCGACGTCAGGCGGGGTCGGGATCGGCTGGCGGGTCGAGCGCGGGGAGGCGCTGCCCGCCGGCCAGCACTGGCGCGAAGGGGTCGCTCAGGCGCCGGACGCGCTCGGGCACCGTGCGGAGCGTCAGGTCCTCGGGGACGAAGTCGCCGGCCGCGACCTCCTCCCAGGTCACCGGCGCCGACACCGGCGCACCCGGGCGGGCGCGGACGGTGTACGGCGCGGCGGTGTTGCGCCCGATGCTGTTCTGCGCGTAATCGACCGTGACCAGGCCGCCGCGGTGGGTCGCGCCGCGCGCGACGGCGACGAGGTCGGGATGCGCCGCGGCGAGGCGCGCCGCCAGCGCCCGCACCCAGGCGCGCACGCCGTCGAAGGTGTGCCCCGGCGCGAGCGGGAGGTAGACGTGCAGGCCGCGCCCGCCGCTCGTCTTGGCGTAGCCGCGGAGGTCGAGCGCCGCCAGCATCTCGCGCAGGCGCAGCGCGGCCTGCAGGACCGCCGCGAACGGTGCGGCCTCGCCCGGGTCGAGATCGAAGATCGCCAGGTCGGGCTCGGCCAGGTCGGGCAGCCGGGCGCCCCAGAGGTGGAACTCGATCGCCCCGCCGTTGGCGTACCAGACCAGGCCCGCCGCGTCCTCGATCGTCGGCAAGTGCGTGACGTGGTCGGCGCTCTTGGGGTGGTAGGGCACGCCGCGCAGCCAGGCCGGCGCACGCTCGGGGCGGTCGCGCCGGTAATAGGACATGCCGCCCGCACCTGTGGGGAAAACGTGCAGCGTGACGGGGCGCTCGCGGTAGTAGGGCAACATCACCGGGGCCAGGTCGCGGTAGTAGCCGAGCAGGTTGCCCTTGGTGATGCCGTCCGCGGGCCAGAGGACGCGGTCGAGGCGCGTCACCTGGACCGTGCGGCCGTCGAGCCGCCAGCGCGCCGCCTCCCCGCCCATCGCGTCCCCTCCGCCGCCCAGCCGTGACATCGGCCCCGATGCTACCGCGCCGCGCGGCAGGGCCGCAATGCCGGGGAGCGCGCTGGCGGCTGAAGCCGAGCCCGAGGACAGCCCCCAGCCGCGGCTTCAGCCGCCCGGCCCCCGAGCAACATAGACGGGGCCGGGGGACGTCCCCCGGCCCGTGCTCGATCGCATTCGGCGCTACGGCGCGGTCAGTGGCAGCTCTGCGCGACGCCCGCGCTGGCAGACGTGCGGAAGGAGTGGCCGCAGCCGCAGGTGGCGACGGCGTTCGGGTTGTTGACTGAGAAGCCGGCGCCCATCAGGCTCTCGACGTAGTCGATCTCAGCCCCGTCGAGCATCGTGGCGCTGAAGCGGTCCACGATCACGCGCACGCCGTCCTGCTCGAAGATGTCGTCCGAGGGGTCGACCTGGTCCTCGATCACCATGCCGTAGGAGAACCCCGAGCAGCCGCCCGGCGTGATGTAGACGCGCAGGCCGACGTCGGGCGACGTCTCCTCCGCGAGATAGTTCTTCAACGCGCCCCGGGCCGTCTCGGTCAACGTAATCATCGGTCTCGTCCCCTTCGTCACTCGTCGACGCTCGTGGTCGTTGTTGCCGGCACCCGGCTCGACACCTTAATACTAGCGGCGGATCGCCCCTTTGTCAACGAAAACGGGCAAAAAGTCCTGGGCCGGCGGACTCGCTTTGCGGGCGGTACGCCGCGCGCCTGACGCCCGCAGAGTGCTTATTATGTGAGGCTGTCTATACGAACTCATCCTCGGTCGGCGGCTGGAATACAGCGACATACCTGTCCATTTCTGCTTTGGGAATCACAAACGCACCTTCAGTGGGGGTACGATTTCGTATCTCCAAACGGCGATAGAGTTCCGAATACGGAACGTCCATATAGTGCAACTTGAAGTTTGCGCCTAACCCCTTGGCCCTATTCCTATAATCATCGCGTTCAACACGCGCCCAGCAACCGAAATCAAGTATGACGTCGCCGCCCATTGCTAATACATACTTTGCAACGTCCCACATGATCTTTTCAATGCGCTCATGTCTTTCATTATGCTCTTCATGTCCGGCATCATCTCCGAACAACTCTAAGTGCCAAACGTCCAGAGTCAGCAGGAGCGCGTTTACCTCCTTTGCAAGCCGCCGGGCATAGGTTGTTTTCCCGCTGCAAGGCAGCCCAACCATCAAATGGAGTGTTGCCACGTTCACCTCTACAAATGTAAATACTGCTACATCCTCATCGCAAAGATAAGTAGACGGTGATTGCTAGTTGCCGCCCATGCGGCCCCGGCCGAGAATGGTGTTGCTGAGGCACCGGACTCGCGGCGGGAGGGGCGCATGGACGACGACTTCATTGTGACGGCGTTCGTCATCGTTGACAACCTGCTGACGGCGCTGGGGCATCGGGACGACGTGCGGGCC
>DASSSV010000200.1:0-2761 GCA_035708265.1 Thermomicrobiales bacterium | reverse complement strand
GGCGGGCCGGCGCGCGCCGCGACGCCGGTTCGTCTCGCGGCTGATCCCGGTTGCATTCCTCGCACCGTGATACACGCACGCCGGCCGGCGTAGTAGGGGGCACGACACCGCCGTCCCCTGGCCAGCGCGCTGGCGGGCCTGCTCATCTTCTGGGCAAGCTGAGCCGCGCGGCGGCCCGCGGTGGGCCGTCCCCGGCGTGCAGGCCGCCGGCGGCGCGCGGCGATGCCTCGCGGGGCAATACGTACCCGGAATAGGTACTTCCCCGGATTGCGCCGGCGCGCGGCGCCGCGTAGGGTGGAGGAAGTCGCGATGTATCGCGCGACGAGCGACGGCCCATGGCGCCGGGCGAGGCCCGCGGTTGAGGCCGTTGGCAAGGGCATCGTGCGGGCGCGGAGAGGGCGGGCGCGGCCAACCTGGCCGGCGCGTTGGCGGGGCTGCCGGCCTGCGGGATCCGTGGAGGGGGATGGGTAGCATGCCCGCCATAGTGGTCGGGGCGCTGGCCCTCGCCGGGATGGGGTGCGCCTCCATCATCCAGGCGGCCCTCGCGCTCGGGCGTGCCCGCCGTGCGCGCGTGGCCGACCGTCCCCGGGCGGATCGTGGAGTCGGGCTATCGGGCCGAGCACCACTACACCGGGCGCGGGCTGCAGCAGGGCACGCGCTATGCCCTGGCGATCGCCTACGAGTACGAGGTCGTCGAGGATTACGAGGGCTTCGGCCGGCGGCGGCGGCGCGGCACGCGCGTGGACTTCGCTCGGCCCGATAGACCGACGGCGCAGGCCGCCCGGGCGGTCGCCGACCGCTACCCCGTGGGCGCGGCCGTGGCCGTGTACTACGACCCCGCCGACCCGGCCCGGGCCGTGCTCGACCCCCGCGACCCCGACCGCGCGCGCCGCCTGGTGGCGGGGGTCGTGATGGTGTTCGTCGCGGTGAGGCTCGTGGTCGGGGCAGCGGCGCTGCGCTAAGGGCGGCACGGGACCGCCGCCGGTGCGGGCCGTGGCCGGAGATGGCGTGTCCCGGGCGCGCGGCGGCCCGGTCGCCCGCCGGCCAGCGCGAAACGCCGGGGGCCGCCTGGCGTATGCGCGGGCGCGGGGGGGAGCCCCGCCGCGCCGTCGCCGAGGGAGGATCCCGATGCTCGCCGAGGACGCCGTCCTCAACGGCCGCTATCGCCTCGACCGCCTCATCGGCGTGGGCGGCTTCGCGCGCGTCTTCCTGGCCACCGACCTGCTGCTCAAGCGGCTGGTGGCGGTCAAGGTGCTCAACCCCGACCTCGGCGGCGAGGCCGACTTCCTGGCCCGCTTCGCGCGCGAGGCGCAGGCCGTCGCCGCGCTGGAGCACCCGCACATCCTGGGCGTGCACGACTACGGCGAGGCCGGGGGCACCGCCTATCTGGTCATGCCCTACGTCGAGGGCGGCAGCCTGCACGACCGCCTGCGCGCCGCCGGCCGCCTGGCCCCCGGCGAGGCGGCCGAGTACCTGCGCCAGGCGGCGGCGGCGCTCGACTACGCCCACGCCCGCGGCGTGGTCCACCGCGACGTCAAGCCGCAGAACCTCCTGCTGCGCGACGGGGGGGCGCGGCTGCTGCTGAGCGACTTCGGCATCGCCAAGGTGCTGGGCGCCGCCAGCGCCCACAGCCGCACCGGGGTGGTGGGCACGCTGGCGTACATGGCCCCCGAGCAGTTCGAGGGCCACGTCGGCCCGGCGACCGACGTCTACGCGCTGGGCTGCGTGCTCTTCCAGCTGCTGACCGGCCGGCTGCCCTACGACGGGACGACCGAGCAGGTGCTCTACGGGCACCTGGCCGCGCCGGTGCCCGCGCTCGCCGCCCACTCTCGGGCGCCGCTGGCGCTACCGCCGGGGGTGCAGGGGGTGGTCGCGCGGGCGCTGGCCAAGCGGCCGGAGGCGCGCTTCGCCACGGCGGGGGAGCTGGCCGGGGCGTTCGCCGCCGCGCTGGCCGGGGCGCCAGCCGCCCCCGCCCCGGAGGCGCCCCCGGCGCCCGCGCCGCCGGGACGCGAGCGGGCCGCGACGCTGCCGGCGGGGCCGTGGGCAGAGGCCCCCACCATCGCGGCGGCCGGGCCGCGCGCGACGGCTGGCGGGGCGGATCCCGACGCCACGGTCGCCGCGCCGCCGGCGCCCCCGCCCGGCCAGGACGCGCCCACGCGCGGCGCGGGCCCGCCGCCCGCGACCGCCCCGTCATCCGCGCCGATGTGGCCGCGCTTCCTCCTCGTGGCGGTGCTTGCCGCCCTGGCCGCGGCGCTGCTGCTGGGCGGCGGGATCTACGCGCTCACCAGGCCCGACACCGGCGCGACCGCGACGGCGAACGCGCGCGCCACCGAGAGGGGCCGGCAGGTGGCCGCCGCGAGCACGGACACGGCGGGCGCGGTCGCCATGGCGACCGGCACCGCCGAGGCGATCGCGACGGCGACGGCCGGGGCGCCGACCGCGACGCCGGTGCCGCCGACCGCCACGACGATGCCGCCGACCGCCACGACCGTGCCGCCCACGCCGACGCCTGTGCCGCCCACGCCGACCCCGGTACTGACGACGGCGTACCGGGCCAACTTCGCGACCTGGTGGAGCGGCAGCGATGCCGGCCAGGACCAGGTCGCGGTCGACCCGGCGACCGGCGAGTACCGGGTGAAGGTCCTGGCCGCCAACAGCGGGCTCTGGTTGCCCGCGCCGGACGCGCCGGCCTTCGGCGACTTCGTGCTGCAGGTGGACGCGCGGCGCGTCGCCGGCCCCGACGCGGGGGCCTACGGGCTGG
>DASSSV010000199.1:0-3743 GCA_035708265.1 Thermomicrobiales bacterium | reverse complement strand
CCCCCCCCCCCCCCACGGCCCACGGCGAGAAACGATGCGCTACTTCATCCCCTTCCTGATCGTCCTCTTCGCGCTGGCGGTCCTCCTGCGGGTGGACTTCTTCTTCACCGTGGCCTACTTCCTGTTCGGGCTCTGGGTGCTGGCGCGGCTGTGGACCCGCTCGGCCGTCGATCACCTGCGCGCCGGGCGGCGCTTCGGCGACCACGCCTTCACCGGCGACACCGTCGAGGTCGAGTTGACGCTGCGCAACACCGGCTGGCTGCCGCTGCCCTGGCTGGAGGTGGGCGAGGGGCTGCCGGTGCAGTTGCAGACCACACCCTTCCAGCGCCGCGTCGTCAGCCTCGCGCCGCACGAGGAGCAGCGCTTTCGGTATGACCTTACCTGCCGCCAGCGCGGCTACTACGCCGTCGGCCCGCTGACCGCGCGCACCGGCGACGTCCTCGGCGTGACGCAGCGCGACCTCATGCTGGTGGAGACGCAGCACCTCACCGTCTACCCGCGGATCGTGCCGCTGCGCCGGCTCGCGCTGCCGACCCGCTCGCCGCTGGCCGTCCTGCCCGCGCGCGCGCCGCTCTTCGAGGACCCCGCACGCCTGATGGGCGTGCGCGAGTACCAGCGCGGCGACTCCCCGCGGCGCATCCACTGGCCGGCGACCGCGCGGACGAGCCGGCTGGTCGTCAAGCAATACCAGCCGGCCATCGCCCGCGAGACGCTCATTTGCCTCGACCTCTTCCAGGACGACTACAGTCGCCAGCGCCGCTACGACGCCACCGAGCTCGCCATCGTCGCCGCCGCCTCGCTCGCCAACCACATCCTCGTCTCCGAGGGCCTGCCGGTCGGGCTGGCGACCGTCGCGCTCGACCCGCTGACCGGCAGCCGGGCGCGCTTCGCCCTGCCGCCGCGCCGCGAGCGCGCCCACCTGATCCACCTGCTCGAGATCCTGGCGCGCGTGCAGTTCACGCCGGGCGACGCCGACGGCGCGGACGGCGCAGAAACGGCCTTCGTGGACCTGGTACGCCGCCAGAGCCTCGACCTCACCTGGGGCGCGACGCTGGTCCTGATCACCGGCCGCGCCGCGCCGGACCTGGCCCACATCCTGCTGCACCTCCAGCGGAGCGGCTTCGCGGTCACGCTCCTGCTGATGCAGCCCGACCGCGGGCCGGACGGCGCGGCCTTGACGGGCGTGCCGGGCGTCCCGGTGCGGGAGGTCTGGAGCGAGCGCGACCTGGAGGCGGTGTAGCGATGACGCATAGCGCGCAAGCCTGGCTGGAGCACGTCTTCCGCCCCGCCGTCGTCGTCGCGATGGTCGGCGCGGCGGCGCTGTCACTGGCCGGCGTCGCCGCGCAGATCCTACCGGTCTGGCACCCGGCACTCGTCGTGGCCTTCTGCGTGCTGGCGGCGGCGGAGGCGCAGGGGACCCACCGGCTGCGCGCGCGCATCCTCTACGGCCCCGATGCGTGGCGCTTCCGGGCGGTCGAACTGGCGCTGCTCTACCTGGCGCTGCGCCTGGCGATCATCGTGGCCGACGGCCGCCGCGACGTCCTCGCCGGGCTGATGCGGATCGACCTGGAGACGATCGCAGCGGCCGCCCTCGTCTTCGGCGCCTGGTACACCTCGACTGACAGCGCGGGCGACCTGGCCCGGCTCGGCGAGCCGCCCGAGCGGGACCGCACCTACGTCCCGCCCGCCGAGCGGCTGACGACGCGCTTCCTCGTCGGCGGCGGCCTGCTCGTCGTCGCGGCCGGGTTCTCGCGCGTCGCGGTCACTCAGGTGCTCGACTTCTCGCGCGCCGGGGTGGCCGGGCCGATCGTCAACGTCCTGGTCTACTTCCTCCTCGGCGTCCTGCTGCTCGGGCAGGTCCACTACGACACGCTGCGCCGGGCCTGGGAGCGGCAGAGCGTGCGGGTCGCCGCGGGCGTCGCCGGCCGCTGGGTGCGCTACAGCCTGACCTTCCTGGCGGTCGTCGCCTTCATCGCGTTCATCCTGCCGACGTCGTACACGCTGGGCCTGCTCGACACCGCGCGCTACATCCTCGGAGTACTCACCATCGCGGTCTGGTTCCTCGCCTTCATCATCACCCTGCCGTTCGCGCTGCTCCTCTCGCTCTTCCGCGGCTCTCCGGCCAAACCGGGCGGCGCGCCGGCCCCACCGCCGCCCCTGCCGCCCGCCGCCAGCCACCCCGGCGGCGGCCCGGACCTCGTGGAGATCGCGAAGGCGGTCCTCTTCTGGCTCGCGCTGCTGGCGCTCGTCGTCTACCTGGCGCGCCTCTACTGGCGGCACCGCCCGCCGATCCTGGGCGCCATCGCCGGCGCGCTCGCCCAGATCCGCGTCTTCCGCGCGCTCGGCCTCCTCTGGGGGCTCCTCTGGCGCCACCTCCGCGGCTACGCCACGACCGTCGGCGGCCACCTCGCGCGCGCGCTGCCCCGGCGCGCGACCCGCCCGGCCGCCCCGCGCGCGCTCCCCGACCTCCTGCGCCTGCGCGGCCTCTCGCCGCGCGAGCAGGTGCTCTACTACTACCTGAGCGTCGTGCGCCGCGCCGGCCGCCAGGGCCTCCCCCGCCGCGCCGCCCAGACCCCGGCCGAATATAGCGCGACCCTCGCCTCCCGCCTGCCCGACGCCGGCCCCGACGTGGCCGACCTCACCGACGCCTTCGTCGAGGCGCGCTACGGCCGTCACCCCGTCGCCCCGACCGACGCCGGCCGCGCGCGGAGCCGCTGGCAGCGCGTCAAGGCCGCGCTCCAGGCGCGGCGCGGGCGGGGGGCGTGAGAGCGTGGGCCGTAGGCCATGACGGCGGGGCTGGGATCGGGTGCCCGCCACCCTCTCATAGGGGGCGGCCCCCTGTGAGAATGAACCCGCATGGCGCCACGCTACGCCGGCGGCCCCGCGCACATCGCGCCCCCTCTACACGCACGCCCCCTGCCGGTTCGACCACTCCAACTGCACGGTGTAGCCGGCGAGCTGCTTGGTTTGCCAGGCGCAGATGTCGCCGACCTCGCCGTGGGTATCGTCGTACCAGCCCTGGCCGGGGACCGGGTCGGTGATCGCCTCGCAGAGTTCGTGCGAGCTGGTCGAGGTCAGCGCGTCGAACGGCGCGAGGCCGCCGACGCAGCCGGCGCAACCGGGGTAGGGCATGACGGCGTAGAAGATCTGGCCGTTGATGTCGTTGTGGTAGCCGCAGAACGCCTGGCAGGAGCGCGACCCGCCCTGCGTCACGGTCGTGCCGGGCGGCAGGTAGAGGAAGTAGAGGGTGTTCGCGGTCGGCTGGGGGAAGGCGGCGTTGCCGGCGATCTGCTCGTTGAGCAGGCGCTGGAGCGCCGTGTCCGACATGCTGCGGCGCGGGGTGGGCGCCGTCAGCGTCGTCGTCCCGATGCGGCGGCCGTGGCCGATCGTCTGGCCGCCGACGTCGTATTCCGCCAGTTGGTCGATCAGGGCGCTGGTCAGGATCGTGTCGAAGAACTGATTGAGCCGCTGCGCCAGCGCGTCCTGCGGCGACTGCTGCCAGGCCGCGCCCCAGAAGACGGTGAAGACCTCGACCGCCTGGATCAGCGGCCCGCCGCGGTAGGTCAGTTGCGGCGGCGGGCCGGGGGCCGGCGCCGCGCCGGGCAGGTGGAGCGGCACGATGCGGATTGCATCGCCGCGCCCGTGCTCCGCCAGCCAGGAAGGTTCCGCCGAGGTGGTCATGGTCGTGCTCCTCTCGCTCGTCCGGCGCTCGCGCGAGGCCGGCACTACGCGACGCCTGCGAT
>DASSSV010000198.1:0-3180 GCA_035708265.1 Thermomicrobiales bacterium | reverse complement strand
CCCTTGGCGATGCAATGGCCGTGGCCGCGGTGCGTGCTGGTGATGTAGTCCCGGTCGGTCAGGTGCGCGCAGACGCCGACCGCGACCGCCTCCTCGCCGGCGTAGAGGTGGACGAAGCCGGGCATCTTGCCCGCCGCGAAGCTCGTGCGGGCCGACTCCTCGAAGGCGCGGATCTGCGCCATCCGCTCGTACATGCCGAGCAGCGCGTCCCGGTCGAGGCCGGCCGTCGCGCCGCTCGTATCCGCTACCGTCATCGCGCTCCCTCCGCGCGTGCGCGATCACCCACCGGGCGACGCGGCGCCGCCCGAGCGATCGCTCCGATCCGAACCATTGCCGCGGGGTCGCGGCCATCCCAGCGCCGGCTGGCGCGCTCCTGGCTGTCGTTCGCGAGAGTGGCTGAAATAGTCCGTCAACAGGGCCGGTGCCGCCACTATAGCCCGCGTGACGGAGGGTGTCAATCGGGCGAAGTACGAAGTACGAATGACGAAGTACGAATGACGAACGACGGGGGGCCGGACGGTCGAGGCCGCGCAGGCGGGCTTCGTGCGCCGTGGGGCGCCCCCGGCCGCGGCTTCAGCCGCCCGGTCCCCCCGCCCCGCGTTGCGTTCGCCCGCGCGCCACAGTACGCTACAGGTGGCGCGGGGACGCCGGGACCGACACGGGGGAGGATGGGGGAGTATGCCGAGCGCCTGGGTGGTCGAGGCGGTCCACAAGATCGAGCGCGACTTCCAGCGCTCGGCCGACACGCACCTGATCAAGCTCGACCTGCCGGCCACGCCGGGCGTCGCGCTCTACCTCAAGGACGAGTCCACCCATCCGACCGGCAGCCTGAAGCACCGCCTGGCCCGCTCGCTCTTCCTCTACGGCCTCTGCAACGGCTGGATCGACGAGGGGACGACGATCGTCGAGGCGTCGTCGGGCAGCACCGCCGTGTCGGAAGCCTACTTCGCCCGGCTGCTCGGCCTGCCCTTCGTCGCGGTGATGCCGCGCGGCACCTCCCCCGCCAAGGTCGCGCAGATCGCCTTCTACGGCGGGCAGTCGCACTTCGTCGACAACCCGGCCGAGGTCTACGCCGAGGCCGAGGCGCTGGCCCGCCGGCGCGGCGGGCACTACATGGACCAGTTCACCTACGCCGAGCGCGCGACCGACTGGCGGGGCAACAACAACATCGCCGAGGCGATCTACGAGCAGATGCGCCGCGAGCCCCGCCCCGTCCCCGGCTGGATCGTCGTCGGCGCCGGGACCGGCGGCACCTCGGCCACCATCGGGCGCTACATCCGCTACCAGGGCTACGCCACCCGCCTCTGCGTGGTCGACCCCGAGCACTCCGTCTTCTACGACTACTACCAGTGCCGCGACGCGACGCTGACGGGCGACCGCGGGTCCGGCATCGAGGGCATCGGCCGTCCGCGCGTCGAGCCTTCCTTCGTCCCCGACGTGGTCGACCGGATGCTCCGCGTGCCGAACGCCGCGTCTTTCGCCGCGATGCGCTTCCTCGAAGGCGCGATCGGCCGCAAGTACGGCGGCTCGACCGGCACCAACCCTACGGCGCGCTGCAACTGGTCCACGAGCTGGACGCGGCCGGCACGGGCGGCGCGGTGGTGACGCTCGCCTGCGACCCCGGCGACCGCTACCTCGACACCTATTACGACGACACCTGGCTCCGCGCCAACGGCTACGACATCGCGCCCTACCTGGCGCGACTGACCGCGTTCTACGACATGGGACGATGGAGCGATGAGTAGCAGTCAGCCGTCAGCAGTCAGCCATCGGCGCTCAGGGGTACGGCTGATGGCTGATCACTGACGGCTGATAGCCCACTCGTCGCTCGTCACTCGTCACTCGTCACTTCGGAAGGAGGGTGGTATGGCGACGACGCTGGTGCGCGGCGGGACGCTGGCGACGATCTACGGTGTCTTCCGCGCCGACATCGTGATCCGCGACGGGGTGATCGCGGCGCTCACCACAGATGGGAGTGATGTCGCGGCCGACGAGACGATCGACGCGACCGGCCTGACGATCCTGCCCGGCGGCGTGGACCCGCACACCCACATGCGCGAGCCCTCCAACCGCGACCGCGAGGGCTTCGCCACCGGCACCGCCGCCGCGGCGGCCGGCGGCATCACCACGATCGTCGAGATGCCGCAGTCCGACCCGCCCGCGACCGACGGCGCGACCTTCCGCCGCAAGCGCGAACTGGTCGAGGCGCACGCGCTGATCGACGTGGCGCTCTACGGCGGCGCGGTCGGCCAGCCGCGCGAGCAACTGGACGAGATGGCCGCCGAGGGCGCGGTCGCCTTCAAGTCCTTCATGTGCAACTCCAGCCCCTCCTACCCAGCCGTGGACGACGCGCAGCTCTACGACGCGCTCCTCGCCGTGGCCGACCTCGATTCGTTCCTGACCGTCCACGCCGAGAACGACGCGCTCTTGCAGACGTACCTGCGGCGGCTGCGCGAGGCCGGCCGGCACGACAACCTGGCGCATTGCGAGTCGCGCCCGCCCTTCGTCGAGGCCGAGGCAGTGCGGCGGGCGATCTACCTGGCGGGCGAGGCGCAGGCGCACGTCCACATCGCGCACGTCAGCGCGGCGCAATCCCTCCTGGCGATCGAGGAGGGGAAGGCGGACGGCCACTGGGTCACCGCCGAGACCTGCCCGCAGTACCTCCTGATGACCGAGGACGACGTGGCGCGCCTCGGCCCCTACGCCCGCTGCGCGCCGGCGATCCGCTCGCGCGACCACGTCGAGGCGATGTGGCGCGGCCTCGGCGACGGCACGCTCGACTTCGTCTGCTCCGACCACGCCCCCTACGAGACGGCGGAGAAGGAGGCGGGCCTCACCTCCATCTGGGAGGCGCCGCTCGGCCTGAACATCATCCAGGTGATGTACCCGGCCGTGCTCGACGAGGCGATCCACGCCTGGGGCTTTCCGCTGGAGCTGTGCGCGGCGATCACCGCGACCAACGCCGCGCGCATCTTCGGCCTCTACCCGCGCAAGGGCACGATCCAGGTCGGCAGCGACGCCGACCTCGCCTTCTACGACTTCGAGCGCGAGTGGACCGTCCGCGCGGCCGACCTCTTCACAAAGCACAAGTGGACGCCGCTCGACGGACGGCGCATCCGCGGCCGGGTCGTCCGCACCGTCTCGCGCGGCCGCACCGTCTACCTCGACGGCCGGGTCACC
>DASSSV010000197.1:0-18246 GCA_035708265.1 Thermomicrobiales bacterium | reverse complement strand
GCCGACGTCGTGGAAGATCGTCGCGGCGCGCAGGATGGCGGCGTCGGCCGGGGGGAGGCCGCGGGTGTCGAGATTCCCGAGCACCTCGACGGTGTGCTCGACCGGGTCGGTGGTGCGGCCGCGGTCGGGGTCGAAGTGCGGCCGGTGCTGCTGGAGGCCGCGCAGGCCGGGGAAGTTGGCGTAGAGGTACGCGGCGATGCGCGCGCCCCGCGCGGCGAACGCCGCGTCGTCGGGCGCGTCGAGGGTGAAATCCGGCGGCGTGCGGGGTGGCAGGGCGGGGAAGGCCGGCTCCATCAGGCGTCGCCGTCACTGTCGTGCGGGCCAGGGGAAGCGGGCCATGCGCCGGCCGTGGCGGCATCGCGGTGGGTGACCGATAGGCTGCTCCGCGCGACCGGCGGCTCGATCCGCCGCCCCGTTGCCGCCGTGCCGGTCACCGCCGCCCGCCCCATCGTCGCCATCCGCTCATCGTCCGCCCGCGCTGCCGGCGTTGCTCCGACAGCCGCCTGAACGACGCGTACTCGGCCTGCATCAGCGCCCAGAATGAGGGGTAGCGCCGCTCGCCCGGCACCCAGTTGGCGAAGAACCACGCCTCCCACTCGCCGTCCGCCGCGACGACCAGCGGGTTGAGCAGGTAGATGGCGGCGTCGCCCGCGTCGCTGACCTCCAGCGCGGCTTGCAGGCCCGCGGCGAAGCTGCCGGGCTCGTGCTCGTCGCCGTAGGTGTGGACGGTGTAGGCGTCGATCCAGTCCTGGTGGCGCACCCGGAACCAGGCGATCTCCTCGGCCGGCCAGAGCCGGTCGATGAAGGTGCCGGTGTGGCGCCAGCCGTTCGTGACGGCGAGGAACTGGCGATAGGACGGCGGTAGCTGCGCGCCGAGCCGCGCCTCCGCCGCGCTGAGTTGCGCCTCGGTTGCGCCGGGATAGCCGAGCCAGCCCGAGGCGGCCACCTCCTGGGGCCGCGGCTCCCCCTCCGCCGCGCTGGCCGCGATCAACTCCGCGCTCCACCGGGCGAGCAGCGCCCGCCAGCCGTCCTCCACGCCACCCTTTCCAAGTACGAGGTACGAAGGACGAAGTACGAATTAAGGCGAGCGCATGGTCACTCGTCCTTCGTACCTCGTACTTCGTCCTTCACTTCGGCAACTGCCCGGGCCCCCGGCCGCGCAGGCCCAGCAACTCGCGGGCCTGGGCGGGTGTCGCCGGCTCGCGGCCGAGTTCGCGCGCGATGCGCACGGCGCGCTCGACGAGTTGCGCGTTCTCGCGCAAGGGCTCGCCGCGGCGGTAGAGGACGTTGTCCTCCATCCCGACGCGGATGTTGAGGCCCATCGCCGCGCCGATCGTCGTCATCGGGAGCTGGGTGCGCCCCATCGAGCTGACCGTCACGCGCAACTGGTCGAGCGGCACGGGGAGGTCGCGCAGGCGGTCGACCATGTCGAGGAGGTTGCGCGGGGTGCCGCGCTGGCCGCCTTGCGTCGGCGTCTGGAGCACGAAGTTCACCGCGTAGGGCGGCTCCAGGATCTCCTGGCGCAGCAGGTAGTCCACCTCTTCGAGCATCGCGCTGTTGTAGACCTCGAGCTCCGGTTTGACGCCGCGCGCCCGCATCTCGCGCGCGAAGTGCTCGATGTCCTCGCGGTGGTTCGAGAAGAAGGAGCGCTCGCCACGAACGAAGAAGTTCAACAGACCCATGTTCAGCGAGCACATCTCGGGCGCGAGCGTGATCGTCGTCAGGCGCTCCTCGACCGAGAGGCCGATGCCGCCCCCGGTGGTGAGCTGGATGACGGCGTCGGTCTCGGCGCAGAGGCGGCGGTGCAGCTCGCCGTAGATGTGCGGGCTCATCGTGTTCGAGCCGTCGGGGTTGCGCGCGTGGACGTGGAGGATCGCCGCGCCCGCGCGCCAGGCCGCGATGCCCTGGCGGACGATCTCGTCCGGCTGCTCGGGCAGGTTGGGGTTCGCCTCCTTCCCGTGGACGCCGCCGGTCAGGGCGCAGGTGACGATCACCGGGCTATCGGTGAAACTGACGCTCATTGCGGTCTCCCTCCCTCGTCCTCGCCGGTCCGGCGCGGCCACTATAGCACGAGTGACGAGTGACGAGTGAGCCGTCAGCGATCAGCATTCAGCCATCAGGAGTCCCGCCGCTGCTGATCGCTGATCGCTATCGCCGATAGCCCCTCGTCACTCGTCATTCGCCACTCTTCACTGTGGTAAGATGGCGCCTCCGCGCGGGGGCACGGAGGACACGGCGATCTCCAGCGATAGGGAAGCGACATGGCAACGGCGACACCACGAACGGCGATGCGCGCGTCGCGGCGCGGCGAGGACCTGCCGGCTTCGCCGATCCGGCGGCTGATCCCGCTGGCCGAGGAGGCGAAGCGGCGCGGCGTGCGGATCCACCACCTCAACATCGGCCAGCCCGACCTCGACCCGCCGCCCGGCGTGCTCGCGGCGCTGCGCGAGGCCCACCGCGAGCGCCTGGCCTACGCGCCGACGCGCGGCCTGCCGGCCGTACTCGACGCCTGGCGCGCCTACTACCGCGAGCATGGCGTCGAGCTTGCGGCCGAGGAGATCATGGTCACGGCGGGCGCGAGCGAGGCGCTGACGCTGGCGCTGCGGACGGTCTGCGACGCCGGCGACGACGTGCTCGTCCCGGAGCCTTTCTACGCGCCGTACAAGGGGCTGGCGGCGGTCGCGGACGTGCGGCTGGTGCCGGTGCCGCTCGGGCCGGGCTTCGCGCCGCCCGCGGTCGCGGACGTCGCCGCGCGGGTGACGCCGCGGACGCGCGCGTTGCTGCTGAGCAACCCGAACAACCCGACCGGGACGGTCTACGGCCGCGACGACCTGGCCGCGCTCGGCGCGCTCGCGGTGGAGCGCGGCTTCTTCGTCCTGGCCGACGAGACCTACCGCGAGATCGTCTTCGACGGCCCGCCCGCGCCGAGCGCGCTGGCCGTGCCAGGGCTGGAGGAGCACGCGGTCGTGATCGACAGCGTCTCCAAGCGCTTCAACGTCTGCGGCCTGCGAATGGGTGCGCTCGCCACGCGCAACCGCGAGGTGATGGAGGCGCTGCTGCGCCTGGCCGAGCTGCGCCTGGCGGTCTCGGTGGTGGACCAGCTCGCGATCGCCGGGGCGCTCGCCGCGTCGCGCCCCTACGTCGACACGGTGGTGGCGGAGTTCGGCCGGCGCTGCGACGCGGTCGCCGCGGCGCTGGCGCGGCTGCCCGGCGTCGAGTGCCACCGCCCGGCCGGCGCCTTCTACGTCGTCGCGCGCCTGCCGGTCGCCGACGCCGAGCGCTTCGCCGCCTGGCTGCTGGGCGACTTCGCGCTCGACGGCGAGACGGCGATGCTGACGCCGATGGCCGACTTCTACGCCACGCCCGGCCGCGGGCGGGACGAGGTGCGGATCGCCTGCGTCTTCGACGCCGCGACGCTCACGCGCGCGGTCGAGGTCGTCGGCGCTGGGCTGGCCGCGTACGCGGGAAGCACGAATTAACGACGGGTGCTTGCTTTCAATTCGTACTTCGTACTTCGTACCTCGTACTTCGCCAGGGGGGCGGCGTGCTCAAAGGTGAGAAGGTGACGCTGCGCGCGGTGGCGCGCGAGGATCTGCCGCGGCTATGGGCGTTCAACAACGACCTGGCGGTCGAATTGGCCGGCGGCGGCGACCCGCCGATGCCGCAGTCGCTGGCCCGGCTGGAGGCGGAGTTCGACCGCGCGGCGGCGCAGGGCGGGCGCGACGGCGCGGACTTCGCGATCGAGGCCGACGGCAAGGTGATCGGCCGCTGCGGGCTGTTCAACTTCAACGAGACGGCGCACACCTGCGAACTCGGCATCGGCATCGGCGACCGCGCCTACTGGGGGCGCGGCTACGGGCGCGACGCCGTCCGCCTGCTGCTCGACTACGCCTTCCGCCTGCGCAACTTCCACAAGGTCTGGCTCCAGGTCAACGGCAGCAACGAGCGGGCGATCCGCGCCTACCGCGCGGCCGGCTTCGTCGAGGAGGGCCGGCTGCGCCGCCACGTCTGGTGCGATGGCCGCTACGACGACCTGCTCTACATGGGCGTGCTGGTGGACGAGTGGCGGGAAAGGGGCGATCACGTTGAAGCGAGAAGTGAGAAGGAAGAAGTGTGAACTGAGCGGGTGGGCGAGATTGTGGTCGGCAGGCTGCGACGTCGCACCGCCCAGCTCTTACTTCATACTTCATGCTTCTCACTTCCGTGCGCCTCCGCGGTGAAGGAGTCTTCCACAAGATGCGACCGGTCGGAGAGATCATGCGGCTGCAGGTGCAGCAATCGAGCCTGAAGGTGGGGGAGCGGCCGTTACGGCGCTACGACCCCACGCCGATCCTCGCGGTCGCCGCGCTGACGCTGGACGAGGGCGGCGTGACCGGCTGGACCGCCGAGGGTGAGCGCGTGGCCGACGTCCACCACCGCGACCACCCGGCGTCGAAGCACCGCGACGGCACCAACGGCGTCTCGGTCGGCTTCACCGGGCACTACTCGGCGCTGCGCGACCGCTTCGGCGCGCACCTGACCGACGGGCTGGCGGGCGAGAACATCCTGGTCGCGAGCGACCGGCGCTGGACGCTGGACGATCTGGCGGATGGGTTGGCCATCGCGGCGGCGGGCGGCGCGCGGCTGCGCCTGGAGCGCGTGATCGTCGCCGACCCCTGCGTCGAGTTCACCCGCTACGCGCTGCGCTACCCGGCGAGCGCGCGGACCGACCGCGCGGTGACCGAGGGGCTGATCTTCCTCGGCGCGGGCGTTCGCGGCTTCTACGCGGCCTACACCGGCGCGCCGTCCCGGATCGCGGTCGGGGATCGCGTCTATCTGCCGTGATGGCACGGGAGGGCGGCGGGTGCTGAACGTCGAGCGGCTCGAAGCGGACGTCGCGGCGCGGATGGCGAAGGCGCGCGTGCCCGGCCTGGCCCTGGCGGTCGTCCGGGACGGCGAGGTGGTCTACGCGCGCGGCTTCGGCGTGACGAGCGTGGAGGATGGTGGGCAGCCGGTGACGCCAGCGACCCTCTTCCAGATCGGCTCGATCACCAAGTCGCTGACCGGCACGCTGGTGATGCGACTGGTGGAGGCGGGCGCGCTCGACCTCGACCGACCGGTGACGGCCTATCTCCCCGGCCTCACGCTCGGCGAGCTCGACGTGGCCGGACGGGTGACGCCGCGCCGACTGCTGAGCCACACGGCCGGGCTGCCATTCGACCAGATCACACCGGACCGGCTCTACAGGTCGCGCGACCCGGGCGCGCTCGCCGTCTACGTCCGCGACGCAGTGCCGCGCCGGCCGCTCGTGGCCGCGCCGGGCGAACGCTGGTCCTACAGCAACCCCGGCATCCTCCTCGCCGCGCGCGTCGCCGAGGTGGTCGCGGGGCGGACCTATCCCGAACTGTTGCAGGAACTCGTCTGCACGCCGCTGGGGATGGCGCGGACGACCGTCGACCCGACGGTGGCGCTGACCTACCCGCTCGCGCAAGGCCACGAACTGGCGGGGGACGGCGCGCTCCGCGTCCGGCACCGCGCCGCCGACAACGCCGCGCAGTACCCGGCCGCCTTCGCCTACTCCACCGTGCTGGATCTGGCGAACTTCGCGCTGCTGCACCTGCAAGGCGGGCGCTTCGGCGGCGCGCGGGTGCTGGCGCCCGCGTCGGTCGCCGCGATGCACGAACCCCACGCGGAGCGCGGCGAGGGCCCCGGCACGGCCTACGGCCTGACCTTCTTCCTCGACGACTTCCACGGCCGGCGCAAAGTGGGCCACCCGGGCGGTATCGGCCCTTACGCCACCCTGTTGACCATGCTGCCCGACGAGGGCGTCGGGGTCGTGCTCCTGTGCAGCCGGGGCGACGACTTCGAGGCGGAGCGCGAGGTCATCGCCGACGCCATCCTGGCCGACCTGCTCGGCCTGTCCTGACGGCGCCGGTCCAGCCGCCGAACGCAATGGGGCGCGGCCGGTGCCCGTTGCACCCGGCCGCGCCCGCCCCATGCTCCGTGTCGCCCGCCGTGCGGTTCGTCGCCGGGGTTACTGGTTCCGGTCGGTGTAGAGCCCAATGGTGTTGCCGGTCGGGTCGCTGAAGATGCCGAACCAGCCGACGCCGGGGATCTCCATCTTCGGCTGGACGATCTTGCCGCCGAGGGACTCGGCCTTCGCCAGCGAGGCGTCGATGTCGGCGGTGGCGACGTAGATGAGGGGCTTGCCGGGCTCGCCCGACGTGGTGAAGCCGCCGCCGGGCCCCCCCTCGTCGCTGAAGGTGGTGTAATCCATCTCCGGGTGGTCGTGGGTCTGCCAGCCGAAGAGGTCGCCGTAGAACTTCGCCGCCGTCGCGCGGTCGCGGGCCGGGATGTCGACGTGGACGATGGGATGGTTCGCCATGGACGTCTCTCCTTGTTGGGGATCGTCTGCCGGTGGGGACATCGAACCGTCCGGACGGGTCGCGACACCCGTAGTATAGAACATTCGTTCTGATGAGTCAAGCCTGCCCGCCGCGGTATCGGCGGGTGTGGGAGGTGGAAAGGAGGCCGCGATGGAGCGAAATGGCGTCGAGGCCGCGCTGCACCTCGTCAGGGCGCTGGCCGATGAGGACCGGCTGAAACTTGTCGGCCTGCTGGCGATGGGCGAGCGGAGCGCGGCGGAGCTGGCGGGCGCGAGCGGCCTCGACGGCCGGGCGGTCGCGCACCACCTGGCGCGCCTGGGCGACGCCGGCCTGCTCGCGGCGCGCGACGAGGGCGGCGCCAGGCGCTACCGATTCGACGGCGCGGCGCTCCGCACGCTCGGTCGGGCCGCGCTCGCGGGAGAGCGGCCGGCGCCACCCCCGGACGAGGACACGGGCGAGGCGTGGGAGCGCCGGGTGTTGACGAACTTCTTCGACGGCGAGCGGCTGAAGGAGATCCCGGCCGCGCGGCAGAAGCGCTTGGTGGTGCTGCGCTGGCTTGCCGCGCGGTTCGAGCCTGGCGTCGCGTACCCCGAGAAGGAGGTCAACGAGATCATCAAGTGCCACCACCCCGATTTCGCCACCCTGCGCCGCCTGATGGTCGACGAGGGGCTGATGGTGCGGGAGCGCGGCACCTACCGGCGAAGTGAGAAGTGAGAAGTGAGAAGTGAGAAAAGGGACCGGTGACCCAAATCGGCAGGTGGCCCTCCGGCGCCCTCCTTCTCATTTCTCACTTCTCCCGTCCATCTCGCGCAGCGCGGGGTTGACGAGCAGGGTGAGCGTCGTGAGGAGGTAGCCGGCGGCGATGGCCGCGATCGTGGCGCGCAGGCCGACCCACTCGATCGCGACGCCGCCGAGCAGCACGCCGAGCGGGGTGGCGACGTAGGCGAGGGCCGTGATCGTGCCGAAGACCCGGCCGCGCAACTCGGCAGGCACGCGCTCCTGGTTCACGGTCGCGAGGATCGGGTTGATCGGCCCGGCCGCCAGGCCGGCGACGACGAGCGCGACCGCGGCCACCGCCAGCGGCGGCAGCGCCGCCAGCGCCCAGTAGGGCAACCCGAGCACGATGAACGCCGCGGTGAAGGTAGCCCGACGCGGCAGCCGCGCCCCGAGCGCGCCGAAGACGATCGCCCCCACCATCGCCCCGCCGCCGACGGCCGCCATCAGCACGCCGAGGTCGACCGCGCTGCCGAAGGTGCGCTTGACGTAGACCGGCAGCGCGACGGCGTAGAGCGGGCTCTCGAGGAAGTTCGTGACCGCGACGGTTGCGGCGACGACCAGCAGCAGCCGCTCGCGGCGGATGAAGCGCAAGCCCGCCACGATCTCGTCCAGGTAGCGCTCGCGCGCCTCGGTGTGGACGACCAGCAGCGGCACCGCGACGCCGACGAGCGCCGCCGAGAGGGCGAAACTGGCGGCGTCGAGCCAGAGGACGCGGCTGGCGCCGAGCAGCGCCACCAGCAGGCCGGCCAGCGGCGAGCCCAGGAGGCGCGCGCCGCGCCCGACGGCCTGGATCACCGCGTTGGCCCGCTCCAGCGGCATCCCGGCCCGCGCGCACAGCTCCGGCACCAGCGCGCTGCGCGCGGTCGTGCCGGGCGTGTCCCAGAGGGAGCGCAGGAAGACGAGCGCCAGCAGCTGCCAGAAGGCCAGGCCGACGGTGAAGTGCAGCGCCGGGATCGCGCCGACCATCGCGCCGCTCGCGACGTCGGCCAGGATGCTGGCGCGCTTGTGGCCGAGGCGGTCCACCGCCGCGCCGCCCGCGAAGGCCGCCAGCACCGCCGCCAGCGCCTCCGCGAAGGCGGTCAGCCCGGTCTTGGCGGCGCTGCCAGTCGTCACCAGGACGAACCAGGGGATCGCGATGTAGGTCACCTGGCTGCCGACGAGCGAGATCGCGTTGGCGGCGAAGAGGGCGTAGAGCGGCAGGCGCCGGTGCAGCGCGGGCGGGTCGGTCGCGGCGGTCGTCGGGGTCGCGGTCGTGGCGCTCATGGCGACTCTTGACGTGTGCGGTGTGGGGGGAGAGGCGGCTGAAGCCGCGGCTTGGGGCCTCGCTACCGCTCGGCACGAAGGCCACGCCCAGAGGGCGCCCGGCGGCCTGGGTTACGGCCCACCGCTGACGACTGACGACTGACGACTGGTAGGGGCGCACGAATCCCCGTGGGCGCTCGCGCGCCCCTCACCGGCTCGCTGAATTGATCGCTGTGCGTCGTTCCGGCTCGTCGTCCGTCCGCGGCTCGGACGGCTTGCGGTAGAGCACCATCGCGAAGTTGAGGGGCGGCGCGGCGGGGTCTTCCTCGGGGCCCGTCACCGTCTCCGCCGGCTGCCCCAGCGCCGGGCCGCCCCAGTATTCGGCAACCAGCGCCAGGAGACGCTCGTAGAACTCGTCGGCGCGCGCGGGCGGCAGCCGCGCGCCGCGCAGTTCCCAGCGCAGCGGCTGGTCCGGCCAGGCCAGCTCGCTCGCGGTCACCTCCTGCTGCACCGCCTGGAGTATCGCCGCGGCCTGGCCGGTGGTCTCCTCGCCGGCCGGGGCCCGGAGGGCGTAGAGGTGCGCGGTCGCGCGGTAGTACTTCTCGACGTTGCCGCCCTTGATCTGCGTGTCGACCAGCCGGACCAGGCCGGCGCCGAGCAGAGAACGGACGTGGTGCAGCACCTTCGCCGGCGGCTCGCCGAGCGCGGCGGCGACCTGCTGGTTCGTCGCCGGCCGCTCCTTGAGGGCGATCAGGATGCGGACGCGCAAGGGGTCGGTGAACGCCTTGAGCTGCTCCGGCGTGTTGACGACCATGAACGGCACGGGCTCGGCGGCGCTCATCGGCGATCCTCCTCCTCAACCAACGCCAACAGGATATCACGACCAAACCGATTAGTCAATACTAATCGAATGGCAATGGCGACCTGTTTGGCGCCGCGGCGCCCGCTGGCCCAATGGTCCCGACTTTGCCGGCGCAAACCGCCCGGTGCACCCGGGGGGTGCTACAGTGGCTTGGACGGGCCCGGTCGGGCCCGCGATGCGCGAAGCGGCGACAGGATAGCCCCCACCACCGAGCGGTAGATGCCCGATGTTGCGCCGGCTCTTTGACGACGACCAGACGACCGCGGCCGTCGGGGCGACGGTCGCGCCCGCGGAGGCCGCCCCGGCCGCGACGGCGACGCTGCCGCCCGAGCCTGAACCGGCACCGGTTCTCGCGCCGCCCGCGTCCCGCCTCGCGCGGCGCCCGGCGCGCTGGCGCGCCTGGCTGCCCGACCTCGCGGCGGCGCTCTTCCTCTGCGCCCTGGCGGTCGCGCTGACCTGGCCTCTGGCCCGCCACCCCGGCTCGACGGTGCCGGACCTCGGCGACCCGCTCGACAGCGCCTGGCGGCTGACCTGGCCGATCCACCAATTGCTGCACGACCCGCTGCACCTGCTCGACGCCAACATCTTCTACCCGGTGCGGACGACCTACCTCTTCGACGAGTTGATCCTCGGCGTGGCGCTCACGGTCGCGCCGGTGACGCTCCTGACCGGCAACGGCATCCTCGCCTTCAACGTCGCGCTCCTCCTGGCCTTCGCCGGCAACGGCGTGGCGATGTACCTGCTGGCGCGCCGGTTGACGGGGAGTCGCTGGGCGGCGCTGGCCGGCGCGGTCGTCTACGCGGCGGCGCCCTTCCGCTACCAGCACATCGGGCACATCGGCCTGAGCACGGCCTACTGGACGCCGCTGGCCCTCCTCTTCCTCGACCGCCTGCTGTTGCGCCCGCGCTGGCGCGACGCCGTGGCCTTCGGCGGCTGCGTCGCGATGCAGGCGCTCTCGGCGCAGTACTACGGCTACCAGATCGCGATCATCGCCGCGCTCTACCTCCTCTACGCCCTCATCTACCGGCGCGAGTACCTCTTCGATGGGCAGTTCATCCTGCGCCTGATCGTCGCCACGGTCTTCGCCGAAGCGCTGCTGCTGCCGATCGTCGCGCCCTACACCGCGGTCAAGGGCACCTGGGGCTACACGCGCGGGCTGGAGGAGAACGAACTCTACTCGGCGACGCTCAGCTCGTACCTGGCGGCGCCGGCGTACCTGCTCGGCGGGCGGGTCGCGGGCGCGGTGCGCGCCGCGCTCGGCGTGCGCGACTGGAGCGTCTGGCTCTACCCCGGGCTCGGCGCCGCGCTGGCCGCGCTCCTCGGGCCGCTGCGGCCGCGCAAGACACGGCCGGACGGCCCAGGGGGGGATGAGGCGACCTGGCCGGTGCCCGACCTCTACCCCTTCATGGCGGGGTTGGCGCTCGTCGGCGCGCTGCTGACGCTCGGGCCGGTCCTCTACCTGACGGTGATCCGGCTCGACCCGGTCACGCGGCTCATGCCCTACCGGTTCCTCTTCAACGTCATCCCCGGCTTCGACGCGATGCGCGCGCCGGAGCGCTTCGGCAACGTCGTCCTGCTCGGCCTGGCCGGCGCGGTGAGTTTCGGCGTCGCCGGTCTGCTGGAGCGACTCACCGGCCGGTCGCGCCGCGCGCGCCGGCCCTCGCGGCTCGCCTGGCTGCCGCGGGCGCTGGTCGCGCTCCTGCTCCTCGGCGCGGTCGGCGCGGAGTACGTCCACGCGCCGCTGCACCCGCAGACCGTGCCGCCGACGCCGCCGGTCTACACCTGGCTGGCCGCGCAGCCGCCCGGCGTGACGATCGAACTGCCCTTCGGCGTGCCGTCCTACGAACTGAACCGCGAGCAACTGCGGCAGTACTACTCGACGGCCAACTGGCTACCGCGGGTCAATGGCAGCAGCGACATCACGCCGCTGGCCTACGCCGCGCTGCGCCTCGACCTGACGCGCTTCCCCGACCCGCGCACGCTCGGCATCCTCCAGGGGCTCGGCGTGCGCTACGTCGTGGTCCACCGCGCGCAGTACGCGTCCTACGTGCAGGGCTGGCTGACCTCGCGCCTCGATCTCTACCCGACGACGCTGCGCCTCCGCGCCCGCTTCGGCGACGATGAGGTCTACGAGTTGCAGCCCGACGCCCGCTTCGCGGCGTTGCAGCGCGCCATCCCGCCCGACGCCGACGTCTTCCTCTCCAGCGGCGACCCCGAGGGCTCCGACGCCTACATGGCGATGATCGGCTACCTGCTGCGCGACCACCGCCTGCTGACGATCATCGTCCCGACCTTCGGCCAGCGCTACACGCGCCCCGAGCCGGGCGCGCTGGCGCAGTACGCCGTCCTCTATAAGGGCGAAGACCCCGCGCGCTACAACTACCCGGCCGGGATGAAGGTCGTTTACGAGGACAACGTGGTGCGCGTTTACAGGCGCTAGGCGTTAGACGGTGGGCGTTAGGGGTCCCGCGGCGGCTGCCCGCCATCCGGGTGGCCGCCGTCCGTGCCTGGTCTCCTAACGCCTACGCCCTAACGCCTCCGCCCGTGACACAGGTTCCCGCCGGGGCGTATTGCACGTATAATAGCCTGCGCGAGCGGGAAGGGGGGGCCAGGCCCAGCGCGCCGCCTCGGGGGAGCGAGTCGCGACGGCCGGGGCGGGGACGACAGGCGAGAGAAGGAGACAGGGCATGCGAGCCATGCTGATCGGCAGCGCCGGGCCGCTCATCGGCCGCGAGTTCAGCCTCGACGAGCCGGTGACGACGATCGGCCGGCGCGACGAGAACCATATCGTCATCAAGGATCCGACGGTCTCGCGCAAGCATGCCGAGATTCGCCAGGAAGGCGACGACCTGATCTTGCGCGACAACGGCAGCACCAGCGGGACGGTCGTCAACGGCGCGCCGCTCACCGGCGAGCACCGCCTGCGCGACGGCGACACCATCGTCATCGGCAGCGCGGCGACCTTCACCGTACAGATGCACCCCGACGACAGCGCGACGATCGCCTTCCCGCGCGACCAGTTGCCCTCGATGCGCCCGGTCAGTCCGCCGTCCGGCCAGGACGCCCAGGCGGCGGCCTCGTCCTTCCGCGAGGCCGGCCACACCAGCATGATGCCCGCGATCGAGCCGCCGAGCCCGCCGAGCCAAGCCGGCAACGAGCCGCCGCTCTTCGGCGGCGCGCCGCCGCGCGCGCCCGAGCAGCCGGCCGGCGGCTTCGGCGCCCAGGGCGGCTTCGGGCCGCCCCCCGGCCGGCCTGAGACGCCCGCGCCGGGCGGCTGGAACCCGCCGCCCCCGCCGGCCTTCCCCGGCAGCCAGGCGCCGCCGTCGTCCCAGTCCACGCTCCACTTCGAGCCGCCGCGCCCGGCCGGCAATACTCCGCCGCCGCCCAACTTCGCCCCGCCGGGCGGCAACACCCCACCGCCGCCGAGTTTCGGGCCTCCGGGTGGCAGCGCCCCGCCGACTGGTTTCGCGCCGCCGGGCGGGAACACGCCGCCCCCGCCGAACTTCGCCCCGCCCGGGGGCAACGCCCAGGCTCCGAGTTTCGGCGCGGCGCCGGCCTTCCCGCCGCCGGCGAATCAGCCGCCCGCCTTCGGCGCGCCGCCGGGGCCGCAGGCGATGGCCGCGCCGCCCCGACCGCCCGCCGCCGCGGCGGGCCGCAAGCGCGGGCCGCTGGTCGGCATCATCATCGGGCTGATCGTGCTCATCATCATCGCCATCGTCGTGATCGTCCTGGTGGCGAAGAAAGTCACCTCGGCCGACCTCGCGCCGACGGCGAACCTGGCCCTGCCGCTCCTGGCCGCCGTCGTGGAGGCCATGCTGTAGGCCGGGCGGGACCAAAACACAGAGGCACGGAGGCACAGAGAAACGAGGAGAGGACGAGAATTAAGCACTCTCGTCCTCTCTCTTTCGTTCTCCGTCCCTCTGTGCCTCTGCGGTTTGGTCCCCCGTCAGCGCTCGTCGCCGTCGGGGCCGAGCGGCGCGGCTTCCATCAGGTCGGCGTATTCGTCGGGCGTCAGGGTCAGCAGGTCCCCGCCTTCGGGGGCGCGGTAGCCGTGCTCGTCGAGGATCTCGGCGGCTTCCAATTCGTCCACGCCGAGCGCGTCGGCCAGTTCGTTCAGCGTGTAGCCCGGGCTCGTGCGACCACTCATCGTTGCACCTCCTCGCACTGATGGCATTGATGGTGTGATCGGCGACTACCGTCCCGGCGGCGCCCGGCCACCCGGCCGCGGCGCCCCGGCCCCCGGATCTTAGCGCATCCGGGACCCGCTGACCAGGGACGCCGAGGCCACGCCCGCGCGGCCGGTCAGTGGCACACATCCTGCATCCCTCGGTTCATAGGAGTCCGCCCGGCCGCGGCCGGCACGATGCGCGAGGATGGAACAGCGCCGCGGGCACGGGCGTTATTCCAGGTAAGGGCGGTGAGAGCCGCCGAACTGTGCGACAGGCTATCCGGGCACGGGGTTGTGCCGCCGTAGCCTGGGAGGTAGTGCCAATGTCGGCCACGGATGAGCGCGTGCGCGAGCTGGTCGATCGAATCAACGCCCTGGCGGCGGAGCGGACCTCGCTCTATCGCCTGGCATCCTCTGGACTGACACCGGAGCAGCGCGCCCGGTTGAAGGCGATCGACACCGAACTGACGGCGCTCTGGGACGAGCGCCGGCGGGTGCAGGCGGGCCGCGTCGACCCGAGCGCGGTGCCGGTGCGCCACGCCGCCTGACGCGATCCCGTGATCCAGCCAGTAGCACCACGCAGCCACGCCACGAGCCCGGCGCGGCGGCCACCCGGCCGCCGCGCCGCGCGTTTGCCGGGTGTAGAATGCGGCGAGGACGAGTGGCGAGTGACGAGTGGCGAGCGACGAGTGGCAGGGACCCGTCACTACCCGACTACCCGACTGACGACTGACGACTGACGACTGGGAGGACGCGATGGCCGTGTCGGTCGGGATCGGGCTGACCAACGAGTGCAACCTGAGCTGCCCGCATTGCTACCGCCCGACGCTGGCCGTGCAGCGGCTCGGGCGCGCGCAGCTCGAGACAATCCTCGACAACCTGGACGTCGGCGCGGTCAACCTCGGCGTCGGCGAGAACGGCGTCCACCCGCAGTACCGCGAGCTGCTGGCGCTCCTGCGCGAGCGCGGCGTCAAGACGGCGATCACCTCCAATGGCTACAGCCTCGCGCTGCTGAGCGACGAGGAACTGGCCGGCTTCCACTCGGTCGAGTTGAGTTTCGACTTCACGACCGAGGAGGAGATGAACCGCTTCCGCGGTCCCGACGCCTGGCGGCTGGCGCTCGACGGCCTGGCGCGCTGCCGGCGCCTCGGCATCCCCACGACGATCACCGCCGTGATGATGAACAACAACTACGACAAGATGGGCGACCTGGCCGACTTCGCGCGCTCGCTCGGCTGCGACTTCCGCGTCAACGTCTACCAGCCGGTGATGAACGAGGACTTCACCCTCTCCTACGAAGAGTTCTGGCAGGGCTTCGCCAACCTCCTGGCCGCGGCGCCGCTGGTCGTCTGCAGCGAACCGCTCGTCAACGCCGTCCTCGGCATCGAGTCGACGCGGGGATGCCCCTGCGGGCGTAGTTCGATCCGCGCGCTGCCGGCCGGCACCCTGGTCCCCTGCCCCTACTGGCCGGGCGCCGACCTGCGGATCGGCGACCTGGCGACGAAGGGCGCGGCGGTCTGGGAGAGCCGCAACTTCCTCGCCGCGCGCACCGTGCCGGACGCCTGCCGGCCCTGTCCCTTCGTCGCGTCCTGTGCCGGGGGCTGCGCCAGCCGCCGCGCGCTGCGCGGTCGTCTCGACCAGCCCGACGAGTACTGCCCGGTCGTCCGCGGCGACCTCGACCGCGTCCGCGCCATGCTCCGCTACACCCCGAGCGATCCCGCCGACGTGCCGAAGGCCGGTAACGCCTGCACGACAGTGGTGAAGACGGGCGGACGGAAGTGAGAAGTCAGAAGTCAGAAGTATGAAGTATGAATGATCCGGCGACGCCTGCGCGATGGTGGTGAAGGCGGACGCTCGGAGCGCCGCTCGTCAGGAGCATCGCTGGGCGACAAGGTACGGCTCTTTTCGGCTTTGGGAACCCGGAATCACCTGTCCGAATGGCCCGTCATGGGGCGCCGAAAGCACCGCCGCCCTATGGCATTTCCCCCCATTTCCCCCACTCGTGTCCCCTGCTATGGTGTAGAGAGGCGGCATAGGCCGCGCGGCTTGCGCGCAGGCGTCGCGCGGGCCACACGGGCGTACACGACGGAGTGGCGCGATGTTTCGCAACAGGACGGCCAAGAGGGATACCGTCGCGCGCGAGGGGCGGATCGCGGCGCACCTGGAGGCGCTCGGGCGGGTGCTCGAAGAGCGGGGCTATGCCCCCGAGGGGCTCGCCATCCTCGAAGTCGACGGCGGCTACGTCGTCAACGGCCTGAAACTCCCGGCCCAGGGGCAGACCTACGGCCTAGTGGAAGACGGCGAGACGGTGACCGCGGACGAGATCGCGGCGGCGCTGGGGCGAGTTGATGGTTGATAGTTGTAGGTTGATAGTGGCCTTGAATGATATCGAATGGCCTTCGTTGGGATCCATCAACTAGGAACTATCAACTCTCAACTTCGAGGAGCGGAGCATGACCCTCTTTACCGGCCTCGACGCCACCGACTACCAGGATGTGCTGCGCGGGACCGGCCGCCTGATCGACGGGTGGGGACTGCGCAGCCTGCGCCTGATCGAGCACGGGGACAGCATCGTGATCCAGGGCCGTCCGGCCGCCGACCCGCATGGCCGGTTCGTCACGATGGTCGTCGGGGACGACGCGATTCAGGGGATGCTGCGCGAGGCGTACCGGCAGCGCGGGCCGGCGCGCGCCGCGCCGTGGCGCGCCGGCCGCCCCAGCATCATGCACACGACTGCGCGCGTGCCGGTGCGCTTCCCCCTGCTCGCGCAGACCGGCTACCAGCCGGTCCTGCGCGCCATCGGGCGGCTAATGGATGCCGAGCAACTGCGCGGCTTCCGCATCGTCGAGCAGGCCGACGGCCTCGTGCTGCAAGCCCGCCGCCACCACTTCTGGCTGCGCGGCTACGAGACCTTCCTGCTGCCGGAGGATGACGTCCGCGCCTTGCTGCGCGGCGCCGCGCCCCCGAGCCGCGCGGCCGAGCCGGCCTGATCTGATTATCGAGCCGGGTCGGGGGCGAGCGGGGCCGCGACGTGGACGCGCGCGCCGGCACCCGCGAGCCGTCCCGCCAGCCGGCGGGCTTCCGCTTCCGAGTCCGCGGCGGTGAAAAGGGTCGGGCCGCTGCCGCTCAGGAGCGCCCAGGGCGCGCCGGCGGCCAGGAAGCGGGCGCGCCATGCCGCCAGTTCCGGGTAGAGGCGTTCCAGCGGCCCGGCGAAGTCGTTGACGAGAAGCGCGGGGTCGAGCGGCAGGCCGGCGCGCAGCCGGGCGGCCTGCGCGCGCGTGCGCCCGCCGTCGCCGAAGTCGGCGGGGCGGAGCGCGGCGTAGAGTCGGCGCGTCTTGGCCGCCGGCAGGGCCAGCGGTGGCGTCAGCGTGACGAACCAGGACGAGCCGGCCGCCGCCAGGGGCGGCAGCGGCGCCAGGCGCTCACCGATGCCGGTGGCGAGCGCCGTGCCGCCGCGCAGGAAGAAGGGCACGTCCGCGCCGAGCCCCGCGGCCAGCGCCGCCAGATCCTCCGCCGGCGCGCCGAGGCCCCAGAGCCGGTCCAGCGCCAGGAGGGCGGCGGCCGCGTCGCTGCTCCCGCCACCGAGCCCCGCGGCGACCGGGATGCGCTTGACGAGCGTCAGCGTGGCACCGCGCGGCGGGCCGCCGGCCCGGTCGTTCAGTGCCTGCGCGGCCCGCAGGACCAGGTTGTCGCCGTCCGCCAGCGCCGGCGCGCCGGCCGGGTCGTCCGGCGTTTCGACCGTCAGGGTCAGGTCCGCGGCGGGCGCGACGGTCAGCGTGTCGTGGAGCGCGATCGCCTGGAAGATCGTCACCAGCTCGTGGTAGCCGTCGGGCCGGCGGCCGGTGACCTCCAGCCCGACGTTCAGTTTGGCGGGCGCCCGGAGGGTGATGGGGGCGGTCACGGCGTCACCAGGGCGCGCAAGCGCGCGTGGAGCGCCAGCCATTCGGCCACGGCCAGCGTCTCGGCGCGGCGCGTCGGCGCGATGCCGGCGGCGTCGAGCGCAGGCAAGAGCGCTTCCTTCGGCAGCCCCAACCCGGCCGCGAGGCTGTTGAGGAGCTGCTTCCGGCGCTGGCCGAACCCGGCCGTCACCAGTGCGAAGAAACCGGGGATCTCCGTCTGGGGCAGCGGCGGCGCGTGGACGGGCACGCGCAGCACGGCCGACTCGACCTTCGGCGGCGGGAGGAACGCCCCGCGCCCGACGCGCAGCGCGATCGCGGGGTTGCCGTAGAACTGTACCGCCACCGCCAGGACGCTCATCGCGGGCGGGCGCGCGACGATGCGCTCGGCCACCTCGCGCTGGACCATCACGACCAGCCCGGCCGGCCGATGCGGGCTGTCTAGGAAGTGGCGGAAGACGGCCGAGGTGATGCTATACGGCAGGTTCGCCACCAGGGCGTAGGGCTGACCGTCGGGCACCAGCGCCTCCGGTGTCCGGTTCAGCACGTCGGCCTCGACGACCGTCAGCGCCGCCCGCCCGGCGTACTCCGCGCGCAGATACGCCGCGAGCCGCCGATCGACTTCGACCGCGACCACTCGCCCCCCCGGCCCGACGCGCGCCAGCAACTCCCCGGTCAGGATGCCGAGCCCCGGCCCGACCTCCACGACCGTGTCGCCGGGCGCCAGCCGCGCGGCGTCGGCGATGCGCGCGACGACCCCACGATCGGTCAGGAAATGCTGCCCGAGCCCCTTGCTCGGCCGCACCGCCAGATCCCGCAGCAGCGCGCGCCAGGCCGGGCGGGGCGGCTCGTCGGTTGCGCTGATGGCCCTCACCCCCCGCCCCCCTCTCCCAATCGTGGGAGAAGGGGGACCCGCCTCAATCGCCGTAGCGCTCT
>DASSSV010000196.1:0-2662 GCA_035708265.1 Thermomicrobiales bacterium | reverse complement strand
TATTCGCCGCCGGCGTCCTGAGGCTCGCGCCCGGGGGCGCACCGCCGCGCGGCGATCACCTCGTCCTGGGCAGGGCGCGGCGGGGCTTCTTCGCCGTCCGCCCGGCCGAGCGCGCCGCGCACCTGACCGTGGTCGGCCTGTCGGGCACGGGCAAGTCGAAGGCCGTCGCCTCCTGGGTGGCCCAGGACATCCTGCGCGGGCGCGACACCGCGATCGTGCTCGACATCCACCGCGCGCTGATCGAGGACGTGCTCGGGCAGGTCGGCGACCACGTCGCGGCGCGTGACGGCCTAGTGCTGGAGGCCGGCCACCCGCGCTGGGCCTACGGCTTCGACCCGCTCTGGTGCGCCCCCGGCGACCGCCCGGAGCTGCGGGCGGCCGCGGCGGCTAGGGTCTGGCAGACGGTCTACGGCGAGCGCTGGAGCGACCGCATCGAGTACTACCTGCGCTCGACCTTCCAGGCGGTGATCGAGGGCGGCTGGACGATCCTGGAGGCGCCGCGCCTCCTCGACGACCGAGACTTCCGTACCTACGTCCGCGAGCGCTGCCGGAGCGACGGGCTCCGCGACTTCTTCCGGACGTACGAGGCCAAGCGCCAGGGGCAGCAGGCCGAGGAGATCGCCTCGGTGCAGGTCCGCCTCCAGGAGTTCACCAGCGACCCGCTCCTGCGGGCGCTGCTCGGCCCGGCGGTGCGCGACGAGCAGTACCTGCGGCACCGGCGGGCCGCGCTGCCCGGCTACGCGCCGCGGGTCCTCGACCTGCCGGCGCTCGTCGAGGACGGCCGCGCGATCCTGCTCGACTTCCCCTACCAGGCGCTCGGCGAGAACAGCAAGCTCCTCGCCGGGATGACGCTCGCCGCGCTGCTCGACCTGTTCTTGCGCCGCGACCTCGCCGGGGCGCGCCCGCGGCAGGTGAACCTGTGGGCCGACGAGCTGCAGCACTACGCCACCGACGCGGTCGCGACGCTCTACACCCAGACGCGCAAGTTCGGCCTCTCGTTCTGCGCGGTCTGCACGGGCCTGGGCTACCTGCCGCGGCCGGTGCGGGAGGCGCTCCTGGGCGCCGGCGTCCTGGTCGCGTTCCAGACCCTCACGCGCGACGCCCAGGAGCTGGCGCCGGAGATGTTCCGGCGCGAGTTCGAGCGCGTGAAGTACCAGCCGGGCGGCTACGCGGACCGGGCCCCGGTCTACTACCAGGACCGGGAGATCCTGGCCGAGCAGGTCGACTGGCTCAACAAGGCCCGCCCGCGCGAGTGCTGGGTCTACGCGCGCCGGCGCGGCGGCGACGCGGTGCGGCTCAGGACGCTGGACGTGCGGCCGCGGCTGGGGCCGGCCGAGCGCGCCGCCGTGCGGGCGGCGTCGGGCGCGCGGTACGGCAACGCGCTGGCGGACGTCGAGGCCGAGCTGCGCCTCCGGTACCGCTGGCTGGACGAACGGCGCTACCGGCTGACGCCGCGCGAGCGGCCCCGCCGCCCCGCCGCGCCGCGGGCCGCACCGATTGAGCCTCCCCCACCGGCCCGGGAAGCGGAGGCGCGCCGCGACCCCTTCGCCTAGCGTCGAGAATCGCGGGGGTGGGCAATGCCGGACGAGACGGAACGCGCGTCGCGGCCGCGGCAACCGCGGCACCGCCGCCCAGCGGAGCGGCCCCGCATCGGGCTGACCGCGCGCGACCTGGCCATCCTGCGCGATGTGGCCGAGCAGCGCCTCCTGACCGCCGAGCTCGTCGCCTGGCGGCACTTCCCCGGCGGCGGCGGCACGCCCGTCGAGGACCGCCCGACCGTGTCCTGGGCGGTGCAGCGCCGCCTCCAGCGCCTCTGGCAGGCCGGCTACCTCCGGCGCGTCTTCCGCCCGGTGCGCTGGGGCGAGGGCCAGGCGGCGATCGTCTACGCGCTCGACGACCTCGGCGCGGTCGCCCTGGCCCGGCACCTGGGCGCCGACCGGGAGGACTTCCTCGTGCGGCGCGGCGCGCCCCCGCTGGAGGCCCTCTTCGTGGAGCACACCCTGGCCGTCGCCCGCTGCTGGGCCGCGCTGGCGACGGCCTGCGCGCGAACCGCGAACCTGCGCCTGGTCGACTGGCGCGGCGAGCGCGCCCTCAAGCGCGGGGGCCTCGCCGAGCGCGTGCGCGTGCGCCGGGAGGAGTCGGCGCGCGAGGTGCCGGTATTGCCGGACGGCACCGCCTGCCTGGAGCTGGACGGCGTCCACCGGGCGCGCTACTTCCTCGAGGTGGACCTGGGCACCGCGACGAACGCCGTGCTGGCGGACAAGGTTCGGGCCTACGCGGCGTACCTGCGGACCGCCCACTACGCCGAGACCTACGGCGAGGCGAGTTGCTTCGTGCTGTGGGTCGCCGCGGGGACGCGGCGGCTGGCCAACGCGCTGCGCACGACGGGCGCCGCGGCGCGCGACGAGCCGGCGCTACGCGGGCGCGTGCTGGGCGCCGAGTTGGCGGCGATGCGCCCCGGCGCGATCCTGGGGCCGGTCTGGACGGTCGCGGAGAGCGGCGAGCGCCGCGCGCTGGTGCGCCACGGGCTCCTGCCGCGCGCCTGAGCGCCGGCGGCGCGAGCAGTCTCCAGTGGGGTAGCGGCGGGGCGCGCGGCCCATCGCGAGCGCTCGGGCGGGGTATGTTGCCCGGCACCGGCAATGGATTCGCCAAGCGTGGACGC
>DASSSV010000195.1:0-4992 GCA_035708265.1 Thermomicrobiales bacterium | reverse complement strand
ACGGCAGTAAAGTTCGCAGTTGACAGTTGACAGTCGATGGAGGAGGGGCCAATCCCGTCCTCCATCGACTGCCGACTACAAACTACCGACTCTTACTGCCGTCTGCCGTCTAACTCGTCGGCCGGTCCTCGACGTGCCGACCGTGGATCTCGCCGCGCCAGGCGCCCGTCGCCATGCCGCGCGACTCGATGAAGTCCCTGAAGCGCTTCAGGTCGCCCTCAACCCGCCGCGACACCATCCCGAGCAGGTCGCCCGCTTTCTCGACTGGGCCCTCCGGCGTGTAGTCGAGCGCGAGGTTGACCCGCGTCCTGTCCGACGTCAGCGGCGTGAACGTGACCATGCCGGCGTTCTCCGCGCCGCTGGTGCTGCGCCACGCGACCACCTGGTCCGGCTGCTGCTGCGTGATGTCGGCGTTCCACTCCTCGGTCTTGCCGGCGATGCTGGCGCGCCAGTGCAGGTGCTTATCGTCGAGTTGGCGGACCTCCTCGACGCCCTCCATGAACTGCGGGAAGGACTCGAACTGCGTCCACTGGTTGTACGCCGTGCGCACCGGCACGTGCACCTCGATCGATTTCTCGACGTGGGCCATGGTTGCCTCCTTCGCGACGGCCGGGCGCGGACACCCCGCCCCGGCGATCCACCCCGGGTGCCCGCAATGCTCGTGCCAATGCCCTTGACCGCGCGGTGCGCGCGGGCGACGATGGCGCCGGGCGCGCGACCCGGCGCGCCGGTGGCTGCTGAGGGAGAGGAGCGCGCGATGCAGGGGCAGGTACGGAGCACCGGGCCACGGTACACCATCCGGTTCTTGCGCGAGCAGCGTAGGTTAAGCGTGGAAGAGTTGGCCGCGAGACTCAAGGTCTCGCCCGAGGACTTCCGCCGCTGGGAGGAGGGCGCCGCGAGCCCGTCGGAGCAGCAACGCTACTTCCTCGCCGGCGTCTTCGGCGTCTCGGCCAGCGACCTCGTGCCGCCGCGGACGAAGGCGAAGTGAGGGCGGGCGGCGGCCGTCAGGCCGCCGCGGCAGATCGGCGCGCGGCCGGGCGGGACGCCGGATCGAGCCAGGGCGGTGCCGGCGTGGCGACGCGCGCCTCGACCGTCCAGAGCGGGTGTTCCCACAGGGCCGTGTTGAACTCGGGGCGGGGGACGCGCCACCAGTCGGCGCGCAGCTCGGCGTCCTCGGTCAGGTAGTCCGGCGCGCGCAGCGGCGCCGACACGAAGCCGTCGGCCCCGACGACCAGGCGCTCGCCCGTCAGGGTGTGGCGGATCAGGCGGTATTCCATCGCTGCACCTCCGGGAAGGGGGCGGGCGGCCGCACCCGGCGTTCGGGTGCGGCCGCCCCATCCCGCCCGCGCGGGCGCCGGACGCCGTCAACTCGTCGCGCCGCTGGTGAGCTGCTCCTGCCGGTGGCCGGCGTTGACCTGGATGCGCTTGGGGCGCGCCTCGGCCGCCTTCGGCAGGGTCAGCGTCAGGACGCCGTGCGCGAAGTCCGCCGTCACCTGGCTGTCATCGACCGGGAAGGGCAGGCTGATGGCGCGCGAGAACCGGCCGGGCAGGATCTCGCGGAGGTACCAGGTCCGGTCGCCGCCCGCCTCCCAGCCGCGGCGCTCTGCCTCGATCGTCAGCACGCCCCGCTCGATGTGGATCTGCAGATCCTCCTCGCTGACGCCCGGCAGCAGCGCCTCGACCGTCAGGTCGTCGCCGCTCACCGCGACGTTGAGCGGGAAGGAGAGCGCCGTGCGCCCCGCCGCGGCCCCGGTGAGCGTCGTGCCCGGGCGGATGACGCTCCCCTCCAGGAGCTGGTTCATCGCCTCGCGCAGACTGAGCATCTCGTTCCAGGGGTTGAGGTAGTTGCTCACCATCGAAACACGCCTCCTTCAGACATCAGCAGACCGTCGCCAATCGACCGACATCCTCGGGGAGAGGCCCCCTCGGTGACCACACCCGTATTCTACACCCTGATACGAATCTTGTCAAGATGCCGGATGCGAAGTTCATAATGACCCGGAGCCGATAGCAGAAGAAAGGGTGCTGCGTTGCGCGAAGAAATGCGGCGGCACGCCGCCCCCCGACCGGCGGCAGCCGCGCGAGCGTCGGCCGTAGCTCCCCGCGGGTGGACGACCAGGTGGGCACCGCGCGCCGGCGACGCCTAGCCCATTGGTCCCGATCGGGCCCGGCGCGGCGGTTTCGGCGCCGTTCGGGCGGAACCGGCCGCCGGGCTCGTCGTTGTGAGGATAGGACCGGCCCGCGCGAGGGGGGGCGCGGCGGCGTGATCGCGTGTCGCGCCGCGTGGCGCCGTGCGCGGCGGGGGTTGCCGGGCCGCACGGGGGGGTTAGGAAAGGCTGCGACGATGACCGACCGGGTTGCGCGCCGCGTGTTGACGCGGCGCGAGGTGCTGCGCTACGGCGGGCGCGCCGCCGTAGCGCTGCCGCTGTGGGGGCTGGCCGCGCGCGCCGGCGGGCCGGCGGCGGCCGCGGCGCCCGCGCCGGGGCGACTCCGCGGCGGCGAGTGGGCCGCGGGCGACCGCCTCACCGCCTACGCCACCGGCGCCTGGGATGGCTTCACCGCGCCCTACACCTTCGGCGCGCTCGGCGCGCACTGGGCCGCGGACGGCGACGACGACGTCCACCTGCAACTCAGCGTCAGCGCCGACGGCGCGACCTGGTCGCCCTGGCAGACGATGCACCCCGACGACCACGGCGCGGGGCCGTCGCGCGCCGACCGTCGCTTCGGCCACCTGCTGCTGACCGCGCCCGGCCGCCAGGTCCGCTACCGCGCGGTCACGCCCGACGGCCGGCCGGCCGCGCCGCCGCCCGACCTGCGCCTGGTCTACATCGACGCGAGCGCCGGCCCGTCCGCCACCGACCTGCCCGAGCAGGTGAGCGCCTTCGCCGCGTCGGACCTGCGGATCGTCCCGCGCGCCGGCTGGGGCGCGGATGAGAGCCTGCGCTTCGACAAGAAGGGCAACGAGATCTGGCCCCCCGAGTACTACATGACCGAGAAGCTGATCGTCCACCACACCGAGACGCCGAACACGCAGGACCCCCTCCAGGCGATCCGCTCGATCTACTACTACCACGCGGTCACGAAGGGCTGGGGCGACATCGGCTACAACTTCCTGGTGGACCGCAACGGCGTGATCTATGAGGGACGCTACGGCGGCGACTACGTCGTCGGCGGTCACGCCTACCAGTACAACTACGGCAGCGTCGGCATCGGCGTGATCGGCTCCTTCATGAACACGCCGGACAACCCGGCGATCGAGCAGGCGGTCGACCAACTGATGGCCGTCAAGGGGCGCTACGTCGACCCGCTCGGCACCTACTTCTTCATCGACAAGATGATCCCCAACATCGTCGGCCACCGCGACGTGCTCCAGACCTCCTGCCCCGGCGACGAGTTCTACCCCCGCCTGCCGGCGATGCGCCAGGCGACCGGGAATCTCCTCGGCATGACTCCGACGAAGAACGTCGCGATCACCGGCATCAGCGCCAAGAGCAGTTCGGTCGTCATCGGCTCGCCCGTCACCGTCGACGTGACCGTCCAGAACACCGGGACGTCGGTGATCCCGTCCTACTACGATAAGGGGCTGGCCTACACCGAGGGCGACACCTACGCCGGCAAGGGCTACGACAAGGTCGAGGGCCGCTTCCGCATCACCATGGACATCGTCGGCAGCCAGACCGACGGGACCGACAAAGCCAACCCCTATCGCTGGGGCTTCGGCCGCTCGATCAACCCGGGCGAGACGGTGACGGTGCCCTGCCGCCTCGCCTTCACCACGACCGGCACGCGGACGCTGACGGTGGGCTTGGTGCAGGAGTACATCCGCTACTGGCAGCAGGGGATGACCGGGCCGACGATCAAGGTGATCGGTAAGCCGACCGACCCGGTCGCCGACCCGCACTCGACGTCGCCCGACCTGATCTACTTCAGCCAGACGCGGCACACGCTGGGCGGCGCCTTCCTGCGCTACTGGAACAAGTTCGGCGGGCTGGCGCAGTTCGGCTACCCGCTGACCGAGGAGTTCGCCGAGATCAACGACGCGGACGACCAGGAGTACACGGTGCAGTACTTCGAGCGCGCCCGCTTCGAGCACCACCCCGAGAACGCCGGCACCGACTACGAGGTCTTGCTCGGCCTGGTCGGCCGGCTCTACCACGATGTCGACCCGCCCGCCACGCCGATCGTCGACAGCACGCACGTCTACTATCAACAGACCGGGCACAACCTCGGCGGGATGTTCCGCTACTACTGGGAGCAGTACGGCGGGCTCTTCGTCTACGGCTACCCGCTCACCGAGGAGATCGCCGAGAAGAGCCGGATCGACGGCAAGGTCTACACTGTGCAGTACTTCGAGCGCGCCCGCTTCGAGTTCCACCCGGAGAACACCGGCAAGTCGCAAGTGCTCCTCGGCCACCTCGGGCGGCAGATGTTGCAAGATCGTGGGTGGCTGACGTAGGCGTTAGGCGTTAGGCGTTAGGGGATAGGCGTTAGGGGATGGGCGTCGGGGATGCCCGGCGAATCCCGCGAAACAACGAGGGGGCGGCTGGGTGTAGGCAACCCGGCCGCCCCCTCGTTCGTCTCCTAACGCCTCCCGCCTATCGCCTAACCCCTACCACCTACCGCGTCTCGCGGTGCAGCCGGTGCTGGCGGCAGCGCGGGCAGTACTTGCGCAGCTCCAGCCGGCCGGGGTCGTTGCGGCGGTTCTTCTCGGTGGTGTAATTCCGCTCGCGACACTCGGTGCATTCGAGCGTGATGATCACCCGATCGGCTTTACCCTTCTTCGCCACGGGGTCCTCCGGTACTCCGCGGCGGCCCGATCGTTCGGGCCGCCGCGGACTGTGCGCCGATTATTCGCTGATCTGGGTGACGACGCCGGCGCCGACGGTGCGGCCGCCCTCGCGGATGGCGAAGCGCAGGCCCTGCTCCAGCGCCACCGGCACCAGGAGGTTGACGTCCATGCGCACGTTGTCCCCCGGCATGACCATCTCCACC
>DASSSV010000194.1:0-2673 GCA_035708265.1 Thermomicrobiales bacterium | reverse complement strand
CCCACCTCCGCGGCACGGACCTCGCCGCCCGCCTGCGGCGCGAACCCGGCCGGGCGGTGCCGGTGATCCTGATGAGCGCCGCCCCGCCGCCCGCGCCGCCACCCGGCGTGGCCTTCCTGCCCAAGCCGTTCGACGTCGGGCAGGTGCTCGCGGCGATCGCCGCCGCGCTGCCCGCCGCGCCCGCGCCCGAGAGGGCGCGTGCCGCCGACCGCGGCCGCGCGAGAGGCGCTGGCGCGGCTCAGCGGTCGGCCTCGTTGGGCGGGGCGGGCTCCACGAGGCGGCGCAGCCCGGCCAGCGTGGCGGGCGCGCCCCGCGGCACCACCGCCCAGGCGGCCCCGTCGCTCGCCCGCCGGGCCAACCGCACCAGCCGCCCGGCCGCGTCCGGCCCGGGATAGCCCAGCCCCAGCGCGCCGTCGCTGTAGAGATAGGCGGCGCCCCCGGCGTCGGTCACGATCAGCGCCGGCCGCCCGCGCCCGTCGATCCCGCGGTAGCGCACGGTGTAGCGCCGCCTGTCGGCGTCGCCCGGCGCGGCCTCGCCCGCCGCGCCGAGGGCGCGCGCCACCACGGCGAGGACCGCGGACGGCGGGCAGGGGCGGTGGACCAGGCCCGCGGGCGGGCAGTCGGCCGTGCGGGCGGCCACGATGGCGGCGGGCACCGCGCTCAGCAGCACCACCGGCGTCGCGGCGGTGGCCTCGTCGGCGCGCAGCCGGCGGTAGAGGGCCAGCGCCGCCCGGCCGGTGCCCGGCAGGGCGAGCAGCACGAGGGCGGGGCGGGCGGCGGCGAGGGCCGCCCACACCGCGGCCGGGGCGCAGGCCGCGGGGGCGTAGCCGGCGGCGCGCAGGACGAGCGCCAGGCGGGCGCGGTCGGCGGCCTCATCGGCGACGACGAGCACCGGCGCGGCGGCGCGCCCCGGCGCGGGCGCGGGCTCCGCGGCGGGCTCCGCGGCGGGCGCGGGCGGCGGGTCGGGCGGCGGGGAGAGCGGCGGCGGCGCGTCGGGCTGGGGGGCTGCGCCGGACATGGGGCCTCCGAGGGCGGGGCGGCGGCGCGGCGCGCCGCCGCGGCGGGCGGGGGCCGGGCGGCCCCCGACCTCCCCAGCGTAGCGCGCGCCGGTGAACGCCGCGGTGGCGGGGCGGTCAACGGCGGTCAACGGCGGTCAACGGGGCGGGGCGCACCAGCGCGGTGGCGCGCTGGGTCAGGCCGCAGCCGGCGAGGAAGGCGGCCGCGCCCGCGCCGCGCGGCAGCGCCACCACCGTCGCCCCGGCGCAGCCGGCCAGGCAGGCGCGCACCAGCGCCTGCCCGACGCCTTGCCGGCGGTAGGCCGGGTCGACGCCGACGTGCTGCAGGACCGCGAGCCCGTCGCCGTCGCCGACCAGGCGGGCCAGGCCGACGAGGCGCGCGCCGTCCCAGGCGGAGGCGACCGCGGCCGAGGCGAGGAGCTGCGCGGGCGTGGGCAGGTCCCCGTCGCCCGCGCCGAGGGCGGCGGCCAGGTCGCGGAGCTGCTTGGCGGGGATTGCCCCGCCCTCGCGGTAGGTGATCGCGCCCATCGGCCCCTCCGCCGCGGCTGCCGCATGGCGCGCCGACCGGTCTCGCGGCCGGGACGCAAACCCCGTGCCAGGCGTCGCTGGCGTCGGGGAGGCCCGGCCGACGGCGGGGAGGTGCCGGGCACGGAGCCGCCCCGGCCGGGAGTGGAACCGGCCGGGGCGGCGGAGACCGGAATGGTTGGCACCTCCGTCCGCGCAAGGCGCGTGCCAGCGCGCACACCGCCCCGGGCGGCCCCGCCAGCCCCCGGGACGGTGTAGACAGGAAACGGTCCGCTCCCCTCCTTGCAAGGCGCGTGCCGCGCCCCGGGAGGGCGCCGCGGCGGGTGGCGACCGGGGCGACGGGGACATGGGCGCGCGGCGGGCGGCGCGCCCGCGTCATCGCTTGGCCCAGTTGGCGATGTTCCAGGCCGTCCCGTCCCAGGCGGTCGGCTGGACGTTCTGCACCTCGTTGGCGAAGCCGTTCACCCCCTTGCGGTCGATCTGCGGGATGTCGACCACGTTGTCGACGATCATGTCGTTCATCTTGATGAACATGTCGCGGCGCTTGGCCGCGTCCGTCTCCGTCTTGGCCTGCGCCACGAGGTTGTCGTAGCCCTTGTCGGACCAGCGCTCGTAGTTGTTGCCGTCCCAGGAGTTCTCCTTCTGGGCGATCTGCTGGGTCGTCCAGCCGTCGAAGTAGTCCCAGGGGTCGGGCGAGGCGTTGGAGTTGGTGAACATCTCCAGGTCGGCGTAGAAGTGGCTGGAGGTGTCGGGGTTGCCGGCGTCCGAGGAGAAGTAGACCCCGGCGTCGATGGACTTGAGCTCCATCTTGATGCCGGCCTGCTCGAAGGCGGCCTTGACGATCTGCTGGTGCTTCTGGCGCACCGAGTTCGTGCTCGTCTGGAAGAGCACGGAGAGTTGCACGCCGTTCTTCGCGCGGTACTGGCCGTTCACCTTGTAGCCGGCCGCGTCGAGGAGTTGCTCGGCCTTCGCGACGTTGAACTCCCAGTGCGTGTTGGGCGAGGCGTAGATCTTCGGGTCGGTCAGGATGTTGTCGGTCGGCTGGCCGGCCGGGCCGTAGAGCGTCTTGGCGATCGTGTCCTTGTCGCACAGATACGTGTACGCCTGGCGCACCTGCGGGTCCGACTGGAAG
>DASSSV010000193.1:0-21751 GCA_035708265.1 Thermomicrobiales bacterium | reverse complement strand
CGGTACGGCTCCAGGAAGGGCGGCAGCGCCAGGTGCTCGCCGAGATGCGCCGCGTCCTCGTCGGTGGCGAAGCCGGGGCCATCGGTGGCGATCTCGAAGAGGACCCCGCCCGGCTCGCGGAAGTAGATCGACTTGAAGTAGTAACGGTCGATCACCGGTGTGATCGCGAGGCCGGCCGCGGCGATGCGCCGCTGCCAGGCCGCGTGCTCCTCGTCGTTCGGCGTGCGGAAGGCGACGTGGTGGACGCCGCCCCGTCCCTGCCGCGCGTGGGGCTGGTCCGGCCGCGCCTGCACCGCGACGATCGCGCCGGGGCCGCCCGCCCCGGTCTCGAAGAGGGCGACCCGGCCCTTGCCGTCCGCGGTCGCGTCCTCGCCGGCCGGCCGGAAGCCGAGGACGTCGGTCAGCACCGCGGCGGTCGGCTCCAGCCGGGCCACGGTCAGCGTGACCGCGCCGAGCCCGCGGATGCCGTGCTCGGCTGGGACCGTGCTCCGCTCCCACGGCGTGCCGCCCGGCACGGCCGCGCCGCTGTCGTCCAGCAGCGCGAGGCGCTGGCCCTCCGGGTCGGTGAAGGCGAGCGTGGCGCGCCCCTCGACCTCCTCGATCGGGCCGTGCGGCACGCCGAGGGCGTCGAAGCGCGCCGCCCACCAGTCGAGCGCCGCCCGACCGGGCACGCGGAGCGCCACCGCCGCGACCTCGCCGCGGCCGGGGCGGTTCGGCGCGGCGGTGGCCCAGTCGAAGAAGGTCACCTCGGTGCCGGCGTGGCCGACCTCGTCGCCGTAGAAGAGGTGGTACGCCGAGACGTCGTCCTGGTTGACCGTCTTCTTCACCAGCCGCAGGCCGAGCACGCGCGTGTAGAAGTCGAGATTTTCCGGGGCGTGCGCGGTCACCGCGGTGACGTGGTGCAGGCCGCCGAGTTGCTGTTCCATGATCGCCTCCGTTTAGGGCTAAACCATCGTCTGCCCTACTCGACGCCGGGGCCGCAGGATCTATTCCCCGCCGGCCGGGTCGCGGTCGAGTTTGCGGAGCGCCGCGCGGAGGGTGGCCAGCTCATCCGGCGTCAGCGCCGCGAAACGCGCGGCCAGCCACGCCTCGTGGTCCGGGACGACCTCGTCGCGGCAGCGCCGGCCGGCGTCGGTCAGCGCGAGGCGCACCGTGCGCCCCTCGTGGCGGCGCCGGACCAGGCCGCGCGCCTCCAGCCGGGCGAGCAGTTGCGAGACGTTGCCCTTGGTGACCAGCAGCGCCGACGCCAGTTCCTGCTGCGTCAGCCCCTCAGCCGCGCCGATCTGCGCCAGCGCGTCGAACTGCGCCGTGCTGAGCCCCCACGGCTCCAGCCAGCGCGCCAGCTCGCGCTCGACGCGCCGCACCACGCGCGCCAGCCGCACCCAGGCCAGCACCGCCGGGTCCATCGTGAGCCCTCACCCCCCGTCCCCCCTCTCCCAATGCTGGGAGAGGGGGGTGACTCCGCGGAGACAGCGCGGCGCTCTTCAAGATCTCGGGTCAGGAGGATGGAGGCAGCGCCCGGGCGGCGCTCCCCCCCTCGCCCGGGATTGGGAGAGGGGGCCGGGGGGTGAGGGCGAATGCCTACCCCTCGTACCACCCCTCCGCCTCCCGCGCCAGCCGCTCGTCGCCGTACTCGTCCTCGACCTGCCGCACGGCTGCCGCTACCTCTTCGGGCGTCGCGACGAGTTCGCCCGCGGCGACGCCGAGGTCGTAGACGGAGCCGGCGGCGGGGAGGATTTCATCAATCGATAGCAGTTCGTGGTTGCGGCGGCGGAGCGCGTGCGCGTAGACTCGGGCATAGGCCGCCGGGTCGTAGTCGCAGCCGGCCGGCGCCGCGGCGCCGTCGAGCCGCGCGCCGATCGCGGCGACTTCGGCCCAGAGGGCGCGCAGGACGTTCGGCGGCGCGTCGGCGGCCTCGCGCCCGTGGGCCGGCGAAGCGCTGGTCTGTTCCCGCGCCGCCTCGATCCGCGCCCGCACGTCGGCCGAGGGCACCGGGACGGCGAAGAGCGCTGCCGGGCTCGCCAGCAGCGCCTCGGCGGCGTCGCGGCGGATCTGCGCCAGTTCCGCCAGCCGGCTGCCGACCAGCGGCGTCTCGCCGATCAGCAGGTACGCGGGGTCGGGGTGCGCCTCGTGCCAGCGCAGCACCGCGCCCCTCGCCCACAGCCCCACCGCTTTGCGGATCGCCGCGTGGGTCGCGCCATCCACCTCCGGGTAGCGCGCCAGCAACTCCGGCGTCTCGAACGGGGCCCGCGCCACGTCCCACTGGAGGAGGTGGACCCGGCGCCCCGCCGCGTGCGCCAGCCGGGCGAGTTGCTGGACGAGCAGGCTCTTCCCCGCCCCGGGCAGGCCTGCGACGAAGACCGCGCGGCCCTCGTGGGCCATCCGCGCCAGCGGCGCGTACAACGGGCTATCGCGCGGGATGATGACCTCACCGGGCAAGGGCTTACCTCCGGTCCGCATCCATGTCCTTGTAGGGGCCGGCCCCGGTGCCGGCCCGCATTCCCGGCCGGTCGCCTTCCCAGTGGAGCAGCCCTGGCCCACAGTCCGTGCCGGCCCGAATGGCGGGAGGCGCGGAGGCCGGGCCGGCACCGGGGCCGACACCTACGAAGCTGGGCCGTCTATCCGCCCAGGAACTCGCGCGCCTCGCGACTGTAGCGCGCCAGCGCGTCGGGGTTCAGGCGGATGCCGTGGCCGGGCGTCTCGGGGATGGCGAGCATGCCGTCGGCGTCGAGCGCCCAGGGCTCGGACGGCAATTCGTCCACATAGGTCGAGCCGGTGAGGTATTCGACCAGGTCGGTGCCGGGCAGCGCCGAGGCCAGTTGCAGGTCGGCGGCGAGGCCGACCGCGGTGTTCCAGCCGTGCGGGATCAGCCGGACGCCGAACTCCTCCGCCAGCCAGCCGATGCGCCGCGCCTCGCTGAGCCCGCCGACCTTCGTCACGTCGGGCTGCACGATGTCGAACGCCCCCGCCTGGAGCCAGGGGACAAAACTCTGCCGCCGCGTGAGGACCTCGCCGCCGGCGATCGGCACCGGCGCCGCTCGGCGCAGCGCCACGAAATCGTCGAGCGCGTCCGGGCGCAGCGGCTCCTCGAACCAGGCCACGCCGTAGGCGGCCAGCATCTCCGCCGTCTTGAGGGCCCACTTGTAGCCCTGCCGCCAGAAGGCGTCGCTGCCGCCCGCGTCGATCATCAGGTGCGCGTCGGGGCCGACGGCCTCGCGCGCCGCGCGGACGATCGCCTCGTCGGTCGCGGCGTCGCGCCGGCCGAAGGGCCCCCAGCCGAGTTTGTAGGCCCGGAAACCGCGCTCGCGGACTTGCCGTAAGTGCTCGGTGAGTGGGCCGGGGTCGTCCATCAGCAGCGAGGCGTAGGGGCGGACCCGCTCGCGGTAGCGCCCGCCCAGGAGTCGCCCGACCGGCTGGCCGGTCGCCTGTCCCAAAATGTCCCACAACGCCTGGTCGAGCCCGCTGATCGCGTGGGTGATCGCGCCGCCCCGCCCCTGCCAGAAGGTGTGCTGGTGCAGTTTCTCGCTCACGCGCGCCGGTTCGAGCGCCGATTCGTCGCGGTAGAGCGGCTCCAGCACGCCGAGCGCCGCCCGCACCAAGTCGTCGCCGGTGTAGGCGCTGCCCAGGCCGGTCAGCCCCTCGTCGGTGTGGACGGCGACGAGCGTGTGGACGCAGGTCTCCGGCCGGATCTCGCTGGTCCAGCCCCCCGCCGGCGTCGCCCCGCGCAGCCCCGCGACCCGTACCTCGCGTATCTTCACCCGTGCCTCCCCCAATGATCGTTCGCCGTCGCGCCGCCGCGCGGGACGATTCTAGCGCAGCGGCGGCGGGCGCTGCCTCGTTTACCGAGTCATTGACGTCCGTTTACCGGTACGTTGACGAACTGCCGGTAGACTGAGGGTCAGCCTTCACCGGGCGCGGCCCGGCCGGCGACCCCACACGCCGCCGGCCCCCGATGTGCGCCCCCGTGGGGGCGCCGCGCGACCGCCGTCACTCGCAACCAGCCAGCATCCCCACAGACGACCGGCGTGCCGCCGCGCCAGGGCCCGGCCGGGTCGCCGGGCCGACGACCGCCGACGCCACCGGGCGCCGCAGCACCGGATGGGCAGGGTCCATGGCTCAGGTCTTCCACCCGGCGTCCAACTCGCTGGCCCGCTTCACCTTCTACGGCGGCGCCTTCGTCGTCGGCGCGATCATCTGGGCCAGCGTCCTCTTCGTCCGCTCCGGCTTCAACACCGGCGTCGGCAACCCCCTCAGCCAGCCGGTCCCCTTCAGCCACGAGCACCACGTCGCCGGCCTCGGCCTCGACTGCCGCTACTGCCACACCTCCGTCGAGGACTCGTCCTACGCCGGGATGCCGCCGACCTCGACCTGCATGACCTGCCATTCCCAGGTCTGGAAGGACAGCCCGGTGCTCGCGCCGGTGCGGCAGAGTCTCGCGCAGGACCAGCCCCTCCAGTGGAACCGCGTCTACGTGCTCCCCGGCTTCGTCTACTTCGACCACAGCGTCCACGTCCAGCACGGCGTCGGCTGCGCGACCTGCCACGGCCCGGTGGATCAGATGCCGCTGACCTACAAGGCCGAGGAGGTCACGATGAGTTGGTGCCTGACCTGCCACAAGGACCCCGCGCCGAACCTGCGACCGGAGGACCAGGTCTTCAACATGGCCTACCAGACGCCGCCCAACCAGGCCGAACTCGGCCGCCAATTGATGCAGCAGTACCACATCGACACCAGCGTGCTGACCGACTGCTCGACCTGCCACCGCTGAGGGGGACCGTGACGCCGGACGAGCGCCGCTCGCGACAACGCGCTTTCCTGGCCGCCCGCGCCCGGCTGGCCGACGACTACCGCGCGTCCCGCCAGGACGATCGCCACGCCTGGCGCAGCCTCGACGAGCTGGCCGACACGCCGGAGTTCCGCGCGTTCCTCCACCGCGAGTTCCCCCGCGGCGCCTCCGAACTCCTCGATGGCCTCAGCCGCCGCCAGTTCCTCCGGCTGATGGGCGCCTCCCTCGCCCTCGCCGGCCTGACCGCCTGCGCGTCCCAGCCGCACGACAAGATCGTCCCTTATGTCAATCAGCCGGCGCAGGTAACGCCCGGCAAGCCCCTCTTCTTCGCCACCGCGACCCCCTTCGGCGGCTACGGGACCGGCGTGCTGGCCGAGAGCCACCTGGGGCGGCCGACTAAATTGGAAGGCAACCCCGACCACCCGGCCAGCCTCGGCGCGACCGACGCGATCACCCAGGCGACGCTCCTCGACCTCTACGACCCCGACCGCTCGCAGACGGTCCTGCGCGACGGCCGGATCAGCAGTTGGGACGTCTTCCTCGGCGCGCTCCAGCCGGTGCTGGCGAAGTTCCGCGCCAACGGCGGCGCCGGCCTCTACGTGCTGACCGAGACCGTGACGTCGCCGACGCTGGCCGACCAGCTCGCCGCGCTGCGCCGCGCTTACCCGGCCGCCCGGTGGCACCAGTACGAGCCGGCCGGGCGCGACAACGCCCGCCTCGGCGCGCGCCTCGCCTTCGGCACGGACGTCAACCCGGTCTACCGCTTCGCCGACGCCGACGTGATCGTGGCGCTCGACGCCGATTTCCTGATGCATTGGCCGGGCAGCGTGCGCTACGAGCGCGAGTTCATCGACGGGCGGCGCGTGCGCGCGGACCGGCAGACGATGAACCGCCTCTACGCCGTCGAGACCGCGCCGACGCTCGTCGGGGCGCTGGCCGACCACCGCCAGGCGCTCCGCCCGAGTGAGGTCGCTGCCTTCGCCGCCGGGCTGGCGCGCGCGCTCGGCGTGGATGCCGGCGCGGGCCCGGCGGCCGCGCCGGCCGTCCCCTGGCTGGCGGCGGCGGTGCGCGACCTCCAGCAGCACCGCGGCCGGGGTCTCGTCCTCGCCGGCGAGGCGCAGCCGCCGCTGGTCCACGCGCTGGCCCACGCGATCAACGACGCGCTCGGCAACGCCGGCCACACCGTCGTCTACACCGAGCCGGTCGAGGCGGCGCCGGCCGACCAGCTCGCCGCGCTGCGCGCGCTGGTGGGCGACCTGGTAGCGGGAAAAGTCGATACGCTGGCGATCCTCGGCGGCAACCCGGTCTACGACGCCCCGGCCGACCTCGCCTTCGGCGCGCGGCTGACCAGCGCGCCGCTGCGCATCCACCTCGGCCCCTTCGCCGACGAGACCGCCGCGCTCTGCCAGTGGCACATCCCGCAGGCGCACTACCTGGAGACCTGGAGCGACATCCGCGCCTTCGACGGTACCGCGACGATCATGCAGCCGACGATCGAGCCGCTCTACGGCGGCAAGTCGGCCCACGAGGTCCTGGCCGCGCTGGTGGACGGCGTCGACCGCACCGGGCACGACATCGTCCGCGCCTACTGGCAGGGCCGGCACGCCGGCGGCGACTTCGAGACCTTCTGGCAGACGACGCTGCACGACGGCGTGGTGCGCGACACCGCGGCGGCGCCGCGGGCGGTCGCGATCCAGCCCGGCTTCGCCGGCCGCGCCGCGCCCGCCGCCCCGGCCGACCAGGGCCTCGAACTCGCCTTCCGGCCCGACCCGACGATCTGGGACGGCCGCTACGCCGACAACGGCTGGCTGCAGGAGTTGCCGAAGCCGCTGACCAAACTGACCTGGGACAACGCCGCGCTCGTCAGCCCGGCGACCGCGCGCCGCCTGGGGCTGGTGACCGACAACACCGACCCGGAGAGCAAGTCGGCCGGCGACGCGGTCGGGGTGCCGCTGGTCGAGCTGCGCTACCGCGGCGGCGTGGTCGAGGCGCCGCTCTGGGTGATGCCCGGCCACGCCGACGACTGCGCGACGATCCACCTCGGCTACGGGCGGACGCGCACCGGCAAGGTCGGCACTGGCCTCGGCTTCAACGCCTACCTGCTGCGCACCAGCGACGCGCCGTGGGGCGGGCCCGGCCTCGAGGTCCGCCCGCCCGGCAAGCGCTACACCCTCGCCACGACGCAGAACCACGGCACGATGGAGGGGCGCGACATCCTCCGCTCCGGCACGCTGGCCGACTACCGCCGCGACCCCCGCTTCGACCACGCCGACGAGCGGGTGCCGGCGCGCGGGCCGTCGCTCTACCCCGACTACCAGTACCCCGACTACGCCTGGGCCATGTCGATCGACCTCAATGCCTGCGTCGGCTGCGGCGCCTGCGTCCTCGCCTGCCAGGCGGAGAACAACATCCCGGTCGTCGGCAAACTCCAGGTGTCGGAAGGGCGCGAGATGCACTGGATCCGCGTCGACCGCTACTACACCGGCCCGGCCGAGGCGCCGGAGACGGCCTTCCAGCCGGTGCCCTGCATGCAGTGCGAGAACGCGCCCTGCGAACTGGTCTGCCCCGTCGGGGCCACGGTCCACGACTCGGAGGGGCTCAACGACATGGTCTACCAGCGCTGCATCGGCACGCGCTACTGCTCGAACAACTGCCCCTACAAGGTGCGGCGCTTCAACTTCTTCCAGTACACCGACCAGCGCGAGCCGACGCTGATGCTGATGCGCAACCCCGAAGTGACGGTGCGCGAGCGCGGCGTGATGGAGAAATGCACCTACTGCGTGCAGCGGATCGTGCAGACGCGGATCGCGGCGCAGAACGAGGGGCGGATGATCCGCGACGGCGAGGTGCAGACGGCCTGCCAGCAGGTCTGCCCGACGCGGGCGATCGTCTTCGGCAACATCAACGACCGCGGCAGCGCGGTGGCGAAACTGAAGGCGGAGCCGGCCGACTACAGCCTGCTGGGCGAGCTGAACACCCGCCCGCGCACGACCTACCTGCCGCGACTGCGCAACCCCAACCCCGACGTGACCACGTCGTAGACGGAGCGGCGGATGCGGACGGAACCGGCGAGACGGCCACCCCCGGCGGAGCCCGAGCCCGCGGAGCGGAGCCCGGACGGCGAGTACGTCGTGCCGGTGCTGGCGCCGGGGCAGACCTTCCGCACGGTGACCGACCAGATCAGCTCGATCGTGCTGAAGCCGGGCTTTGGCCGGGGCTGGCTGGCCGGCTTCACCGTCGCCTTCCTCTTCATGATGCTGCTGCTGATCGCGGTCGCCTACCTCCTCTTCCTGGGGATCGGCGCCTGGGGCGTCGGCATCCCGATCGCCTGGGGCATCGCGATCTCCAACTTCGTCTGGTGGATCGGCATCGGCCACGCGGGCACGCTGATCTCGGCGATCCTGCTCTTGCTGCGCCAGGAGTGGCGCACCTCGATCAACCGCTTCGCCGAGGCGATGACCCTCTTCGCGGTCGGCTGCGCCGGCCTCTACCCGCTGCTGCACCTCGGCCGGCCCTGGCTCTTCTATTACCTGGTGCCCTACCCCAACACGATGCAGCTCTGGCCGCAGTTCCGCAGCCCGCTCGTCTGGGACTTCTTCGCGGTCGGCACCTACCTGACCGTCTCGATCATCTTCTGGTACCTCGGCATGGTGCCGGACCTGGCGACGCTGCGCGACCGCGCGCACCGGCGCTGGATCAAGATCACCTACGGGATCATGGCGCTCGGCTGGCGCGGCTCGGCGCGGCACTGGAAGCGCTACGAGGTCGCCTACCTGCTGCTGGCCGCGCTGGCGACGCCGCTGGTCGTCTCGGTCCACAGCGTCGTCAGCCTCGACTTCGCGGTGGCGATCGTGCCGGGCTGGCACTCGACGATCTTCCCGCCCTACTTCGTCGCCGGCGCGATCTTCTCCGGCTTCGCGATGGTGCTGACGCTGGCGATCCCGCTGCGCGCCTACTACAAGCTCGGCAACTTCATCACCACCTGGCACCTCGACAACATGGCCAAGATGCTGCTGGTGACCGGCCTGATTGTCGACTACGGCTACATGATGGAGATCTTCACCTCCTGGTACAGCGGCGACAAGTTCGAGGAGTTCATGACCCTCAACCGCGTCTTCGGCCCCTACTGGCCGGTCTTCTGGGCCGTGGTCGCCATCAACGTCGGCGTGACCCAGCTCCTGTGGTTCCGCTGGGTGCGCACCAACGCGGTGGTCCTCTTCATCCTCTCCATCGTGATCAACGCCGGGATGTGGATCGAGCGCTTCATGATCGTCATCACCAGCCTGCACCGCGACTTCCTCCCCTCCTCCTGGGACATGTACACCGGCACGGCCTGGGACTACGCGGCCTTCCTCGGCACGATCGGCCTCTTCTTCACCCTCTTCTACCTCTTCGTCCGCCTGCTGCCGATGATCTCGATCTACGAGATGCGCGAGCTGGTCGAGAAGACGGCGGAGGGCCGGGAAGCGGCCTTCGAGCGGGCCTGGTGAGATGAGCGGTGAACTGACGGTGGAGCCGGAACTGTACGGCATCATGGCCGAGTTCGACGACCCGGACGCCCTCCTGGGCGCGGCGCAACGCGCCCGCGACGCCGGCTACCGCCGCATGGACGCCTACAGCCCCTTCCCGGTCGAGGGGCTGGCCGAGGCGCTCGACTTCCGCAACACCCGCGTGCCGGAGATCGTGCTGGCCGGCGGGATCGTCGGCGGCGTCGGCGGCTTCTTCATGCAGTGGTTCGCCACGCGGATCTTCTACCCGATCAACGTCGGCGGCCGCCCACTCAATAGCTGGCCCGCATACATCCCGATCACCTTCGAGCTGACGGTGCTGCTGGCCGCCTTCGCCGCGCTCTTCGGGATGCTGATCCTCAACGGCCTGCCGCAGCCCTACCACCCGGTCTTCAACGCGCCCGACTTCCAACTCGCCTCGCGCGACCGCTTCTTCCTCTGTGTCGAGGCGGCCGACCCGCAGTTCGACCGGCTGGGCACGACCCGCTTCCTCCTCGACCTGCACCCGCTGCGCGTCGAGGAGGTGGCGCGGTGAGGGGAGGCGGGGCGATGCGATGGGAGTCGGGAGTCGGGAGTCGGGAGTCGGGAGTGGCCGGCAGGCGGCAGGCGGCAGGCGGCAGGGGGAGGGCGGCGGGGCGGCGAGCATCCGCGTCTCCTCCCCCCAGGATTGGGGGGCCGGGGGGGCGGTTCCTCGGCCTCGTCTGCCTGGCGCTCGGGGTGGCGCTGCTGGCGGCCTGCGGGAACAACATGCGCGCGCAGCCGCGCTACCGGCCCCTCGACCAGAGTTCGTTCTTCGCCGACGGGCAGTCGGCCCGGCCGATCCCGCCGGACACTGTCTCGCGTGGCCAGCTCCAGACCGACCAGGCGCGCTACACCGGCATGGTCGACGGCACGCCGGTGGCGGCGCTGCCGGTGCCCCTCACGCGCCAGCTCCTCCAGCGCGGCGAGGAGCGCTTCGACATCTACTGCGCGCCGTGCCACGGGCGCGCCGGCGACGGCCAGGGGATGATCGTGCAGCGCGGTTTCCCGGCGCCGCCCTCCTTCCACACCGACCGCCTGCGCGCCGCGCCGATCGGCCACTTCTACGACGTGATCACCAACGGCTACGGCGTGATGTACAGCTACGCCGACCGCGTCTCGCCCGACGACCGCTGGGCGATCGCCGCCTACATCCGCGCGCTGCAACTGAGCCAGCACGCCGACGTCAACGACCTCACCCCGGCCGAGCGCTCGAAGCTGGAGGGGAAATGAGCCAGGCCGACGCCGTCCAGGTCCTCCTGCCCCGGCTGCGCCGCGTCCAGTGGGCGGCGCTGGCGGTCGGCGCGGTCGGCCTGGTCCTCTGCGCGATCGGCGTGGCTATCGGCGCGCGCACCTTCTTCCGCGCCTACCTCTTCGCCTATTTCTTCTGGCTGCAGATCGCGCTCGGCTGCATCCTGATCGTGATGACGCACCACCTGTCCGGGGGCGACTGGGGCTACGCGATCCGGCGCCTGCTGGAGACGGGCGGGATGACCCTGCCGCTGATGGCGCTCCTCTTCATCCCGCTCCTCTTCGGCCTGCCCGACCTCTACGCCTGGGCGCAGCCGGCCGCGGTCGCCAGCGACGTGCTCCTCCAGCACAAGCAGCCCTTCCTCAACGTCCCCTTCTTCATCGGCCGCGCCGTCTTCTACTTCGTGACCTGGATCGGGACGGCGCTGCTGCTCAACCGCTGGTCGCTGGCGCAGGACCGCGAGCCGGACGCCGCGCGCGGGCTGGCGCGGCGGCTGCGCCGCTTCAGCGCGATCGCGCTGCTCGTCTACTGCGTCACCGCCACCTTCAGCGGGATCGACTGGGTGATGTCGGTCGAGGCGAGCTGGTACTCGTCGGTCTACGGGATGATCCTCATCACCGGGCAAGGGCTGGTGGGGCTGGCCTTCGCGATCGTCGCGCTGGCGCTGGTGCTGCGCGCGGCGCCGGGGCTGCCCCTGGCGACGCCGCGCCGCTTCAACGACCTCGGCAGCCTGCTCCTGGCGGTGCTGATCGGCTGGGCCTACATGGCCTTCTCGCAGCTCCTGATCATCTGGTCGGGCAGCCTGCCGTCGGAGACGACCTGGTACCTGCACCGCAGCGTGGCGGGCTGGAAGTGGGTCGCGATCGTCGTCGCGCTCTTCGGCTTCGCCTTCCCCTTCGCCATCCTGATCTTCCACCGCGTCCGCAGCGGCGCGCGGCTGCTGACGGCGATGGCGATCTGGCTCGTCGCGGTCCACCTGATCGAGATCTTCTGGTTCGTCGTGCCCGGCTTCTACCAGACGGGGTTCCACCTCGACTGGCTGGACGTCGTCGCGACGCTCGGCATCGGCGGCTTCTGGGTGGCGGTCTTCACGTGGCAGCTCGCGGGCAAGCCGCTCGTCCCGCTGCACGACCCGCGGCTGCCGGAGGGGATGCGCGGTGGCTGACGGCGGGCGCGAGCGGCGCAACACCCGGCTCAGGGCGGCGCTCGGCGCGGTCGGCGTGGCGCTGGCCGGCCTGCTGGCCGCGCTCGGCCTGGGTCGCCTCGTCCGGCGCCGGGCGCCCGCGCCCACGCCGGCGGAGCAGGCCGCGGGCGCCCGGCCGCGCGGCCTCCTGCGCGGGTACGAGGTCAAGGACGCCAGGGCGGGCTGCATCATCATGGTCGGCGTCGGGATGATCCTGATCGCGATCGCGCTGCACGTCGGGCTCTGGGCGATGTTCGACTTCTTCGCCAGCGGCGCGCAGCAGCGGGACCTCGCGCCGCCGCCGGTCTTCAGCACCGCGCCGCCGTCCGGCCCGCAACTGGAGGTGGACCCGGCCGCCGACCTGGCGCGGGTGCGCTCGCGCGAGGAGGCGCTGCTCGACAGCTACGACTGGGTCGACCGCCAGCACGGCATCGTGCGCATCCCGATCGGCCGGGCGATGGATCTCATCGTCCAGCAGGGCCTCCCCGGCACGCCCGTCGGCCCCGCCACGCCCGCGCGCCCGGCGCCGCCCGCCAGGCCGGCCACGCCTACCGGGGGGCGGCCATGAGGGGCTGGCGAGGGATGCCGGTTACCGGCGACACGCGCCCGCGGTTGAAACCGCGGCGAGAGGCTCGCCGCGGCTCGCCGCGAAACCCGCCCGCGCGGGTTAGGACGCGCCAGGCCGCGCCCATGCCTATCGTCTATCGTCTATCGTCTATCGTCTGCCCGGGCGGGCGAGGAGGCGTGACGCGATGAACGGCTTCCCCTTCTCGCCGGGGCAGGCGTCGACCTTCGCCGGGCCGTACGACACCCTCTTCTTCAGCCTCCTCGCGCTGGCCGGGGTGATCACCGCCGGCGTCTGCCTGACGATGGTCTACTTCCTGGTGAAGTACCACCGCGGCTCGCGCGCCAGCCGCGTCCACCCGACCTCCTCGAACCTGCGGCTGGAGTTCACCTGGACGATCATCCCGCTCGTGCTGTCGTTCGGCGTCTTCTTCTACGCCGCGCGTCTCTACTTCAACATGTACCGCCCGCCCGCGCGGGCGATCGAGATCCAGGTCGTCGGCAAACAGTGGATGTGGAAGTTCCAGCACCCTGAGGGGCAGCAGGAGATCGACGAGTTGCACGTCCCGGTCGGCCAGCCGATCCGGCTCAACATGATCTCGCAGGACGTCATCCACAGCTTCTTCGTCCCGGCCTTCCGGGTGAAGCAGGATGTCCTGCCCGGCCGCTACACGACCGCCTGGTTCCAGGCGACGCGGGTCGGCTCGTACCACCTCTTCTGCACGCAGTACTGCGGCACCGACCACGCGGTCATGGGCGGGCAGGTGATCGTGATGAGCCAGGCCGATTACCAGACGTGGCTGGCGAACACCAGCGGCGGCCAGACGCTGGCCCAGCAGGGCGCCGACCTCTTCCGCGCCTACGGCTGCAGCGGCTGTCACCTGATGGACGGCAGCGGCGTCGGCCCCTCTCTGATCGGCGTCTACGGCCGGCCGGTCCACCTCGCGGACGGCACGACCGTCATCGCCGACGACAAGTACATCCGCGACTCGATCCTCCTGCCGAAATCGCAGGTCGTCGCCGGCTACCAGCCGGTGATGCCCTCCTTCCAGGGGATCCTCGACGAGGGCGAGGTGCTGCAGTTGATCGATTACGTCAAGTCGTTGGGCGCGCCGCAGCAGCCGGGCCAGCCGGCGCCGACGGTGCCCGCACCGGGAGGGCAGCCATGACCGTCACGACCCTGGGGCCGCGCACGGCGCACCCGACCTACCTGAACGCCGGCTACACGCTGCGCTCCTGGCTGACGACGACCGACCACAAGCGCATCGCCATCCTCTTCATGCTCTCGATCACCGGCTTCTTCTTCATCGGGGCGGTGGCGGCGGCGACGATGCGCCTCAACCTGCTGACGCCGCAGGGCGCGGTCGTCGGCGCGGAGACCTACAACAAACTCTTCACGATCCACGGGATCATCATGGTCTGGTTCTTCCTGATCCCATCGATCCCGACCGTGCTCGGCAATTTCATGTTGCCCCTGATGCTCGGCGCGCGCGACCTCGCTTTCCCGCGCCTCAACCTGGCGAGCTGGTATCTCTACATCATCGGCGGCATCTTCACCTTCCTGGCGCTGGTCCTCGGCGGCGTCGACACCGGCTGGACCTTCTACACCCCCTTCAGCACCGAGTACTCCAACTCGAACGTCGTCCTGGCGGCGACGGGGATCTTCATCGCCGGCTTCTCCTCGATCTTCAGCGGCCTCAACTTCATCGTCACCACGCACAAGCTGCGCGCGCCGGGTCTGACCTGGTTCCGGCTGCCCCTCTTCGTCTGGTCGCTCTACGCCACCAGCCTGATCCTCGTGCTGGCGACGCCGGTGCTGGCGATCACGCTGGCGCTGATCGCGGCCGAGCGGATCTTCCGCATCGGCATCTTCGACCCCGCGCTCGGCGGCGACCCGCTCCTCTTCGAGCACCTCTTCTGGTTCTACTCGCACCCGGCGGTCTACATCATGATCCTGCCCGGCATGGGCGTCATCAGCGAGCTGATCACCGTCTTCGCGCGCAAGCGCATCTTCAGCTACCGGTTCGTCGCCTACGCCAGCATCGCCATCGCCGTGATCGGCTTCCTCGTCTGGGGCCACCACATGTTCGTCGCCGGCGAGTCGATGTACGCCAGCATGGTCTTCTCGCTGCTGAGCTTCATCGTGGCGATCCCCTCGGCGATCAAGGTCTTCAACTGGACGGCGACGCTCTTCAAGGGGGCGATCTCGTTCGACACGCCGATGCTCTACGCGCTCGGCTTCATCGGCCTCTTCACCATCGGCGGGATGACCGGGCTGCTGCTGGCCTCGCTGGCGATCGACGTCCACGTCCACGACACCTACTTCGTGATCGCCCACTTCCACTACATCATGGTCGGCGGCATGGTGATGGCCTACCTCGGCGGGATGCACTACTGGTGGCCGAAGATCACCGGGCGGATGTACCCGGAGGGCTGGGGGCGCGGCGCGGCGCTCCTCATCTTCGTCGGCTTCAACCTGACCTTCTTCCCGCAGTTCATCCTGGGTTACCTCGGCATGCCGCGCCGCTACCACACCTACCCGCCCGAGTTCCAGGCGCTCAACGTCCTCTCCACCGCCGGCGCGACGATCCTCGGCGTCGGCTACGTCCTGCCCTTCTTCTACCTCTTCTGGTCCTTGAAGTACGGCAAGCTCGCCGGGCCGAACCCGTGGGGGGCGACCGGGCTGGAGTGGCAGACCCCTTCGCCGCCGCCGAAGGAGAACTTCGTCGAGACGCCGATCGTGACGATCGGGCCCTACGAGTACCTGCCCGAGAAGACCGGCACTGGCGAGCCCGACTTCATCCCGCAGGGGACGCCGGGCGGGCGCGGCCGGGAGGACCGGCCGGAGGTGCAGGAGGCGCTGGGCGTGGGCGGCGGCTGGGAGCCGCGACGAGTGACGAGTGACGAGTGACGACTGACGACGGGCTCGGGGAGCGCAGGGTGGCTGAGAGTGGCTGAGACGCGCGCGGTCATCGCGGAGCAGTTCGACGACGTCGACCAGCAGCACGAGGCTGGCAAGCTGGGGATGTGGACCTTCCTCGCCACGGAGGTCATGTTCTTCGGCGGGCTGATCGCCGGCCTGGTCGCCTACCGCTGGATGTACTGGCCGACCTTCGCGGTCGCCGCCCAGCACCTCAAGGTCGTGCTCGGCAGCATCAACACCGGCGTGCTGCTGACGAGCAGCCTCACCATGGCGCTGGCGGTCCACTACGCGCAGCTCGACCGCCGCAAGGCGCTGGTCGTCTGCCTCCTCATCACCTTCCTGCTGGGGCTGGCTTTCCTCTCGATCAAGGGGCTGGAGTACTCCAAGGAGTACGACGAGCACCTGGTCCCGGGGCTGAACTTCTCCTACGCGCTCTACGACGGGCCGGACCCGCCGAAGGCCGAGCTCTTCATGGTCTGCTACTTCTTCATGACCGGCCTGCACGCCTTCCACCTCTCGATCGGCTGCCTGGTGGTGCTGGCGATGGCGGTACAGGCGTGGCTGGGGCGCTTCCGCCAGGCGCGCTTCACGCCGATCGAGCTGCTCGGCCTCTACTGGCATTTCGTCGACATCGTCTGGGTCTTCCTGTACCCGCTGCTCTACCTGCTGCACCGGCCGTGAAGCGTAGAGCGTAGAGCATAGAGCGTTCTCAGTGGAGGGTGGCGGTGATCTCGCAACGGGTCGTGCCGGTCGGGGTGTACGTGGCGGTCTGGGCGGCGCTGATGTGCCTCCTCGGCGGGACGATCGTCGCCTCGCTCTTCGACCTCGGCATCCTGAACCCCGTGGTCGCGCTCCTCATCGCGGCGGCTAAGGGGCTCCTCATCATCTTCTTCTTCATGCACGTCAAGTACGCCAGCCGCCTGGTCTTGGTCTTCGCGGCTGCCGGCTTCTTCTGGCTCGGTATCCTGATGGTGCTCTCGATGAGCGACTACGTCAGCCGCGGCTGGATGAACGTGCCGGGGAAGTAGCGGGCGGCCCGGTCTCCCGGCCGCCCGCCGCACGGAACTACTGCGGGGTGGTGGGCTACCGCAGCCGCTCCGACAGGAAGTCCTCCCAGGTGCGCCGGCCCACCGCCCGGTCGGGCGCCAGGTTCGCCCCGGCCCGGACCGCGCGGGCGGCCTTGCCGGGGAGCCTGACCGACAGGAGCGGCCGGCGCCGCTGGCTGGCCCGCAGATACTCGCGGATGAGCGCGGCCATCGTGTAGATTCGCGGCCCGGCGATGTCGGGCACGAGGCCGGACGGCGGGCCGAGGGCCAGCTCGACGAGGCGGGCGGCCACCTCGCCGGCGTCGACCGGCTGGAAGCGGAAGCCGGCCGGGATCGGGATCACCGGCAGCTTCGCCATCTGCCGGGCCACCATCAGGATGAGGTCGTAGAACTGGGTGGCGCGCAGCGTCGTCCACGGCAGTCCGGAGTCGGCGACCACCCGCTCGGCGGCCCGCTTGGCCGCGAAGTAGCCGAACATGGCGCGGTCGACCCCGCTGACGACCGGGACCTGATCGGCCCCGACGACCGAGATGTAGACCAGGTGCCGGGCGCCGGCCCGCGCCGCCGCCCGCGCCACGTTCCGGGTCTTCACCTCGTCGCCCTTGGCGCTGCCCGCGCAATGGATGATGGTCCCGACGGCGTCCACCGCGGGTTCGATGCCCGCGCCGGTGTCCAGGTCGCCGATCGCGAACTCGACGCCGTCCCCGGCCTCGTGGCCGCGCCGGCTGAGGACCCGCACCGGGCAGCCGGCCTCCCGCAAGCGCGGCACGACGAGGTGCCCGAGCGTGCCCGTGCCGCCGGTAACCAGGATGGATGAGGTCATGATCGTCTCCTTGCCGTTCGCCCGGGAGGCGGGCTCCCGGTCACATCGGCCGCGCTTCGGCGGTCTACTCCTATGACAGCCCCGTGGGGGGCTACTACGATGACACGCCGCGACGGAGGGATGTGACTTATATGGACGAGCGCGCCCGGCTGGCCGAGCGGTTCGAGGCACACCGGCCGCGCCTGCGCGCCGTGGCCTACCGGATGCTCGGCTCGCTCAGCGAGGCCGACGACGCCGTCCAGGAAGCCTGGCTGCGCGCCGGCCGCGCCGACACCGCCGGCGTCGAGAACGTCGCCGGGTGGCTGACGACGGTGGTGGCGCGGGTCTGCCTGAACATGCTGCGCGCGCGCCGGTCCCGGCGCGAGGAGCCTCTGGGCGTGCAGATGCCCGACCCGATCGTCGGCCGCGAGGGCGACCCCGAGCAGGAGGCGTTGCTGGCCGACGCGGTCGGGCTGGCGCTGCAGGTGGTGCTCGACACGCTCACGCCGGCCGAGCGGGTCGCCTTCGTGCTGCACGACCTCTTCGCCGTGCCGTTCGAGGAGATCGCCCCGACGATCGAGCGGTCGCCGGCCGCGGCCAGGCAGCTCGCGAGCCGCGCCCGCCGCCGGGTGCGCGGCGCGGCCCCGCTTCCCGACCCCGACCTCGGGCGCCAGCGCGACGTCGTCGACGCCTTCTTCGCCGCCGCCCGCGACGGCGACGTCGCCGCGCTCGTCGCCGTGCTCGCCCCCGACGTCGTGCTACGGGCCGAGGGCGGCGCGGCGCGCCCCCGCCAGACCGTCACGATCCGCGGCGCGCAGGCGGTGGCCGCGCAGGCGGTCACCTACTCGCGGCTCGCCCCGTTCGTGCGGCCGGCGCTGGTCAACGGCGCGGCCGGCATCGTCGTCGTCGCGGGCGGGCGGGTGCTGTCGGTCATGGGCTTCACCGTCGCGGGCGGGAAGGTCGTGGCGATCGACGTCCTCGCCGACCCCGAACGCCTGGCCGCGCTCGACCTGGCCGGCGTCGTCGACGCGCCATAGGGACGGCGGCTGACGCGGCCCCCGCCGGGGGCGCGCCGTGCCGCCTCCGCCGATCCCTACACGCGCGGAGCCCGAGCGCCGGGGCCATCCGGCCGGGCCTCGGGCTCGCCATGGGGGCTGACGCGTCGCGAACTGCGCGCCCTACCGCACCTTCGGCAAGATCTCGCGCTTGTAGAAGTTGAAAAACCCCTCCTGGTCGGGGCCGACCTGGTGGATGAAGAGGTGGTCGAAGCCGGCGTCGGCGTACTTCTTGATCTCGGCGAGATGGCGCTGGGGGTCGGGGCCGCAGACGACCATCTTCGCCACCTGGTCCTCGGTGGCCTCCTTCGTCGCCTCCTCGAAGTGGCGCGGCACGGGCAGCTCCTGCGAGACCTCGCCGTGGAGCGCCGCGTTCGGCCAGATCTCTCGCGCGGTGCGCTTCGCCGACGCCTCGTCGGCCGCCCAGCAGACGGTCAGTTGCCCGTAGCGCGGCTTCCCCGCGCCGCCGGCCGCCTCGAAGCGCCGCACCAGTTCCTTCTGCGGGGCGGTGCTGACGAGGCCGTCGCCGATCCGCCCGGCCAGATCCGCGGCGTGCGGGCCCGATCCGGCGACCATCACCCGCACCGGCTCGTCGGGCAGGGTGTAGATGCGGGCGTCCTCGACGGTGTAGTGGCGCCCGTGGTGGTTGTGCATCCCGCCCTTCCAGAGGAGGCGCATCACCCCGACCGCCTCCTCCAGCATCTCGCGCCGGACGGCGTAGGACGGCCAGCGGTCGCCGTAGATGTGCTCGTTGAGGTTCTCGCCGGTGCCGACGCCGAGGAAGAAGCGCCCCGGCATCAGCGTGGCGGCGGTGGCGGCCATCTGGGCGACCAGCGCCGGGTGGTAGCGGACGGTCGGGCAGGTGACGGCGGTGCCGAGGCGCAGTCGATCGGTCGCCTGCGCGACCGCGCCGATGACTGTCCAGGCGAAGGGGGCGTGGCCCTGGCGGTCGGTCCAGGGGTGGTAGTGGTCGGAGATCATCGCGAAGGCGAAGCCGGCCTCCTCCGCGCCGCGCGCCGCGCGCACGAGTTCGGCGGGCGGGTGCTCCTCGCAAGAGAGGGAATAGCCCAGCTCGATCATGCTGCTCGCTCCTGACATAGCTGGTCGCGGGCCGCCGGCGCTCGCTCCGGGCCGGCCCCGACCGCGCGAGCGGCAGCGCTTATCCGCATGGCGGCGCGCCCGGCCGCGGCCGACGTTGTAGCCAAGTCTAGGACGCGAAGATCATCGTGCCGGTAAACGTGCGTGAATGAGTCGGTGAACGCGGGCGCCCGGGGCGCGGCAAGGCATGGATCTTGCCCGTAGCGGCGCGCGGGCGGCCCTGCCCCGCCCGCCCGTCCGCTCGACCCTCACCCCGCTGGAGGACGCCGTGGCCGCGCTCCGGCTCGGGAAGCTCACGCCGCGCCGCGCCCTCACCCTCCTCAAGGCCCTCGGCCCCGGCCTGGTCGCCGGCGCGTCCGACAACGACCCGACCAGCGTCGCCTCTCTGGCGGTCGTCGGCGCGACCACGACCTACGGCCTCTCCTGGCTGCTGATCCTGCTCATCCCGATGCTGGTCGTGGTGCAGCTCGTCAGCGCGGCGGTCGGGGTCGCCAGCCGGGGCGGGCTGGAGGACGCGATCCGCGCGCGCTACGGGCGCGCCTGGGCGCTCCTGGCGCTCCTGGCGGTCCTCGCCGTCACCCTCCTCACCCTCGCCGCCGACCTCGAGGGGGGCGGCGCGGCGCTCGGGCTGCTCACCGGCGTGCCCTACCGCTGGTTCGTGCCGCCGCTCGCCGTCGCCGTGGCCGCGCTCCTCGTCTGGGGCAGCTACGACGCCCTCCAGCGCGTGCTGCGCTGGGTGCTGCTCGTCTTCCTGGCCTACGTCGCGACCGCGTTCCTGGCGCACCCCGACTGGGGCCGGGTGCTCCACGAGACGATCGCCCCGCCCCTGCGCTTCTCGGGCGACTATATCGCCGGCGCGCTGGCCCTCCTGGGGACGACCCTCACCAGCTACGCCTACGTCTGGGAGACGGTCGAGGAGGCGGAAGAGCGCCCGCCGCTGCACCGGCTGGGGCTGGTGCAGGTCGACGCCGGCGCCGGCATGGTCGTCGCCGGGGCGCTCTTCTGGTTCATCGTCATCGGGACCGGCGCGACGCTCGGTGTCCGCCACCAGCAGGTCCAGACGGCGCAGGACGCGGCCCGGGCGCTGGCCCCGGTGGCGGGCCGCTTCGCGAGCGCCCTCTTCGGCGTCGGGCTGCTGGCCTCGGCGGCGATCGCGATCCCGGTGCTGGCGGGGACGAGCGCCTACGTCATGGCCGAGGCGTTCGGCTGGCGCGCCAGCCTCGACGCGCGCTTCGCCCGCGCGCGCAAGTTCTACGTCGCGCTGCTGGTGAGCCTCGCCGTCGGCGTCGGCCTCACCTTCGTCGGGATCGCCCCGATCCGGCTCCTCTTCCTCAGCTCGCTCGCCGGCGGGCTGGCGACGCCCCTCACCCTCGTCCTGCTGCTCCTGGCGGCGCGCGACCGGCAGGTCATGGGCGACCGGCGCATCGGCCGGGGGCTGGCGGCGGCGGGGTGGGTCGTCGCCGCGGTCGTGACCGTGGCCGCGCTGCTCTTCCTCTGGCAGCAGTTCGCCGGGTGAGCGTCGGGCGGCGGCGATTGTCCTTTCGACCGACTCCGCGTCGGCGGTTCGGACGATGCGCGCGCGGCGCGGGGTGGGTATCGTGCCGGGTATGCGGCGCGCCGCGAACCGGGACGCCGCGCCGGCCGTTAGGACTTATGGCACGCGAGTTGCAACGGCGGGAGCGGCGCGGCCCGCCGTTGTCGTGCTATGAGAGAGCGTCCACAACTGAGGAGGCGTGGGATGGCATTGGAAGACTATGCCGAGCCTGAAATCGGGGTCGCGGTGGTGGTAACGGCCGCGGTCCTCTCCCCGCCGGTGCGGCGCGTGCTGCGCCGCGGCGCGGTCTACGGGCTGGCCGGCCTGATGATGGCCGGCGACGCCGTGTCCTCGTTCGCGCAGGGCGTCGGGCGCGGCGTGCAGCAGGCGGCGACCGCGACGGCCGGCGCGGTGCAGGGCGCGGCCAGCCAGGTCGCCGCGCAGGCGAGCGACACCGCCGCGCAGGCGAGCGGCGCCGCGGCGGCGGCTGACGGCGGCGCGCGCACGACCGGGACGCGGGCCGGCGGCCGCGGCGCCGCGCGCCCGAAGGCCGACGAGGAGCAGAAGACCGCGCAGGAGCAGCCGCAATGAGCCAGCAGCAGGCTTCCGCCGACCAGAGCGCGAACGCGGCCGACACCGGGCAGACGATGGAGCGCGCCGAGGCGATGGTGGACCAGTTCGGCGAGCGCGTCGGCCAGTTCGTCTCGCTCGCCGGCCTGCGCATCCTCCAGGCGGCCGCCCGTGTACGCGAGGAGGCCGAGGACATCTGGGCTGAGGCGCAGCACATGCGTCAGAACGGCCGCGGCTGACCGCGCGGCCGGCCCATCGATCCGACCGCCATTGACCCGGCGCCGCGGGCGTCCCGCGATGCGCGCCACCAGTCGCCCGTGCCGGGCGCGGGATGGGTCGCGCCGGCGGACGACCCGCCGGCGCGACCGAGCACCGAGCGTTGAGGGGGAGCGATGAGCGCTGCCGTCGGCGC
>DASSSV010000192.1:0-14572 GCA_035708265.1 Thermomicrobiales bacterium | reverse complement strand
GACGCGGATCCGGTGCGGGGCGAGTTCGAGCGCCAGCGCCTTGACGAAGGCGATCGCGCCGCCCTTCGAGGCGACGTAGGCCGCGAGACCGGGGCGCGGCCGGATGCCGGCGATCGAGGCGGTGACGAGGATCACGCCGCCACCCTGCCGCTTCATCACCGGCACGGCCTCGCGCGCGCCGAGGAAGAGCGCGGTGAGGTTGACCGCGATCACTCGCTGCCACTCCGCGAGCCCCAGTTCCTCGACCGGCCGCGCGGCCTGCGGGACGCCGGCGTTCTGGTAGAAGACGTCGAGCCGGCCGAAGCACTCGACGGTCTCCCGCACCATCCGCGCGCTGTCGTCCTCGCGCGAGACGTCGGCCGCCAGCGCCAGCGCCCGCCCAGCGCCGATCTCCCCCGCCGTCGCCCGCGCGGCCTCGCCGTCGATATCGGCCGCGGCGACCAGCGCGCCCTCCCGCGCGAACGCCAGCGCGCTCGCCCGCCCGATCCCCGACCCCGCGCCCGTGACGAGCGCGACCTTCCCCGCGAGTGACACGCCTGCTCCTTACCGTGGGGCGTGGGCCGTAGGCCGTGGGGCGTGAATCCGTGACCTTGTGCGCGGGTTGCCTGCAATCGCACCGCTACGCCACTCACGGCCTACGCCCTACGGCCCGCGCCCGACGTCAATACGTCGCCCGCCCGCCGCTAATGTCGACGCACTGGCCGGTCGTGAAGGTGCATTCGTCCGAGGCGAGCCAGGCGATCAGCGCGGCGACCTCCTCCGGCTGCCCGACGCGGCCGAGCGGGATACGCTGCACCATGTACTGCACCTGCTCGGGCGTGAGCTGTTCCAGCAGGGTCGTCTCGATCACGGCCGGGGAGACGGCGTTGACGGAGATGCCGTCCGCCCCGACCTCCTTTGCCAGCGCCTTGGTCAGCCCAATCACCCCCGCCTTGGCAGTCGAATAGGGGACCATGTTCGGGTTGCCTTCCTTGCCGGCGATCGAGGCGACGTTGACGATGCGGCCGTAGCGCCGCGCCTTCATGCCGGGGATCGCCGCCTGGCAGCAGAGGTAGACGCTCTTGAGGTTGACCGCCATCACCGTGTCCCAGTCGGCGTCGCTCTGTTGCTCGATCGGCGCGGCCTTGCCGCCGATGCCGGCGTTGTTGACGAGGATATCGAGCCGGCCGAACGCCTCCTCGGCCGCGCGCACCATCGCCGCGACGTCCTCCCGCCGCGACACGTCGGCGCGCACCGCCAGCGCCCGACGCCCCTCCGCGGCCAGCGCGTCCGCTGCCCGCCGCGCCTCGTCTTCGATGACGTCGGCCAGCACCACCGCCGCGCCCTCGGCCGCCAGCCGGCGCGCCGTCGCCAGCCCGATCCCGCGCGCCGCGCCCGTGACGAGCGCCACCTTACCCTCCAGCAGCATGTCCCCTCCTCGTAGTCGGCAGTCGGCAGTCGGCAGTCGGCAGTACCGGCCTACTTTTGTTGACCGGATGCTGGACGGAAGCCGCCACTCCCGACTTCCGACTCCCGACTCATCCATACGGTCGCCGCAGCGCCAGTCCTTCGCGGTTCAACTCGACCCCCCACCCGGGTTTTCCGGAGAGCGCGACGTAGCCGTCCACGGGCAGCGGCTCGTCGGTGAAGAGGTTACCGAAGACCGGGACAATCGCGTCGGCGCCGGGGCTCATCACGACGAACTCGGCGAAGGGGCAGTTCGGGAAGGCGTACTGCAGGTGGTAGGCGAAGACGCTCGACCCGTGCGGGATGACCGGCAGGTCGTAGGCGGCGGCCAGCGCGACGATGCGCCGCGCCTCGGTCAGCCCGCCGACCCAGGTGATGTCCGGCTGCAAGACGTCGACGCAGCGGCGCGCGACCAGTTCCCGGAAGCCGTAGCGCGTGTACTCATGCTCGCCCGTCGCGAGCTGGCACGTCGTCACGGCCGCGCGCACCGCGGCGTAGCCGTCGTAGTCGTCGGGCGGCAGGTACTCTTCGAGCCAGCGGACGCGGTAGGGTTCGACGGCACGGGCCAGCGCGATGGTGTAGGGCACCGTGAGAGCCATGTAGCAGTCGAGCATCAGCGGGAAGACGGGGCCGACGCTCGCGCGCGCCTCGGCCACCCTGGCGACGTTGCGCCGCAGCCCCTCCTCGCCCTCGGCCGGGCTGTGCGGCAGCGGGATCTTGGCGCCGTGGAAGCCCAGCGCCCTGGCGAGGTCGGGGCGCGCGGTCGTCGCGTAGACCGCCAGCCGGTCGCGCGTCTTGCCGCCGAGCAGGGCGTAGACCGGCTCGTCGCGCAACTTGCCCAGCGCGTCCCAGAGCGCCAGGTCCACCGCGCTGATCGCCTGGAGCGGCAGCCCCTTCCGCCCGTAGGGCAGCGAGGCCCGCCACAGCTGGTCCCAGATCCGCTCGACGTCGCGCGGGTCTTGCCCGACGACGAAGCGGCTCAGGTGCCGCTCGATCAGGTAGCAGGCCGGCTCGCCGCCCGTGCTGACGCCGACTCCGATCGTGCCGTCCGCCAGCTCGGCCTCGACCACCACCGTGCCGAGCGCGTTGATCCCCCAGCTCGTCCGCGAGGCGCGGTACTCCTCATAAACGGACATCGGGTTGGCGATGAGGCTATCCACGATCCAGTGCCCCTGCCGCTGGTCGTGGTAGTCCGCGCCCGACCCGCCGGACTCGCCCGGCTCGATGACGAACGCCCGCAGTTCCCGCACCGTCGCCGGTTTCATGCCGTCCCCGACTCGTCGCGCAGCTTGGCTCCCCCTCCCTCTCCCAGAATTGGGAGAGGGAGGGGGCCGGGAGGAGGGTGAGGGCCGTCGCTCACGCCGGCGCGATCGCCAGCACGCGCACCGGGCTCCCACTCCCGTCGACGATCTTCAGCGGCGCGGCGATGACGACCGCGCCGGTCGGCGGCAACTGCTCGAGGTTGCAGAGGCTCGCCAGGCCGAACTTCCCGGCGCCGTGCATCGTCGCGTGGTTGGGGAAGGGCGGGTCGAAGCCGCCGGCCAGCCCCGCGTCGGTCCCGACGGTCTCGACGCCGACGCCGAGGACGTCGCGCTCGTGCGCCAGGAACTCTGACGCCGACTTGTGGAAGCCGGGCGTGTGCGAGCCGCGCTCGTCCACGTTGAAGAAGTCCTTGGGGTCGGTGCGCGCGCTCCAGCCGGTGCGCAAGAGCACCCAGGCGCCGGCCGGGATGCGGCCGTGCTCGGCCTCCCAGGCGCGGATACGCTCGGGCGTGAGGAGGAAGTCGGGGTCGGCCGCGACCTCGCGCGTCACGTCGATGACGCAGGCGGGGCCGATGAAGCGCCCGGCCGGGATGGTGTCGCAGGTGTTGTCCGCAAGGTCCTTCCCGGTGATCCAGTGGACCGGCGCGTCGAAGTGCGTGCCGGTGTGCTCGCCCAAGTGGAGCGTGTTCCAGTACCAGGCCGGCCCCCGGTCGTCGTAGCGCGAGATGACCTCGACGGTCAGCCCGGGCGACTGCGCGAAGATTGGCGGCAGCTCGATCACCGGCGTCGCCGGCCCGAGCGGCTGCGTCAGGTCGACCACCTTCAGCCGCCCCGCGGCGAGCTCCTCGACTAGTTGGAGCAGGACGTTCGCCATGGTCGTCTCCTTTCCAGGCGTTAGGGGTTAGGCGTTAGGCGTTAGGAGTCGAGGCTCATCGCCCCTAACGCCTAACGCCTAACGCCTACTCAACTCGCGGAGGTGCCGCTGGAACTGGAAGCGGTTCTCCAAGAGCGGCAGGTCGGTGACGAAGGCGGCCGGGCCACGCGCCTCCACCTTGGCGACGAGTGTCGTCAGTTCGTGCGCCGTCAGCGCCTCCTCGAACGCGGCCACGAACTCCTCCAGCGTCCGCGCCGTCGCGGTGCGCGGGATGCCGGCCGCGGCGGCCATCGCCGCGATGTCGCTGCCGGTGGAGGTCGCCGTGGGGAAGCCGCCGACCGACAGCAGGCTCTCGTTGTCGAAGACGACGTGGACGAGGTTCTTCGGCCGGTAGCGCGCCAGTGTCGTCAAGCCGCCGAGATTCATCAGGACCGAGCCGTCGCCGTCGAGCACGACGACCGGCAACTCCGGCCGGGCGAGCGCGATGCCGAGTCCCATCGAGGAGGCCAGGCCCATCGCGTGCTGGAGGTAGAAGAAGCCGGGCCGGTGCCCCAGCGCCTGCACCTCCGCCGCCACCGCGCCCATGATCGTGACGACGACGCACTCTTCGAGCCGCGGGTAGATCGCTTCGAGCGCCTCGCTGCGCAGCATGGCTCCCTCCCGAGGGGGTAGGCGTTAGGCGTTAGGCGTTAGGGGACCATGCACGGGTGGCGGCCGACCGGATGAGCATACTTCGCCCAGAGGTCCTAACGCCTAACGCCTAACGCCTAACGCCTACTCCTCCCACATCAAATCGCGGCAGAGCAGGAGCGCCACCGGCTTCAGCGACGACTCGGCCAGCGTCTGCGCCTTGCGGATGCGCGCGGCGACGTGGTCGGGGTCGTCGAGGCGCTGGTAGGGGATACCGAGCGCCGTCAGGAGCGGCTCGGTCGCGCCGCCGCCCTGCGTCTGCCAGGGGTCGCGCTCGCCGAATTCGCCGCGGTAGCTGATCAGCATCAGCAGCGGGATCTTGTAGAGATGCGCCAGCGAGACGATGCCGTTGACGCTGGCGAGGAAGCCGTGGTTCTGCATCAGCATCGCCGACTTCACCCCGGCCAGGTGCGCGCCCGCCGAGATGCCGACGCCTTCCTCCTCCTTGGCGAGCCGGACGAGCGTCATCTCCGGGTCGTCCTCGGCCATGCGGATGAGGTGGACCAGCCAGGTCTCCGGCAGCGCCGAGAGGAGCCGGACGTCGCACGCCTTGAGGGCGTCGTAGATCAGTTGCGAGTGCTTGACCGAGACGGGCATCGGCGGACCTCCCTGGCGGCGGGACGGCGGTCGCATTGCGGACGGCGCGATCATAGCCGGGCGGGCGGGGTGCGTCAATTGGGTGTTGGCCCTCACCCACTTTCTGCTACCATCGCCCCGATACAGGAGGGCGACGATGGACGGCATGCTCTCGTGCGACACGTCGGTCGCGGTCGGGACGGCGACGTTCGACGGGTCGGTGATCTTCGCGAAGAACAGCGACCGGCCGGCGAACGAGTGCCAACCCCTCACCCACGTCCCGCGCCGACGCCACCCGGCCGGCGCGATGGTCGGGTGCCAGTACCTCGCGATCCCGCAGGCGGCGGAGACCTGGGAACTAATCGGCTCGCGGCCCTACTGGCTGTGGGGCTTCGAGATGGGCGTGAACGAGTGGGGCGTCGCGATCGGCAACGAGGCGGTCCTCTCGCGCGAACCCTACGAGGAGCGCGCGCTGATCGGCATGGACCTGGTCCGCCTTGGGTTGGAGCGCGGCCGGTCGGCGCACGAGGCGGTCCGCGTGATCGCGACGCTCGTCGAGGAGTACGGGCAGGGCGGCTCCTGCGACGCGACGACCTTCCGCACCTATCACAACTCCTTCATCGTCGCCGACCCGCGCGGCGCCTGGATCGTCGAGACCGCCGGCCGCCGCTGGGCCGCCCGGCAAGTGCGCGACCGCGCGGCGATTTCCAACCTCTTCACGATCGGGCGCGAGTGGGACGCTGCGTCGCCCGGTGCGGTAGCGCACGCCCGCGCGCGGGGCTGGGGCGGCGAGCCGTTCGACTTCGCCGCGGCCTACCAGGACCCCGAGGCCGACCTCCGCTCGCGCGCCTGCCGCCTCGACCGCGCCCGCGCGGTTCTCGGCGGCTATCGCGCGCCGGTGCGGGTCGCGGACATGCAGGCGCTCTTGCGCGACCACGACGGCGGCGACCTGCCCGACGGCCCGCGCGACCTCCCGACGATCTGCATGCACGTCGCGCCGGGGAGCGGCGGGGAGACGGCGGCCGCGCTGGTCGCGCACCTGCGCCCCGACCGCCCGCGCGAGCTGGCCGTCACCGCCTGGACCGCGTTCGGCTCGCCCTGCCTGAGCGTCTTCCGCCCGGTCTACCCGTTCGCGGTCGGCCTGCCGGCCGAACTGGACCGCGGCGGCCCCACGTACAATCCAGCCTCCCCCTGGTGGGCCTTCGAGCGCTTGCAGCGTGTCGTGGCACAGGCGCCCGCGCTGGCCCCGCTCGCCCGCGCCGCGCTCGGCGACCTGGAGGCGCGCTTCCAGCAGGAGGCAGCCGCGACGGAGGCGAAGGCCGCGGCTCTCCTCGCGCGCGGCGGGCGCGATGCCGCCCTCGGCGCGCTGCGTGCCCTGGTCGACGACACGACCACGCGGGCGCTCGCCCTGGCCCGCCGCCTCGCCGACGACCTCGCCCCGCAGGCCGCCGACACCACCAACCCGGCCATGATCGCCGCCTGGCGCGACCTCAACGCGGCCGCCGCCCTCGCGCCCGCCGCGGCTCCAGCAAAAGTGATCGTGAAGTAACTGAGAAAGACCTAGTACGTTCGCATCGACCAGTAGGCGGGTTCCGCCGGAGCGCAGGACGGAAACTGCGAAACAACCCTAACGCCCCTCCTCGCCCTTGCGGTCTCCGTGCCGCCATGGTTTGGCCCCCTGGCCCCGGCGGGCCATCGTCCCAGTGGAGGAGAGCCATGACGACCGCCGCGAATAAGGGCTTCCACCCGCTGCTGGAGCGGGCGCAGCCGTACCTCTTCGTCGACTCGTGCATGCAGATCTGGCCGGACGCCGACTTCGCCAACGCCCACCGGCACGGCGTCACCGCCTACGCGGTCACGGCCTGGGACCCCTACGACGGCGTGGCGGAGGCGCTGGAAGGGGCGATGTTCTGGCACCTCGTCGCGCGCCGACACCCCAACATCGTGATTGCCGAGACCGCCGAGGACATCCGGCGCGCGCACCGCGAGGGCCGGGCCGCGCTGATCCTGGCGGCGCAGGGCGGCGAGTTCATCGGGGACAAGTTGCACCGGATCGAGGCGTTCCACCGCCTCGGCCTGCGGATGATGCTGCCGGCCTACAACCGGACGAATCTCATCTGCGACGGCTGCCTCGACCGCACCGACAGCGGGCTGACGCGCTTCGGGGAACTGGTCGTGGCCGAGTGCAACCGGGTCGGGGTCCTGCTCGACTGCACGCACATCGGCCGGCGGGCCAGCCTGGAGATCATCGCGCGGAGTGACCGGCCGGTCGTCTTCAGCCACTCCAACCCGCGGGCGCTGGTGGACAACCCGCGCAACATCGACGACGAGCAGATCCGCGCCTGCGCCGCGCGCGGCGGCGTGATCGGCGTCGCCCCCTGGGGCCCGCTGCTGTTGAAGGAAGGGCGGAGCGAGCGACCGACGCTCGACGACTTCCTCGACCACATCGACTACGTCGCGCAATTGACCGGCTCGGCCGACCACCTCGGCATCGGCACCGACATGAGCCTCGGCACCTACCCTGACCACGAGCACGACCCGTGGGGCGAACCGGAATACGCCGACGTCGCCGGGCGCTACGGCCGCCTCATCAGTGCCGATGTCCGCTCGCCGCTGCGCGCGGTCGCGGGCTTCAGCGCCTACCCCGAGATCGTGGACGTGATCGAGGGTCTGCGCCGCCGCGGCTACGGCGAGGCCGACGTGCGCAAAATCCTCGGCGAGAACTACCTGCGCGTCTTCGCCGAGGCGTGCGGCTGAGCGACATCGTGGAGGCCCAGCCGGTGCCGGTCGCACCGACGGCAGCAAGGCGAGCGCGACTGTCCAGCGCTCGCCCTGCTGCTTTGAGAGCCCGCAGCGCACGGCCCGCTCATCCGCGACCTCACCCGCGCGGACTTCGCCGCGCTGATCTCGCGCCGTCGCGACGGGGCCGCGGCTGCGGCCCCGCCCTGCTGGGATATGTGGATCGGGCGGCGCGCGACCGCGGCCTCGCGGCCGTCCGCCTGCGTGTCTTCACCGAGAACCCCGCGTGGGCCTGGTACGCGCGGCTCGGGTACCGCGTCGTCGCGGCGGAGGCGCACAGCGCGATCCTGGAGAACCGCCTGCTTGCCTGACCATACCCCTTCGCCGCGAGCGGTGATGCTGCCAAGCGATGCCGCTCGACTCCCCTGCCATGCCCTTGACAGGCCGTGCTATCCTGCGATGGTGCGTTGCGCGCCGTCCACCAGCCATGGGCGTCGCGCGACCCCGTAGCATCCGAGTCCCGGAAGTGAATACGGACTGACCCGCACCGACCGCCGGCGCCAACCGGGGACTTATTAGCCACCCAGTGGCCGCCAGCCCGGCCTTGGCCGCGGTCGGCCTACCAGGAGGAAGCCCGAGTGCGCTCGCCACGCACCGTGCGGATCGCGTTTGCCTGCCTCACGTTCGCCATTATCGCCGTCGCCGCACTCACGCCCGGCCGCGCCGCCGCCGAGCCCGACAGCGTCGCGGCGGTCATCAGCGGCCCCGACGGCACGCTCTATCTCCTCTACGACGGCCAGAAACACCGCGCCGCCCCCGCCACGCTGGCCGCGCTCGGCCTCGACGAGCGCACAACTGAGATCGTGACGCAGCCCACGCTCGAAGCGCTCCCAGCCGCGGCGCCGCTCCCCGCGATCCCCAACGGCACGTTCCTGGCCGGCGCGGACGGCCGCCGCTACCTCGTCCTCAACGGTCTGCACGCCATCCCCGACGATGCCACCTTCGCCGCCTACGGCTGGGCCGGGCGCGATGGCTTCCCCGCCGTGCCGGTGCAGCGCGCCGACGACGCCCTGCTGGCCGCGCTGCCGCAGGCCGCGCCGATCGCGCCGACCGTGCCGGCGGCCGACGAGGATCGCTTCGACTGGGGCTACTGCACCTGGTGGGTGGCGCACCGCCGCGCCGTCCGCTGGCAGGGCGACGCGGTCGAGTGGTACGCCAACGCGCAGGCGGCCGGCTTCGCCGTCGGCGCGATCCCGGTGCCGGGCGCGATCCTGGTGCGCGAGTCCGCGACCTGGGGCGGCTACGGCCACGTCGCCTACGTCGAGTCGGTCAGCGGCACGAGCTTCACCGTCAGCGAGATGAACGTCAACGGCGTCGGCGAACTCTCCACCAGGACCTACGACATGGCGAGCGACCCGCCGCCCGGCCTGCTCGGCTTCGTCTACTGGCGCTACAGCCCGGCGCCCGCGCCCCCCGCGACGCCCACCGGCAGCCCGCTGTTGCCGAGCTGACCACCCGGGACCTACACTCGCGCCGGCGGCCCGGGCGGGCCGCCGGCGTCGCGCTCCCCTCTGACGCGGGCGCGACGGAGGAGGAGGCATGGCCGGGCCGCTCCTCGTCATCGTCACCGGGGCGCCAGGCAGCGGCAAGACCACGCTGGCGCGACGGCTCGCCGCGGACCTGCCGCTCCCCCTAATCGCCAAGGACGACATCAAGGAAGCCCTCTTCGACACGCTCGGCTGGAGCGACCTGGCCTGGTCGCGCCGGCTCGGCCGAGCCAGTTACCGGCTCCTGTACCATTTCGTTGGGGTGGAACTGGAGGCGGGCCGCCCGGCGATCGTCGAGAGCAACTTCTCGACGGCCTCGCAGGCCGACTTCCACGCGCTCCTGGCCCGGCACGACGCGACGCCGTTCCAGATCGTCTGCGAGACCGAGCGAGGAACGCTGTTGGCGCGCTACCACGCCCGCGCGGCCTCCGCCGCGCGCCACCCCGGCCACGCCGACGAGGCCATCTACGACGAGTTCCTCGCGGCGCTGGACGCGGGCGCCTACGGCCCGCTCGACCTCGGCGGCCCGGTCGTCCGCATCGACACGACCGACTTCGCCCGCGTCGATTACTCCGGCCTGCTGGCGCGTCTGCGCGCGACGCTGGCCGCGCGCTACGAACCGCCGCCATCCCGCGCATAGTGGGCACGGAACCCGTCAGCTGGCCGGTTCTTCGTCGCCGACCCGCGCCCGCTCGCCGAGCTCCTGGAAGAGCGCGACGACCTGCTCGCGGCGGATGCCGCGCTCGGCCAGGAGGTCGAAGCAGACGTCGGAGACGGCGTGCAGCACGCCCTCGTGGCCGATGGTGAGGGGGTTGACGCGCTGCTCCAGCCCGCCCAGTAGCGCGCCGGCGTTGTCCTGCCGGAGCGCGAAACGGCCGGCCGCGTCCTGCTCGGCCGGCCAGGCGCGGTCGCGGCCGCGGACGAGGCCGTCGGGCGTGTCGCCGCGTTCGAGGCGTTCGAGGCAGGCCGCGGCGGTGCGGATGAATTCGAGGCAGACGAGCGTGTGGATATCCGGGAAGTGCGGGTCGCGCGGGCGGCCGGAACGGTTGACCTGGTCCTGTAGCTCGACCTCCACCTCGCCCGCGAGCACCCGCCAGCGCAGTTCGCCGATGCGCCGCACCGCGCCCTCCCCGCCCGGCCTACCGCGTCGTCGCGGTGACGATGCCGCGGATGGCGAGGCCGACGATGAAGAGCGCGCCGATCCCCAGCATGAGGGCCTGCTGGCGACTCGGCTTCCCCTTGACGTAGCTATAGATGCCGGGGAGCGTCACCGCCGCGGCGACGCCGTAGAGGAAGTGCAGGCCCTGGGCCGGCCGGTGGCCGGTCAGGTAAAGGATGATGCCGAGCACGCCCTGGAGCAGGATCAACCCCTCGCCGAGCACCAGCGCGCCCGCCAGACTCCCGCTGATGCCGCCGCGGAACGAGCCGATCACGGCCCAGACGCCGCAGACGAACATGAAGTAGAGCATCGTCGTCGCGAGCTGGTTGTGCAGCAGGGTCACGAACACGCGCGCACCTCGGGTCAACTGGAACGCGAGCCGGGCGCCGGCCGGCCGTCGCCGCGCCCGGGTGTGCCGCCCGCGCACCGCGACTGATTGTCGGCACCATTCTCCAGTATACCGTGTCTCGCGCGAACGCCGCAGGGGCGCGGGGCATGGAGCGTGGAGCGTGAGAGCGTGAGAGCGTGAGAGCGCTGTGTAGAGGAGGGGCTGGCGGCTGAAGCCGCGCCTGAAGACGCCCGCGGGCGCCGACCCCACCGCAGGCGCGGCTACACGCTCATCGAGCGATCACTGGCCCTGCGACATGAGGTAGCGCAGGATGCCATCGGCGAGGGCGGCGGCGAGGAGATCCTGGCGATCCTTGAGCAGTTCGCGATCCTCGGGGTTGGTCAGGAAGCCGAGTTCGATGATGACGGCGGGCGTCTGCGGGTCGATCGCGTGGACGAAGTCGCGCGAGTTGAAGGCGTAGTAGCCGGTCATCGCGGCGGTGACGTGGAGGTCGCGCGGCTGGCCGGTCGCCGCGGCGTAGCGCGTGCCGATCGTCTCCAGGAGGATGTCGTCGCGCTGCGGGATCGCGCTGCCGCTGGAACGGGCCAGTTTGTAGCCGCGCATCGCCGGGTCGCCGTTGACGTCGCAATGGACCGCGACGAAGGCGTCGGCGCGATAGCCGGGTGGCACCGTCGCCGGCAGCAAGTCCACCGTCACGCCGCGCGCCCTCAGCAGCGCGGCGGCCTGGCGCGCGACGGCGTAATTGACGTCCACCTCCCGCAGCCCCGCAGATTCGGCCCCCTGCTGGCCGCGCAACACCGCCAGTTCGTCCGGGAGCTCGGCGCTCTCCCAGTGCCCCACCTGGAGGCCGACGCGCCCGTGGACCGGGCCGGGCGGCAGCACGACCGTCGCGGCCGGGGTGGCGGGGGCCGGGCGCGGCGTCGCGGCGGCCGGGCTGGTGGCGCCCGCCGCGCCGGCCGGCTGCGCCAGCCCCGCGGAGAACCACTCGCCGCGCGAAGCGTCCGGGCGCATGGTGAACCGCGCGGTCACGGCGCAGAGGGCCAGCGCGAGCGCCACGAGCACCACCCATCGCCAGGGGAATCGCCGCCGCTGTGCCCGTCCCGCGCGCATCGCCGCTCCCACTCCTGCCCCAGTCTGCCGCCTCGCGCCAAAGTACGAACGCGGAGAACTTTTGTTCTATTCTACCGTGTACGGACGTGAAATGGAAGGCCCTGGAGGGCGAGAGATCGGGCGCAGCTTCGCCGTGGCGTCCGCAATGGTGGGACGCTCGACTGAGAGCGCGGGCCGGCACGGGACCAGCCCCGGCCCTCGCCGGCAGGCTTCGCGGCGGGGTGCCCGATTGCGAGGCCGTCGGTAGGCGCCACATCACCCGCTGCCCCCCGCCACCCGACGATCAGCGCCGAGAGACGTACGTCTCGGGGATGGAGGGTAGGACTCCCTATTCGTACATCTTGCGTCACCGGCTCCCATCGCTTATGCTGCAGCGGGAATAGCACGGTAGCCAATCGAATACCCGTCGCAATGCCCTTGATGTCCCCGGCTCACTTTGCGCTGGTTTCACAGCACAGGAGGTGATCGCGTGGTCGGCGTGCGCGCGTGGCTCAGGCTCGGGCTCGTCCCTCTCGGCATCGCCCTCGTGCTGGTCTTCCAGATGGTGTATCCCGCGCGCGCGGCCACGGGGTTCACCCTCACCGGCAGCCTCACGACTGAGCGCTCCGAGCACACCGCCACTCTGCTGCCCTCCGGCAAGGTGCTCATCGTCGGCGGGTGGCGCGGCGCAGGAGGGTCCGGCAAACTGGCCCTCCAATCGGCCGAGCTCTACGACCCCGCCACGGGGCGGTTCACTCCGACCGCCGGTCAACCGCAGTCGGCCCGATTCGGCCATGGCGCGGCCCTCCTGCTCAACGGCGACGTGCTGATCGCCGGCGGCGTGCCGGACGTGTATCTTGACGGCATGATGACGATCGAGATCTACCGCGCGGCGTCGGACGACTTCGTCACCGTGGCCACCGACCAGCCGGCCCGGCTCGCGCCCACTGTCACGACGCTGGCCGACGGCCGCGTCTTGATCGCCGGCGGGTACAACGGCTCGTCGCGCGCGCTCGCGACCGCCCTGATCTACGACCCGTCGAACAATAGCCTGGTCTCGACGGCGAACAACCTCTCCGAAGGGCGCGCCAGGCACGCCGCGGTGCGGCTGAATGACGGCCGGGTCCTTCTCGCGGGCGGCAGCCAGCTCCCCGGAGTGCTCTCCAGCGCGGAGATCTTCGATCCCGCGACCAACGCCTTCGCGCCCGTGGGCGTCGGCCTCAGCACCGCGCGGGCTAACGTCGCCGCCACCCTTCTCCCGAACGGCGACGTCCTCTTCGCGGGCGGCGAGGGAGCCGACGGCGGCGACCTCCGCAGCGCCGAGGTGTACGAGACCGCGAGGGAGCGTTTCGCCACGGTCGGCGACATGCCGTCCGGCCGCTCGTCCGCCCCGGCCACCGTCCTGCCCGACGGCCGCGTGCTGATCGCGGGCGGGCGGACCGACGGAAGCACAACCAAATCGGCCGTGCTCTACCGCCCCGCGGACCGCTCGTTCGTGTCGCTCCCCACCGCCAAGAGCCTGAACATCGCGCGGCTCGGACACACGGCGACCCTCCTGCCCAACGGGTCGGTCCTCCTCACGGCCGGCGAGGACGGCATCGCGCTCAACAGCGCCGAGATCTACACGCCCGACTTCGTCTCCGCAGTGACGATCCAGCCGGCCAGCGCCGCGGTCGTGTCATCCGCGACGAACAACAACGTGGTCGTCAACATCGCCGCCGCGGGAAACGCCGGGACACAAGATACCGTGACGGTGACCGTCAAGGACGCGGCCGGTGCGACGCAGAGCGCGCCGGCGGCGATCACGATCGGCGGCGACGGCACTGGTATGGGCACGGTGCTCTTCAAGGTCGCCACGCTCGGTACGGCGATCTTCACCGCCACCGACACCAGTGGCACGGCGATCGCCGGGCGGACAGTGCTGATCCAGCCAACCGGCTTCGCCATCGCGTCGCCGCCGGCCGCCGCGCGCTCCAACACCGATATCCCGATCGCGCTGACCGCGCTGGCGGACGGCAACGCCGACGCGAGCCACTACCAGGGCGCACCGCAACTGACTTCGCCGCTGTCGCTCGGCGCGACGCAGGATCTGGCTTTCGGCGGCTCCTGCCCCGCGTTCGGCGGCGCGACCGGGACCTGCACCGCGAACTTCGGCGACCTCGGGCTCCGCCGGTTCGCCGCGACCGACGGCGCGACGACCACCTTCCCGGCCGTCGCGGTCGTGCCCAACGGCTTCACCCTGGCGGCGACGGACAGGGACGGGAATGCCGTCACCTTCGACCACTACCGCAGCGGCGTGCGCTTCACCCTGACCGCCACGGCGACGGCGAAGTCCGGCGCCCGCGTCGCCGGCTACGACGGCGACGACTTCGGCGTCTCCTTGACGAGCAACGACCCGTCCACCGTCGCCTGTGTGGCCGGCTCCGTCGCCCCGGTCGCCGGCGCGGCGACCTTCACGGGTGTTTGCTTCGTCGCGCTCGGCGGCCAGCCGGGCGCGCCGCTCGCCCCGACGCTGATCGTCCGCGATAGCCACCTCGCCGGCGCCGCCGCGAGCCAGGCCCTCGTCGTCGGCCCGACCACGCTGACCGTCTGGCCGCCGGACGACACGACCCGCTCCGGCGACCCGCGGACACTGTCGGTTGTGGCCGACGCCTACGGCGGCGCGCGCGACGATGCCGCGGCCTATCGCGGCTCGCTCGCGGTCGCCGTGACGACCGATGCCGCCGCGATCGTCCCGGATGGCGCGACATTCGCCGGGCCGACCACGAGCGTGTCGGTGCGCCTCTTCTCGCTCGGCGCGCACACGATCACGCTGACCGAGCGCGACGACGGCGTGGCGGC
>DASSSV010000191.1:0-2119 GCA_035708265.1 Thermomicrobiales bacterium | reverse complement strand
TCCATCCGCCTGCGGGGTCAGGCGGTAACTGCGGCCCGTGATCAGGAGCACGCTGGCGCGGTGGGCCAGGCGGTCGAGCCCCGCGCTGGCGAGGAGTGGGTCGCCAAAGAGATCGGGCCACTCGGCCGGAGCGCGGTTGCTCGTCAGGATGATGCTGCCGCGCTCGTAGCGTTCATTCCACCGACCATCACACTGCTGAGTCGTCTCGCGGTGAGGAACAACACGTTCGGATTACCGCGCCGCAGCATCCCCTCCACGGCCAGACCGTCCCGGTCGTCCGTCGCCTGCGCAAGGGCGGCGAGGCCCACCTGGTCATCCGCCGCCCCAACGGCCACACGCAACTGATTCCCGCGCGCTGGACCCAGCCGTCGGCCGCCACCGATGTGTTGTGGAGCACCCACAGCCTCCGTATGCTCGTGCGCCTGGTGGCGTCACTGTACGCCATGCCGCCGACGGAGGCCGCCGATGACCGCGCGCACGCCCCCCGACCTCTGGCCGACCTTCAGCCCGCAGACCCAGCAGCAAGTGGCGACGGTCTGGGCCGCGTTGCTCCGCCGGCAACTCCAGCCGCGGCCGGGCCCGGAGGGAGGAGGGGGCGATGAGCGCGACGGCGACAACCAAGATCCAGCCGCAGCATCGGCAGCGCCAAGCGTTGGTCTACGTGCGACAGTCGACGACCAAGCAACTGGCCGTCAACCAGGAGAGCACCCGGCGGCAGTACCAGCTGGCCGAGCGGGCGCAGGCGCTCGGCTGGCCCACGCCGCGCGTCGCCGTCATCGACGACGACCTCGGGCTCTCCGGGGTCGGTAGCGCGGCGCGCGTCGGCTTCCAGCGGCTGGTCTCGGCCGTCGGGCTGGGCGAGGTCGGGGCGATCTTCGTCACCGAAGTCTCGCGCCTGTCGCGCCTGAACAGCGACTGGCACCGGGTCATCGAGTTGTGCGCCGTCTTCGACACCCTCATCGCCGACGAAGATGGGATCTACGATCCAGCCGACCCCAATGACCGGCTGGTCCTGGGGCTCAAGGGGACGCTCTTTGCGGCCGAACTGCATATCCTGCGTGCCCGCATGCGCGGCGGCCTGCTCAATAAGGCCCGGCGCGGCGAACTCGCCCTGCGCCTGCCGGTCGGCTACCGCCGCCTGCCCGACGGCACCGTCGTCCTCGAGCCGGACGAGGCGGTGCGCGGCGTGCTCGCGACGATCTTCGCGCAGTTCCCGGAACTGGGCAGCGCCCGCGCGGTGCAGCGCTACCTGCAGGCCCACGGCCTGCAGATGCCCCGGTCTCTCCAGACTGGCCCCAACGCGGGGCGCATCGTGTGGGTTGCGCCGACGTACCAGATGGTGCAGATGGTCCTGCACAGCCCCGTCTACGCCGGCCTGTTCGTCTACGGGCGGCGCCGCGAGGTCGTCGCCCCGGGCGACCCGCCGCAGGTCACCACCCACCGGGTGCCGGTCGACGAGTGGGCCATCGTCGTCCCAGGTGTCTACCCGGCCTACCTCTCCGAGGCGCAGTACCGCGCCAACCGCCGGCGGCTGTGCGACAATCAGTACAACTTCGTCAAGCGGAGGCGGGGGGCGGTGCGCGAGGGACCGGGGCTCTTGGTCGGGCTGCTCGTCTGCGGCCGCTGCGGGGGCCGGCTGACGCCGACCTACAGCGCGGCCCACCACGCCTACGTCTGCCGCCGGGCGACGGCGACCTACGGCACGCCCACCTGCCAATCCTTCCCGCAGCGCCACCTCGACCAGCTCATCGCCGACGCCTTCCTGGCGGCGGTGCGGCCAGCGGCGCTGGAGACGCTGCTGGCCGCGCTAGCGGCCCACGAGGCGGAGCGCCAGGCGCTGGCGCGGCATTGGGCGCAGCGCTTGGAGCGGGCGCGCTACGAGGCGGCGCGGGCGCAACGCCAGTACGACGCCTGCGAGCCGGAGAACCGCCTGGTGGCGCGGACGCTGGAGGCTCGCTGGGAGGAGGCGCTGGCCGGGGTCGCGCAGGTGGAGCGGGAGCACGCTGCGGCACAGCGGGGCGCCCTGGCGCCGCTGACAGCCGCGGAGCAGGCCGCGGCCCGCGCGCTGGCCAGCGACCTGCCGGCGGTCTGGCACGCCCCGACGACCACCGCCGCGGAC
>DASSSV010000190.1:0-4282 GCA_035708265.1 Thermomicrobiales bacterium | reverse complement strand
GGTGAGGGCCGTTCTGCTATACTCCCTCCCAGACACTACCGGCCCGTGGAGACGCCGATGGACGACGCGACGCGCCAACCGCATACGCCGCTCGTCGGCCGGCGCGCCGTCCGCCTGGTGATGGCGATGCCCGGCCCCTCGCCGCGCGCGGCGGGGGGCGCCAGCATCGTCTGTCCGCCCGCGGGGGCGCGCCCATCGTAGCGCCCGCCGCGCCACACCAGGAGTGCGCCACCATGGCCGGCGAACCGTACTACGTCACCACCTCGATCCCCTACGTCAACGCGCGCCCGCACCTCGGGTTCGCGCTCGAACTGGTCCAGGCCGACGCGCTCGCGCGCTACCACCGCCTGCGCGGCGACGACGTCCGCTTCCTGACCGGCACCGACGACAACGCGCTGAAGAACGTCCGCGCCGCCGAGGCGGCCGGCGTCCCGGTGCAGGCGTTCGTGGACCGCAACGCCGCCGCCTTCGCCGCGCTGCGCGGCCCGCTGCAACTCTCCACCGACGACTTCATCCGCACCGGCGGCAACCCGCGGCACACGGCCGCCGTGCAGCAGTTCTGGCGCGCCTGCGAGCGCGCCGGGGCGATCTACCGGCGCACCTACACCGGGCTCTATTGCGTCGGGTGCGAGGCGTATTACGCTGATGACGAATTGGTCGCCGGGCGCTGCCCCGAGCACGGTACCCGGCCGGAGGTCGTCGCCGAGGAGAACTGCTTCTTCCGGCTGTCGCGCTACCAGGATCCGCTGGCCCGGCTGATCGAGTCGGACACCGTGCGCGTCGTGCCGGCGACCCGGCGCAACGAGGTCCTGCGCTTCATCCGGGGCGGGCTGGAGGACTTCAGCATCTCGCGCTCGCAGGAGCGCGCCCGCGGCTGGGGGATCCCCGTGCCGGACGACCCGTCGCAGGTCGTCTACGTCTGGTTCGACGCGCTGCTGAACTACCTCAGCGCGCTCGACTACGGCGACGCCGGGCCGCTCTACCGGCGCTACTGGCGCGACAACCCGCGCCGCGTCCACGTCATCGGCAAGGACATCCTGCGTTTCCACGCCGTCTACTGGCCGGCGATGCTCCTCGCGGCCGGCGAGCCCCTGCCGACGACGATCTTCGTCCACGAGTTCATCACGGCCGGCGGCGCGCGACTCAGCAAGACGCGCGGCAACGTCGTGGACCCGCGCGACCTCGTCGCACGCTGCGGCGCCGACGCGCTGCGCTACTGGCTGCTGCGCGAGCCGACGCGGACCGAGGACGTCGATTTCAGCGTCGCGCGCCTCCTGGAGCGCTACCACGCCGACCTCGCCAACGGCATCGGCAACCTGCTCCAGCGGACGCTGAGCATGCTCTGGCGCTACCGGGACGGTATCGTGCCGGAGCCCGGGCCGGCCGGGCCGTGCGACCTCGACTGCCGGGCGGCGGTCGAGCGGCTGCCGGAGGCGGTCGGCGCGGCGCTGGCGGCGTTCGACTTCCGCGCCGCGCTGGTCGCCGTCGGGGACGCGGTGGCGAGCGCCAACCGCTACGTCGAGGAGACGGCGCCCTGGGCGCTGGCGCGCGAAGCGACGCCGGAGGCCGCCGCGCGGCTCGACACGGTCCTCTCCACGCTGGCGGAGGCGCTGCGGCTCGTCGCGGCGCACCTGGCGCCCTTCCTGCCGGACGCCGCCGAACGGATCGCCGTGCAACTCGGTCTGCCCGGCATCCCGGCCGACGCCCTCACGCCGGCCGCGACCCGCTGGGGCGGCCTGCCGCCCGGCACGCGCGTCGCGCGGCCGGTGCCGGTCTTCCCGCGGCTCGAGGAATGAGCGAGGGGCGGCCCGCGCCGCCCCTCACTCGCCCCCAACTCCGCGCGCCTACTCGCGCTCGCCCAGGTGCTGCTCCCAACCGCAGGCCGGGCAGTGGATGTCGATGTAGGTCGGGTCGTCCTCGTGGACCGCCACGGGGACGATCTCCCCGCAGTTGTCGCAGATGATCCGGTAGTAGCCCCCGGCCCGGCTATTGTTCATCGCGCTGGGGTGGCGCGCGAAGAACTCGCTCAGGACCGAGTGGTGGGCCGGTTCCTCGGGCGGCGCCGGCCGCGGCTCGGCGTGGCCGTAGCGCCAGGAGTGCCAGTTGTCTGCAGCGCCCTTCATCAGTGGTCTCCTTCTCTCCGTGCCGGCTTCGCGCCGGTTCCTCTTCAATCCTGCGCGGCGGCAGGAACTCAGTGTGCGGGGTCGCCGTGCCGGCGCGCGAGGACCGCCGCCCGCGCCGGGCGCTCCGGCGCGGGGATCGGCGCGACCGCTTTCGACCGCACGACCCAGAATGCCGTCTGCGCGGCCCAATCGGCCAGCACCGCCGCCGCGCGCGGGCTGCCGGTCAGGTCGCGGTGGCGAATGAGGAGCGCGCGCACGGTCGCCGCGTCGTCCGACCCGGCCGCGACGCGCTCGCAGGTCACTAGCTCGTGGTTGCAGCGTGCCGGGAACTCACCCCCTTCATCGTAAACGTACGCGAGGCCCGCGCTCATCCCGGCCGCGAAGTTGCGGCCGGTCGGCCCGAGGACCAGGACGGTCCCGCCGGTCATGTATTCGCAGCCGTGGTCGCCGACGCCCTCGACGACCGCCGTCGCGCCGCTGTTGCGGACGGCGAAGCGCTCGCCGGCCGCGCCCGCGACGAAGAGCTCGCCCCCGGTCGCGCCGTAGAGGGCGGTGTTGCCGACGAGGACGGGGAGACGGCAGACGGTAGACGGCAGACGGCAGCCCTCTCCATCGGCGGCCGTGTTGTAGTATGTCGGGCGGATGACGATGGTGCCGCCGGACATGCCCTTGGCGACGTAGTCGTTGGCCTCGCCGGTGAGGCGCAGCGTCAGGCCGGGGACGCAGAAGGCGCCGAAACTCTGGCCGGCGCTGCCGGCGAAGCGCGCCTCGATCGGCGCGGCCGGGCCCGCCCCGGCGGCGGCGAGTCGGGCCAGCGCGCCGGCCAGTTCCGCGCCGATCGCGCGGTCCCGGTTCTGGATGGCGTGGCGCAGCGTCACCGGCCGGCCGTCGTAGAGCGCGGTCTCGGCCTCGCGCAGCAGCGCCGTCGCCAGCGGCGAGTGGAGCCGCGGCCCGCGCGCGGCCGGGTCCTGCCGTGTCGCCGCGCCGGGCGCGGGCGGCGCCAGGAGCGGCGCGAGGTCGAGCGCCGCCGCGCCGCCGACCAGGCCCGCGGCCGGGCCGAGCAGGTCCACCCGGCCGGCCGCGGCGTCGAGCGACGGCAGGCCGAGCGCGGCCAGCAGCGCGCGCACCTCCCCGGCCAGCCAGGTGAAGTAGCGGACGACCTGCTCCGGCGTGCCGCGGAACTTCGCGCGCAGCTCGGGCCGCTGCGTGGCGATGCCGGTCGGGCAGGTGTTGAGGTGGCACTGGCGGGCCATGTCGCAGCCGAGCGACACCAGCGCCGCCGTCCCGAAGCCGTAGTCCTCCGCGCCGAGGAGCGCCGCCACCACGACGTCGCGCGCCGTGCGCAGGCCGCCGTCGGTGCGCAGGCGGACCCGCCCCCGGAGGCCGTTGCGGGCGAGCGTCTGCTGCGCCTCGGCCACCCCGAGTTCCCAGGGCAGGCCGGCGTGCTTGATCGAGCCGAGCGGCGAGGCGCCGGTGCCGCCGCTGTGCCCGCTGATCAGCACGTAGTCGGCCCCGGCCTTGGCGACGCCCGCGGCGATCGTGCCGACGCCGCTCGTCGCGACCAGTTTCACCCCAACCTTCGCCCGCGGGTGGACGGCGCGCAGGTCGTAGATCAGTTGCGCCAGGTCCTCGATGCTGTAGATGTCGTGGTGCGGCGGCGGCGAGATCAGCGTGACCCCCGGGACGGCGTGGCGCAGCCGCGCGATCAACTCCGTGACCTTGTGGCCCGGCAACTGCCCGCCCTCGCCCGGCTTGGAGCCCTGCGCCATCTTGATCTCGAGCTCGTCGGCGTGGACCAGATAGCGCGCGGTGACGCCGAAGCGGGCCGAGGCGACCTGCTTGATCCGGCTGTGGCGCACGTCGCCGTCCGGGCGCGGCGCGTACCAGTCGGGGTCCTCACCGCCCTCGCCGCTATTGGAGCGCGCGCCCATCCGATTCATCGCCGCGGCGAGCGTGGTGTACGCCTCGGGGCTGAGCGCGCCGAGCGACATCGCCGTGGCGACAAAGCGGCGGCGGATCGCCTCGACCGGCTCGACCGCGGCGAGCGGCAGCGGCGGGCCGGCCGGGCGGAGCGCCAGGAGGTCGCGCAGGGCCAGCGGGTTCTCCGCCGGCGTCGCGGCGGTCAGTTCGGCCAGGCGCGCGGCCGCCTCGCCCGGGTC
>DASSSV010000189.1:0-4077 GCA_035708265.1 Thermomicrobiales bacterium | reverse complement strand
CCCTCCCTCTCCCAATGCTGGGAGAGGGAGGGGGAGACGTGACCGCGCCACACCGTCTCTCTAGCAGGAGCGCCCATGCCCAACGCCGAGCTGGATCCGCGCGCGATCCTGGCCGCGCTCGGCGTGGACGGCGCGGGCGCGGTGACGCCGGTCGGCGGCGGGTCGGACACGGCGCTCTGGCGCGTCGAACTGCCGGGGCGGGTCGCCGCGCTGCGCGTCTTCCGGCCGGAGCAGGCCGGCGCCTGCCGCCGCGAGGTCGCGGCGATGCGCGCCGCGGGCGCGGGCGGGCTGGCCGTGCCGGAGGTCTTCGCCGCGGGGTCCTGGCGCGACCGCCCGGCGCTGCTCCTGGCCTGGTGCCCCGGTCGCAACCTGCTGGAAGAACTCAGCGCCCACCCCTGGCGGGTCTGGTCGCTCGGCCGCGACTTCGGCCGGACGCAGGCGCGCCTGCACACCATCGCCGCGCCCGCCGATCTCAGCGGCGAGCCGGACGGCTGGATCGCGTGGGCGGGGCCGGAGGAGGCGGCGCAGCAGGCTCATCTCCGGGCGCTGCCGCCGCGGCGTGGCGCGCTGCTCCACTTCGACTACCACCCGCTCAACGTCATGACCGACGGCCGGCGCGTGACGGCGGTGCTCGACTGGGCCAACGCCGCCGCGGGCGACCCGCGCGCCGACCTCGCGCGCACGACGACCATCCTGCGCCTCGTCCCGCTGCCGACCGGCGCGTCGCGCGCCGCGGCGCTCGCGCGCCGACTGCTGGAGCAGGGCTGGCGCGCGGGCTACCGGGCGGTCGCCGGCCCGGTTCACGGCATGGCCCCGTTCTACGCCTGGGCCGGGGCAGTGATGGTGCGCGACCTCGCGCCGAAACTCGGCCGGCCCGGCATCTGGTTCGCCGAGCGCGACTTCGACGCGATGCGCGCCTGGACGGAGGACTGGAAGCGCCGGGTGGGTGTCTGACCCGCCCGGGGGCCACTTGTGGCACAACAGGAACGGCGCGGCGGGTGATTCCCGCCGCGCCGCACTCTGCATGGGTTGCGCGTGTTGCTACGCGCGGACCTGGGCGGCCGCACGCTCGGCCACGCCGGCCGGAAGGGCGCCGCGCGCGACCTCGGCGACCTGGGCGAAGGCGGCGCCGTCGTGGACCGCCAGGTCGGCGAGGATCTTGCGGTCCACCGCGACGCCAGCGCGGCGCAGGCCCTCGATGAAGCGGCCGTAGGGCAGGCCGTTCATGCGCGCCGCCGCGTTGATGCGCACGATCCACAGGCGCCGCATGTCGCGCTTGCGGGAGCGGCGGTCGCGGTAGGCGTCCTGCATCGAGGACAGCAGCGCCTCGTTGGCGCGCCGGAAGAGGCGGTTCCTGGTGCCGTAGAAGCCCTTGGCCCGCTTGAGCACCCGGCGGTGGCGGGCGTGGCTCGCCACCCCGCGCTTCACTCGCGTCATCGCGTTCTCCTTCCCCTGCTCCCCGGCCGGTCGCGCCGGCCGCCACTATGGCGCCGCCCGCTTACTTGACCCCGTAGGGGAGGAGCCGGCGCAGGCGCTTCTGGTCGGTCGGCGCGGCGACCAGCATCCGGTCGTAGAGCCGCTTGTTGCGCGCCGCCTTGCGGCGGCGGAAGTGGCTCTTGAGGCCCTTGGCGTGCCGGACCTTGCCGGTACCGGTGATGTCGAACCGCTTCTTCGCGCCCTTGTGCGTCTTCATCTTCGGCATCGCGTGCTCACTCCAGTTGATAGTTGATGGTCGATAGTTGTTAGAGAGTCCGCGCGACAGCGAATCGCTGTGGGGCACGATCTATCAACGAACAACTACCAACTGACGACCCGCTAGGCCGGTGTCTCCGGCGCGGGGCGCTCCTCGCGCGGGCGCTGCGGCTCGCGCGGCGCGCCGCCCCCGCCCTGCTGCTTCTTGGGCGCCATCATCATCGACATATTGCGCCCCTCCATGCGGGGCGGGGCCTCGACGGCGCCGTAGGGCCCGAGTTGCTCGATCAGGCGGTCGAGGAGCGCGCGGCCGATCTCGGGGTGGAGGATCGAGCGCCCGCGGAAAGTGACGGTCAACTTGACCTTGTCGCCCTCCTCCAGGAACGTCTGTGCCCGCTTCCCCTTCGTCACGAGGTCGTGCTCGTCGATGCGCGGCTCCATGCGCAGTTCTTTGACCGTGATCGCCTTGGAGTGCTTGCGCGACTCGCGCTCCTTGCGGGACTGCTCGTAGCGCGCCTTGCCGTAGTCCATGATCCGGCACACCGGCGGCATGGCGTTGGGCGCGACTTCGACCAGGTCCAGGCCGCGCTCACGCGCCAGGCCCAAGGCCTGCACGGTCGGCATGATGCCGAGCTGTTGCCCGTCTTCGTCGATCAGCCGCACTTCGCGGATGCGAATGCGCTCGTTGACGCGAACTGGTCTGCTTATAGGTACTCCCCCTTACTGAATGGACACCCGGGCGTCGCCCGGCCGCGCCGTGCCTGGCCGGGTCGCGGCGGGCCAACACCAGAAATGGCGACCTCGCCCGGAGGACGCCGCACGCCAAACTCTAGCACAGGCGGTCGGGCTCCGTCAATGAATTCGGTCACTGATTGCGGATTGTAGATTGCAGATTCCGGCCAGCGAACGGCGTGTCCCGGCCTCCGCTCTCCGCGCCGGGGTCGCGGGCGCCTCAGCCCCGATCTGCAATCTGTCATCCTCAATCTTCAAACCCACCTCCCAGTGTGGCATCATAGGGGGAGCGGGCGCGGCGCCGGCGGGCGGGCCGGGACACCCGTGCCGGGTACGCGAGGAAGGAGGCCCCACCGTGGCAGAGAGACGCGAGGCGGTCATCGCCGGCGCCGTGCGGACTCCGATCGGCTCCTTCGGCGGGGCGCTCGCCGAGGTGCCGGCGACGACGCTGGGCAGCGCGGTCATCAAGGAGGCGCTGCAGCGCGCGGGGGTCGCGCCGGACGCGGTCGACGAAGTGCTGATGGGGATCATCCTGTCGGCCGGGCTCGGCCAGAACCCGGCGCGCCAGGCGGCGCTCGGCGTGGGGCTGCCGGTCGAGGTGCCGGCGACCTCGGTCAACAAACTCTGCGGCTCCGGGCTCAAGACGGTGGCGCTCGCCGCCGGCGCGGTGATGCTCGGCGACGCGGAGGTCGTGGTGGCGGGCGGGATGGAGAACATGAGCCGCGCGCCCTACCTGGTCGAGAAGGCGCGCTACGGCTACCGCCTCGGCGACGGCGCGCTCGTGGACAGCATGCTCAAAGACGGGCTGCTCGACGCCTTCCACGGCTACCACATGGGCGTCACCGCCGAGAACATCGCCGCGGAGTACGGCGTCGGCCGCGAGGCGCAGGACGCCTTCGCCACGCGCAGCCAGGAGCGGGCGGCGCGGGCGATCGAGGCGGGCGCGTTCGCGGACGAGATCGTGCCGGTGGAGACGCCCGGGCCGCGGGGCACGACGCGCCTCTTCGCGCAGGACGAATTCCCCAAGCCCGGCACGACCGCGGAGACGCTCGCCACGCTGCGCACCGCCTTCAAGCGGGAGGGTGGCACTGTCACCGCGGGCAACGCCTCCGGCCTGAACGACGGCGCGGCGGCGGTGGTCGTGCTGAGCGCGGAGCGGGCGCGGGCGCTGGGCGTCACGCCGCAGGCGCGCGTCGTCGCCTACGCATCGGCGGGCGTCGAGCCGCGGATCATGGGCATGGGGCCGGTGCCGGCGATCCGCCGGGCGCTGAAGAAGGCCGACCTGACGCTCGACGACATCGATCTGATCGAGCTGAACGAGGCCTTCGCCGCGCAGTCGTGCGCCGTTTGCGCCGAGCTGGGCCTGCCGGCCGAGAAGACGAACGTCCACGGCGGCGCGATCGCGCTGGGCCACCCGATCGGCGCGAGCGGCGCGCGCATCCTGGTGACGCTGCTCTACGCGATGGCGAAGCGCGGCGCGCGCCGCGGTCTCGCCGCGCTCTGCATCGGCGGCGGCCAGGGGATCGCGATGATCGTGGAGCGTGAAGCGTAGAGGGTGGAGCGCCGGACGGCGGGCAGCGCCCGCCAGTCGTGCTCGACCATGGGGCGCGAAGTCCCCCGCGGGCGCGTCGCGAGGGGAAGGCTGCTGGAGCA
>DASSSV010000188.1:0-4373 GCA_035708265.1 Thermomicrobiales bacterium | reverse complement strand
GTCATTAACTCGTCCTGCGTACCCCGTCCTTCGTACTTCCTCCTGCGTCTGGTCTCCCCGTTCTCTGCGCCCTCTGCGCCTCTGCGGTGAACGTCCTGGTTGACGCGGCGGCGGGGGCGCGCCATGATGGCGCGGCTGGCGGATGGAGCACGACGGGGAGGGCGGGAGATGGCCGAGCGGGTGCGGCTGGCGATCGTGGGCTGCGGCGGGATGGGGCGGCGGCACCTCGCCGGCCTGGCGGAACTCGCGCGCACCGACCACAACAACGTCGAATTGGTCGCCGTGTGCGACCTCAACGAGCGCAACGCCGAGGCGCTAGCCGACGAGGCGCGGGCGCTGCTGGGGAGCCGGCCGCGGGTTTTTCGAGACATGGCGACGATGGCGCGCGAGGCCGAGGGGCTGGAGGCGGCCGACTGCACGACCGACACCGGCTCGCACCACGCGGTCGCCGCGGCGCTGCTCGACCTCGGCCTGCACACGCTCTGCGAGAAGCCGCTGGCGCTGACGATCCGCGGCTGCGACCGCGTCATCGCCGCGGCGGCGCGCGCGGGGAAGCTCCTCTCGGTGGCGGAGAACTACCGCCGCGACCCGATCAACCGGCTGGCGCGCGCGCTGCTCGACGCCGGCGCGATCGGCCAGCGGCAGTTCATCATGGAGACCGGCGTCGGCGGGCGCGACAATCTCTTCATCACGCCCTGGCGCCACCAGAAGCTCAGCGGCGCGCTGACGCTCGACGCCGGCGTCCACAACGCCGACATCCTCCAGTACTACTTCGGCGATGCCGCCAGCGTCTACGGCCAGGTGCGCCTCTACGAGCCGGTGCGCGTCAAGCGCGACACCGCCGGGCCGGGCGGCTTCTACCAGCAGTGGGCCGATCTGCTGCCCGACATGGTCACGGCGACCGGCGAGGACGCGATGTTCGGCACGATCGCGTTCGCGAATGGCGCGCTCGGCCAGTGGGTCGGGCACTACGCCGGGCACGGCCAGCCCTTCCACCACCGCATGGTCTTCGGCACGCGCGGCTCGCTCGCCGCGCCTGGCGACCGCAACGGCCGGCCGATCCGCCTGACGCTCGATGACGGCACCGATATCGTGGACGGGCGGATTCTGGACTATGTGCCGGACTACCGCCTCGACCCGGCCGCGGCCGCGCTCTTCGGCGGCGAGCGCGTCTGGACCTACGAGTTCGACTTCCCGACGACCGACCGCAAGATCATCGCGCTGGAGTACCACGAACTGGCCGCGTGCGTCCGCACGGGCGCCGCACCGGAGGTTGACGGCGCGGTGGCGAAGCGCGACGTCGCGCTCGTCTACGCCCTCTTCGAGTCCGACCGCGCCGGCCGTCCGGTGACGATCGCCGAGGTCGAGTCGGGCGCGGTCGATGCGTACCAGCGCGAGATCGACGAGCATCTGGGGCTGGTGTAGGGCGTGGCGGTTTCGCCCTCACCCCCCACGCCCAGAGGGCACCCGCTCTCCCAATGCTGGGAGAGGGGGAGAGCGCCACGCAAACCGTTCGGAGAGTCGTATGGCGCTGGGGCTGGATGAGGCCGCGCTGACCGCGCTGGCCGATGGCTGGATCGACGCGGTGGTCGCGAGCATCGCCGCGGAGCCGGGCGCGCGGGCGGTTCTGCTCGGCGGCAGCCGGGCGGCCGGCCGCGCCTGGCCGCGCTCCGACGTCGATCTGCTGGTGATCGTAGACGACGGCCCCGCGCGCAAGGACATCTTCGACGTCGCCTGGCTGACCTTCGATGTCGCCTACACGACGCTGCCAGATCTGGAAGACGCGCTGGCGACCGACGGGATGCGGTGCGACGCCTGCCGCGAACTGGCGACGCTGGCGGGCGATCCGGCCTGCGAAGGGCGGGTCGAGGACGTCGCGCGCCACTGCTATCCCCGCCACGTCCCTGCGGCGCGCGAGCAGGACGAATTGCGCGAGCAGATCCGAGGCGCGGCCCGCTTCTACCGTTCGGCGGTGCGCGACGGAGAGCCGGTCGCGATGGCCGAGGCGGGCGGGAACCTCGTCTGGAACGCGGCCAAACTCTGCCTCGCGGCGGTCGGCGTCGGGCCGCTGCGCGAGGTCCACTGGCACGACGCGCTCCGCGCCGCCGCCCTGCCGTTCGACGCGGCGACCCCCTTCGCGCGCTGGCACGCGGGCGACGGCCTGGACGAACGTCTCGACGCCGCGTTCGCGCTCGCGGAACTGGCGCTCGGCGGGCCCCTGGCGCGGCCGCCGTTGCCCGATGATCCGCCGCTCGCGCCGCCCGCGCTCGCGCGTCGCGCCGTCCCCGGTCCCGCCGAGGCGGCCGAGCTTCACCGGCAGGTCCTCTACGGCTTCGGGAAGTTCGCGAAGGCGGAGTGGGCCGGCGACCCGGTGCGACGGGCACTGGAGGCGAGCGTCATCACCTGGTTCGCTGTGCCCGCCGCCCTGGCGCTCGCCGGCGTCGCCCCGGCGCCCGGCTGGTGGCTCCTCGGCCGCGACCTTGCGCTGCCCTGCGACGCCGCCGCGCGCTACGCCCGCGCGCTGACTGCCCCATCGCTGGAAGATCGCATCGCGGCGGCGCAAGCGCTGGGCCGGTGCGTCATGGCCGACCTGGAGGCGACCTTCCGGGGGACCGAGCACGCGCAGAAGTATCGGCGGGCGCTGTAAGAGCCAGCGCCCGGTCGGCCCGCACGGAAATCCCCATCAGGGGGTGGTTGCTTCGACCCCCTCGATGGAAGGGATGGGATTGTGCAACGCCAACGCTAAAGTGATCCAGCCTTCGAGCGCTTCGCGCAGGTCCGCGTGGGTGTCTTCTAGCGAGTCGGCGTTGGCCCAGACGCCGGGGAGTTCGGGGATGTGCCCGTAGAAGCCTTCATCTTCGGGCAGGAGTTCGTAGCGCGCGTGGCGCATCGCGGCGGCGATGTAGTCGGTTGGCATCGCGTTTCCCTCCCAGGGCGGTCGCCGACCATAATCCCGCAGCGGCCGTACCGGCGCAAGGCTAGCCTCCGTCGTCGGGGCATGGGCCGGCGCCTGAAGGCGCGCCTGAAGACCTGCGGCCACGAAGCCCGGCCTGCGCCGGGCTGGGCTGGAATCCAGGCCGCGCCGGCGGCCTTCGTCGCGCCGCCAGGCGTCTTCAGGCGCGGCTTCAGTCGCCAGCCCCATGGCCATGAGTAAGGCTGAGGATCGGAGGTCTCTCACCTGGGATGAGGTCTGCGGGCGGCGGCTCGCGCGGCAGCGGCTCCTCGCGCCCGCGCCGCGCGCGGTGTTGCCCGATGTCGTCGGCGCGGTGTGCGGCATCCAGGCGCAGGTCGGCAGCGCGGCGGAACTCGCGATCGGGGCGAGGGTCGCCGGGGTGACGCAGCGGGACGTCCGGGCGGCACTCTGGGAAGAGCGGCGGCTGGTCAAGACCTACGGCCCGCGAGGGACGTTGCACCTGCTCCCGGCCGGGGAGTTGCCGCTGTGGATGGCGGCGATGCGCGCGGCCGCGTCGCTCCGCGAACCACCGTGGTACGAGGCGGCCGGCCTGACCCCGGCGCAGGCCGACGACCTCCTCGCGGCCATCGGGGACACCCTCGACGGCCGGTGCCTGACGCGGGAAGAACTCGCCGGCGCGGTGGCGGGTCGCGTCGGCGCGTGGGCGCGGGAGCCGCTGATGTCGGCCTGGGGCGAACTGCTCGCGCCGGCCGCCTACGCCGGCCGCCTCTGTTTCGGCCCGAACCGGGGCAGCAAGGTGACGTTCGTCCGCCCCGACCAATGGGCCGGCCCCTGGCGGGACCTCGACCCCGGCGCGGCCCTCGCCGACATCTGCCGCCGCTACGTCGCCGCGTATGGCCCCGTCACGGCCCAGGACTTCGCGCGCTGGTTCCGGCTGTCGCCCGCCGTGGCGCGCCGCGTGCTGGAATCGCTCGCCGGCGAACTGGCCGAAGTCGCCGTCGAGGGCAAACGCGCCTGGGTGCTGGCCGTGGACGCCGCGGCCGTGTGGGAACCGGCCGGCCCCTCGCTCTTCCTGCTGCCGCAATACGACTGCTACATCCTCGGCTGCGGCCAGCGCGAGCGCGTCGTGCCGGAGGCCGCGCGGGCGCGGGTCTCCGCATACGGGCGCGGGCGCTTCGAGGGCGCGACCGGCCTGCCGGTGGTGCTGATCGACGGGGTCGTCGCCGGCATGTGGGCGTGGCGCAAGCGCGGCGGGCGGATCGAAGTGCGCGTGGAGCTCTTCGGCCGGCTCACCGCCGCGCAGCGCCGTCTGCTCGACGCCGAGGCCGGGCGCGTCGGGACCTTCTTCGGCGCCGAGGCGACGCTCGCGGTTGGCGCCCTCGGGTGAGTAGCGGCGCCTGGATTGGCGATGTCGCGCACCTGCGCGGGGATGTCGAATGTCTGAGAGTGTGTCTGGGAA
>DASSSV010000187.1:0-8315 GCA_035708265.1 Thermomicrobiales bacterium | reverse complement strand
CAGGCGGCGGCGACGAAGAGGAGGTTGCAGCCGAAGCCGAGCCAGATGACGGTACGCGCGCGGCGGAAGCCGTAGACCTCGGTCAGCACATCCCCCAGGATATAGCCGACCGGGAAGACGACGACGCCGGCCGGGACGACCAGCGGGCCGAGGGCGACGAGCTTGACGGCGACGACGTTGGCGGCGATGAGGCAGGTGACGAAGAGCGCCGCCACCCCCACGTACCACTGCGTGACCTTCATGGCCCTCCCTTCAGACTCCCGCCCGACGCGGGGCGCGCCGAAATCGTAGCGGCCCGGCGCGCCGCGCGCAACGCCGGCAAGTCCACCGGGAGCACCGTCACCGCGGCGGGCGGGAGGGTCTGTCGCCCGGTGAGCGTGACCGCCCCGGCCGGGTCGGGGGCGAGGACGACCGCGTCCACCCGTGCACCGTCGCGGTAGAGGTCGGCCACGACGCCGCCCGCGGCGGCGAGCAGGCTGAACGAGGTCGGGAAGGCGCGGGCGCCGGTCGCGAGCGGGTACCGGCCCGGCACGCCCGCGGCCGCGCCGTCAGGGAAGGGCAACTGCACCTGGACAGCGTCCCCCGCGCGCCAGGCGGGGATGAGCGGCTGGTTGAAGGCGGCGGCGGCGAGCCAGGCCCGCGCGTCGAGCGCAGTCCCGGCGTGGGGCAGGTAGGCGTAGTGGAGGGTATGGGTCGCGGTGTCGGTCACACCCTCGCTGTCGGGCCGGCCGCCATCGTCGACGTCGCGGGCGAGGAGCAGGTTGAGCGTGCGCGTGCCGCCGAGCCCCTGGAGCCCGTGCGTCAGGAGCATCAGGCCGGCGCCGCCGGCCGAGACGTCGGCCCAGGACTCGATCGGGTAGAAGACCTTGCGCCGGTAGGTGCTCGTGCCGGGGGTGATGGGAGTGTCGTCCACGGGATGCGTCAGCGCGCCGAAGCCGGTGTCGTCGGTGCGCGCCGTCGCGGCGAGCGTCGTCGGCGTCTGCACCAGCGCGCTCGTCTGCGGCCGCGCGGCGACCGCGAGCGTCACCGCGACCTGCGGGTCGCCGGCGTCGAGTTCGACCGTCTTGGTCACCGTCTCGCCGTCGACGGTGAAGGTCGCATACACGCGCGCGACGAGCGGTCCGGCCGCCAGGACGGTGAGCGTCGCGGCGGTGTCGCTCTCGCGGGCGCGCACGGCGCCGAAGTTCGAGCCGTAGATGTCGCCGTTGTCCTCGATGAGGAGGACGTCGTCGCCCGGCGTGGCCAGCAGTTCCGGGCCGCCGTCGAGGCGCAGGCTGGTGAAGGCCCCGCCCCGCGCGCCGTCGAGCGTCACCCGCGTCAGACCGTTGTCGAGCGTCACCGCCGCGCCGTCGCGCGTCACCGCGACCGGCCGGGGCGCGGGCGCGGCGGCCGGCGCGGCGAAGCCGATCGGCGGCACCGGGGCGGCCCAGAAGGCGACCTCGCCCGGCCCGAGGCGCTGCACCGGCGGCGGCAGCCCGCTCGTCACCGCGTCCGGCAGCGCGCCCCGCAGCTCGACCACGCCGCCGCGCGGCCAGGACGACGGGTTGAAGAGGACCAGCGGCGCGGGGACGCCGCTCGCGACCTGCGCGAGCGTGTCGCCGAGCGCGTCCGCGCCGGCCATGACCGCCTCCTCGAAGCGCGGCCACTGGCTCTCGGCCCAGACGGCGTCGTAGCTGACCGCGCCGACGTTGTCGTAGTGGGCGTCGATCGCGGCGGCCCGCCAGCCCGGCGCGAGCGTGGCCGGCGGCCGGTCGATTAGGAGGGAGAACTTGTCGGCCGCGGTGAGGAAGAACGCGCTCTCCTTGTCGGCGACCTTCGCCTCGGGGCGCGTGCCGTAGTAGGACTGCCAGGCGGGGTTGCGGTCGGTCGCGATGACCGGCAATGGCTCGGTCGCCAGGTAGCGGAAGGCGGTCGCGGGGTCGGCCATCACCAGCGCGGTGTCGGGGTTCGCGGCGTTCCAGCGGGCGACGAGGTCGGGCAGGTCGGGCAGGGGCGAGGTGAAGTCGTCGCCGAGCGGCAGGAAGAGGTACTTGCCGGGCGCGCGCGGCGTCTCCTTGGCGATCACGCCGCGGAGCGCGGCCAGTTGCCCGGCCTCGTCCTTGCCTTCGAGCGCCTGGTACGCCTCGGAGTAGGTCAGGTGGGTCGCCAGGACGCGCCGCGACGGGTCTACCGGGCTCTGCCAGTAGAAGGCCGCCGGGAGGGGATTGACACACGGGCGCTGCGCGCAGAGCGTCGTCACCCGGCCCATGAAGAGGGAGGGGATCTGGAAGTCGCTGAGGAAGACGGGTAAGGCGGCGGAGTTGCCGAAGGCGTCGGATTGCCAGGCCGTCTCGGGCGGGGCGATGCCGAAGGTTTGCGCGAGCCAGTCGCGGCCGAGTTGCAGGTTGCGCACCTGGATCTCCGGCGCGACCAGGCTCGTCTCCGGCTGGGTGATGCCGCCCCAGGCGAAGGTCAGTTGCCCCTTGCGCACGAGCGCGCTGAGCGCGTCGTGCTCCAGCGGGTAGCGCTCCCAGAAGTGCTGGACGAAGAGCACCTGCTCGAAGGTGAAGCGGAACTGCGGGTCTCGCTGCGCGAGCGCGATGGCGTCGAGGATGTCCTGGTCGGCGCGCGGCGCGTAGTCGTCGAACGTGCCGTGCCAGTCGGTGTCCCAGTGGGCGAAGGGGACGAGGAAGACGACCCGCCGGGCGCGGGCAATTGCTGCCTGGGTGGCGAGGTCGAGGTTGACGTCGCCGGGCGCCGGCGGGGGCGCGGGCGGCGCCGTGGCAGGCGGCGGGCCGGGCGCGGGCAGGGCCGGCGCGCCCCCGCCGCAGGCCGCCAGCAGGCCGGCGACGACCGCGAGGGCGAGCAAGGCGCGCGCGATGCCTCTCATGCCGGCGCCGGCCCGCCCTTCCTGTCGCGCGGCGGCGTGCCGCGGTCGATCCTCGCCCGGTCCCACCTATTGTACGCCCGGCCGGGGGCGGCGGGTGCATGGGAGCGGGGTATTCGTCCCCCTGTCCCCCCAATCCTGGGGGGAACCAATCCCACATGCCGTAGCGATGGGGAGCGCGATCGATCGGGCCAGGCCGGTGCGCCCGCGCCCGCCCCTACGGCGCCCAAGACTGGTCCTCCCAGGATTGGAAGGACCGCGGGCCCGCGCCGGGCACGGAACTTGCACCGCCCGCTACGCGGCGTGATGGCGAGCGCGGCCGCGCGACACCGGCCCATCGCGGTTCCTCACGAACGGAAAGGGGACGACGGATGACGGAGAGGATCAGTGCGCTCGATGCCCTGGCGGATACCCTCCTGGCCCTCGACGCCGACGGCTTCGAGCAGGGGGCCCGCGCGGTCGTCCACGACCTCCCCGACGGCGAGCGTGGCCTGCTCGCCAGCGTGCTCGCCGGTTCCTACGGAGCGGAGGAACTCTCGTTCGCCGACATCGCGAGCGCGCTCGGCCTCGACAGCGCCGACCCGAGCCTGATGAGCCGCCCCGATGTGCTGCGATTGCTCGCCTACACCCGCCGCGAGCGGCCCGCCGCGTTCCAGCGGGCCGTCCGCGCTCTCCGTGAGCACCCCCAGCAGATGCACCTCATCGGCGCCCCGTTCGCCCCGGTGCCCGACGGCGTGGCGGACACCAGCATGGACCAGGCGCCGGCAACCGGCCGCCCGGCCGCGGCGTCATGATTAGGTAGAGGCCGGCGCGCGAGACGCCGCGCGCCGGCCCGGTAGCAATGCCGCCCACATCAGGAACCATGTCCCGGATAGCCCTACCTACGCGCCCGCCCGACCATCAGGAGGACCCCCCGCCCGCCGGTGCGGGCCCGATCCCCTACACCGCCTGGCTGCTGCACGGTGAGCGGCTGGCGGTGCTCGCCTGGGGCCGCGCGATCCTGCTGCAGTTCGCCCACCCTCTCGTCGCCGCCGGCGTCGCCGAGCACAGCGGCTTCCTCCGGCAGACCGCCGGGCGCCGCCGCCGGCTGGAGCACACCATCGGCGCGATGCTCGCGCTGACCTTCGGCACGCCGGACGAGGCGGCGCACGCCGCGGCCGGGATCAACGCGATCCACGACCGCGTCCACGGGCGGCTCCCCGCCGCGACCGGCCGCTTCCCGGCCGGCACGCCCTACTCCGCCCACGACCCCGCGCTGCTGCGCTGGGTCCATGCCACGCTGCTCGACTCGACCCTGCTGATCTACGAGCGCTACGTCCGCCCGCTCGCGCCGGCCGTGCGCGAGCGCTACTGCGCCGAGTCGACCGGCATCGCGCCGCTCCTCGGCATCCCCGACGGCTATCTGCCGGCGAGCACGGCGGCGCTCCGCGCCTACATGGACGAGATGGAGGCGAGCGGCGCGATCGCGGTGAGCGACATCGCGCGCACGCTGGCGCGCGCGGTCGTCTACCCGCCCAGCCCGCCCCCGGTCCGGCCTTTCCTGGCGCTGGTGCGCCTGCCGACGGTCGGCCTGCTGCCGCCGCACATCCGCGACGCCTACGGGTTCCCCTGGGACGCGCGGCGGGAACTCGCGCTCCGCCGCTCGGCCGGTCTCGTCCGCCGCCTGCTGCCGCTGATGCCGCCGGCCCTGCGCTACTGGCCGGCGGCGCGGGCAGCCTGGGCACGAAGTACGACGTACGAACGACGAAGGACGAATGACGAGGAGCCGTCAGCCGTCAGTCGCCAGCTAGGCCCCTGATGGCTGATGGCTGACGGCTGATAGCTAACGAGCGACGAGTGGCGGGGCCATCAGATCTCTCGCAGGGCGATGTCGTGGCGCAGGTGGCGGCCGGCGAAGGCGATGCGCGCGGCGTCGGCGTAGGCGCGGTCGCGCGCGGTGGCCAGCGTCGGGCCGCGCCCGACGACCGTCAGCACGCGCCCCCCGGCCGTGACCGGCCCGCCGCCCGGCCCGGCCGCCGTCCCTGCATGGAAGACGAGGGCGTCGGGGTCGAGCGCGTCGAGCCCGGCGATCGGCAGGCCGGTCTCGTAGGGGCCGGGGTAGCCGCCCGAGGCGAGGACGACGCCGACCGCCGCGCCGTCGTCCCAGTCGAGCGCCACGTCGCGCAATCGGCCCTCGGTCAGGGCCACGAGGGTGTCGAGCAGGTCGGAGCGCAGCAGGGGCAGGATCACCTCGGTCTCGGGGTCGCCGAAGCGGCAGTTGAACTCGAGCACCTGCGGCCCGCGCGCGGTGAGGATCAGCCCGGAGTAGAGGACGCCGCTGTAGGGCGCGCCCTTGCGCGCCATGCGCTTCACGACGGGGAGGAGGATCCGCTTCGTCAGCGCCGCCGCCGCCGCCGCGTCCAGCAGGCGTGTCGGCGCGTAGACGCCCATCCCGCCGGTGTTCGGCCCGGCGTCGCCGTCGCCGACCCGCTTGTAGTCGCAGGCCGGCAAGAGGGGCAGGACCGTGTCGCCGTCGGTCAGCGCGAGGAGCGAGACCTCGGTCCCCTCTAAGAACTCCTCGACCAGCAGCGTCTCGACCGGCGCGCCGAGCGCGCCTTCCTCCATGAAGGCGCGCACCGCCTCGTCCGCCGCGGCGCGGTCGTGGACGATCGCCACGCCCTTGCCCGCGGCCAGGCCGTCGGCCTTGAGGACGGCGGGGTAGGCGGTCGTGTCGAGGTATTCGCGCGCCGCCGCGGGGTCGGTGAAGCGGGCGGCGCGGCCGGTCGGCACGCCGGTCTCGCGCATGATCTCCTTCGCCCACCACTTGCTGCTCTCGATCCGCGCCGCCGCCCGCGTCGGCCCGACGATCGCCAGCCCGCGCTCGCGGAAGCGGTCGACGATCCCGCGCGCCAGCGGCTCCTCCGGCCCGACGACCGTCAGGTCGATTCCTCGCTCCTGCGCAGAGTTGAGCAAGCCATCGATATCGTTCGCCGCCACCGGCAGGTTCTCGGCGAGCAGTCCGGTCCCGTAGTTGCCCGGCGCACAGTAGAGCCGCGTGCAGCGCGGGCTCTGCGCCAGTTTCCAGGCCAGCGCGTGCTCGCGCGCCCCGCCCCCGACCACCAGCACGTTCATCGCCGCTCCCCGTCCTCCTGCGCCCGTCCGCGCGGTCCAGCGCCGCCCGGAACATGATACACCGGCCCGGCGGCCCTCACCCCCCGACCCCCTCTCCCAATCCTGGGCGAGGGGGAGTGGCGCGGAGGACGAATGGGTGTTCTCATAGCGGGTGGACTGGAAGAGCAGCACCCCGTCTGATGCAGGCCCCCCCTCGCCCAGGATTGGGAGAGGGGAGAATTGGGGGTGAGGGCGTATCCCGGTGCTATACTCGCCCCCGGTCGCCGGCCGGGGTGGGCCGGCGGGACGTGCGGGGAGGGACAGCATGGCAGCAGAGACGCGCCGGCCGATCACCATCGAAGACCTCTGCCGGCTCCGGCTGGTCGGGCCGCCGCAAGTCAGCCCGGACGGCGCGCGGGTCACCTACGTCGTCACGACGATCCACGCCGAGGGCGACGACAACGAGTACCGCTCGACGATCTACGTCGCGCCGACCGACGGCTCGGCCGAGCCCCGGCAGTTCACCGCCGGGCCGAAGAAGGACACCCAGCCGCGCTGGTCGCCCGACGGCGCCAAACTCGCCTTCGTCTCCGACCGCGCCGGCAAGCCGCAGGTCTACGTCCTCGACCTCGCCGGCGGCGAGGCGCGCAAGGTGACCGACGCGCCCGAGGGGGCCGCTAGCCCGCTCTGGTCGCCGGACGGCGCGACGATCCTCTACACCTCGAAGGTGGCCGAGGGCCAGGGCGCGGACGAGAAGCCGGAGGGCAAGGGCGGCGCCTACAAGCCGCCGCTGGTGATCGACCGGATCAAGCACAAGATGGACGGCGAGGGCTTCTTCGACGAGAAGCGCCGCCACCTCTTCCTCGTCCCGGCCGAGGGCGGCGAGGCGCGGCAACTGACCTCCGGCGACTGGAACGACAACACGCCGGCCTGGTCGCCCGACGGCGCGCAGATCGCCTTCTGCGCCAACCGCGACGACGACCGCGACACCAGCGACGTCAACGACCTCTGGGTCGTGCCGGTCGCGGGCGGCGAGCCGCGCAAGGTGACGAGCGGGCGCGGCCCGGTCTCCCTGCCGGCGTGGTCGCCGGATGGGCAATCGCTCGCCTACATCGGCCACGAGCGCGGCCACATGCCGGGCGCGAATAATCGCTTGCTGGTCGTCCCGGCCGCGGGCGGCGCGGCGCGCGACCTGACCGCCGGCTTCGACCGCAGCGTCGGCAATGCGGTGATGGGCGACACCCGGATGGGCTTCGACGGCCAGCGCCCGGTCTGGGCGCCGGACGGCCGGAGTGTCCTCTTCGTCTCGACCGACGGCGGCAACACCGCGATCTACCGCGCCACGCTTGACGGCGAGATCGCGACCGTGATCGGCGGCGAGCGCGCCTGCGCCGCGTTCAGCACCTCGCGCGACGGCCGGACGATCGCCTTCGCCGTCTCGACGCCGACGCTGCCGGGCGAGATCGTCGTCGCGGACGGCGACGGCGGCAATGAGCGGCAGATCACGCGGCACAACGAGGCGCTGCTGGGCGAACTGGCGCTCCAACCGGCCGAGCGGATCGAGTACACGAGCGCGGATGGCCAGCGGATCGAGGGCTGGGTCATCAAGCCGGCCGGCTTCGACCCGGCGCGCAAGTACCCGCTGGTGCTGAAGATCCACGGCGGGCCGCACGGCACCTACGGCAACGCCTTCTCGCACGAGTTCCAACTGCTCGTGGCGCAGGGCTACGTGCTCCTCTACGTCAACCCGCGCGGTTCGCAGGGCTACGGGCAGGACTTCGCCCACGCCATCCGCGCCGACTGGGGCAACCTCGACTACCAGGACATCATGGCCGGCGTGGATTACGTCATCGGCCAGGGCTGCGTGGACCCGGAGCGGCTGGCCGCGGGCGGCGCCTCCTACGGCGGCTACATGACCTGCTGGCTCCTCGGCCACACTGACCGCTTCAAGGCGATCGTCACCGAGCGCGTCGTCAGCAACCTGTCCTCCTTCTGGGGCACCAGCGACATCGGCCAGACCTTCGGCGCCTGGGAGATGGGCGGCAAGACGCCGCGCGAGGACCCCGAGACCTACGCCCGCTGCTCGCCGATCACGACGATGGACCGCGCGACGACGCCCGCGCTGATCATCTGCGGGGAGCGGGACCTGCGCTGCCCGATCGAGCAGTCGGAGCAGGTCTTCATCACCCTCAAACGCAACGGCGTCCCGGCCGAGCTCGTCCGCTACCCCGACGAGAGCCACAACCACGCCGTCGCCGGCCAGCCGAAGCACCGCGTCGACCGGCTGGAGCGGATGCTGGCCTGGCTGGGGCGCTACGCGCCGGCAAATGACGAATGACTAATGACGAGGGGTGGGCGG
>DASSSV010000186.1:0-8745 GCA_035708265.1 Thermomicrobiales bacterium | reverse complement strand
GTGTAGGCGCGCACGAAGGTCTCCTGGGCGGCGTCCTCGGCGTCGGCCGCGTCGCCCAAGAGGCGGTAGGCCAGCCCGTAGACCAGCCGCTTGTGCCGCTCCACCAACCGCGCGAACGCCGCGCGATCCCCCGCCCGCGCGCGGGCGACGAGGTCCTGGATCTCTCGTTCGTCGGCGCTCTCGGCCTCGGGATGGCGGGTATCGAGACTCGTCATCAGGCAAACCCCTTGGGCCAGGCCATTTCCAGTAGCCATAAACGACAGGCCGGCGGCGGCCGTGGCCGCCCCGGGCGACGGTCGCGCGCGCCGCGCGCCGTCGCGACCGCGACCGGCCGCGTGGCGGCATAGACCTCTTAGCGGCACCAGCATACGGGATGGCGGCGCCGTCTGATATCCGTGGAAAGGCGTATTTTCGGTACGTATTTTCGGAGAGAGAACCCCCTACGGGGGGTGGGGCGACAGACGGTCAGGACGGAAGTCCCTCGTCACTCGTCACTCGCCACTCATCACTCGTTCGCGCCGAGGCGCTGCTCGGTCGCCCAGGCGGCGACCTGCGCGCGCGAGGCGAGGCCGAGTTTGCCGAGGACGTGGCTCATGTGCGTGTCGACCGTGCGCTCGGCGATGGAGAGGGCGTCGGCGATCTGGCGGTTGGTCAGCCCGCGCGCGACCAGCGCGACGATCTCGCGCTCGCGCCGCGTCAGGGCCGACCGCTCCGCCGGCGCCGCGGCCTCCTCGGGGAGCGGGTTCGACGCCTCGGCGACGGCGGCGTCGAGCGTCATGGCGCGCCCCGCCGCCCAGGCGTTGGCGAACGCCCGCGCGCCCAGCGCGGCGCGCGCCGCGGCGATGGCACGCTCGTCCCGGGCGCGCTCGGTCGGGGAGAGGGCGTCGGCCGCCGTCCCGATCGCCGCGCGCAGCGCCTCGGCCGCGCCGAAGAGCCGCGCCGCGCGCGCCGCGCCGGCCGGCCCCCGCCCGGCCGCGGCGCGCGCGAGGACGGTCAGCGCCCGCGCCAGCGGCCAGCGCTCGCCCAGCAGGTGGAAGAGCGCCAGGCTCTCGGCATAGAGCGCGGCCGCCCGCGCGCGGTCGCCCTGTTCCTCGACGGCCTGGCCGAGATTGGCGAGGCCGTGCGCGACCCCCTGCTCGTCGCCGAGGTCGCGGAAGAGCGCGACGCTCTCCTCGTAGCGCGCCGCCGCGCGCGCATAATCGCCCTGCCCCTCGGTCGCGACGCCGAGGTTGTGCAGCGCCAGTGCGATCCGCCAGGGGTCGCCGAGTTCGCGCGCCAGCGCCAGGCTCTCCGCGTATCGCGCCGCCGCGGCCCGGTGGTCGCCCGCCTGGTTGGCGAGGTTGCCGAGCGCGTTGAGCGCCAGGCAGGCGCCCTCGCGGTCGCCCAGCGCCTGGCAGAGCACCAGGGCCTCGGCGCAGCGCGCGGCCCCCTCGGCGCGGTCGCCCTGCTGCGACGCCAGGACGCCCAGCCCGAGCACCACCCGCGCCCGCGCCGCCGCGACCTGGCCGCCGTCCGGCGCCGGCAGCGTCAGCAGCGCCGCCAGCCGGCGCCGCCCCTCGTGCAGGTGGCCGCGGACGTACCAGAACCACCACAGCGCCGCGCCGAGGCGCAGGCCGGTCGCGGCGTCGCCGGCCTCGAGCGCCCAGCGCAGCGCCGCGCGCAGGTTGTCGCGGTCGCGCTCCAGGCGGTCCAGCCAGGCGAGTTGCTGCCGGCCGGTCAGGTGGGGCACGGCGCGCTCGGCCAGCGCCAGGAAGTAGGCCGCGTGCCGGTGCCGCGCGTCCGGCAGCTCGCCGCTCGCCGCCAGCCACTCGCGCGCGTGCTCGCGGACCGTCGCCAGCATGCGGAAGCGCGGCTCGTCCCCAGCCTCCTCGGCCTGGAGCAGACTGCTGTCCGCCAGCGCCTCGACCCGGTCAAGCAGGCCGCGCCCCCCGTCGTCCCCGGCGCAGAGCGCCTCCGCGGCCTCCAGCGTCCAACTCCCGGCGAAGACCGCCAGGCAGCGGAAGAGGGCCTGCTCCGCGGGCGGGAGGAGGTCGTAACTCCAGGCCACCGCCGCCCGCAGGGTCTGCTGCCGGGCGGGGTAATCGGCGCCGCGCGCGTCCAGGAAATCGGAGCGCTCGCGCAGGCGCGCTAGCATCGCGCGCGGCGAGAGGATCCGGCTGCGCGCGGCGGCCAGCTCGAGCGCCAGGGGTAGTCCGTCCAGGCGCGCGCAGAGTTCGGCCACGGCCTCCGCGTTGCCCTCGTCGAGGGCGAAGTCGGGCCGGGCCGCCCGCGCGCGGCTGACGAAGAGCGCCACCGAGGGCACCGCGGCCAGCGTGGCGGGGTCCGCGGGCTGGGCGGGGTCGGGGACCGGCAGCGGCGGCACGGCCAGCACCTGCTCCCAGCGCAGGCGTAGGGGGGCGCGGCTGGTGACGAGCAGTTGCATCGCGGGGCAGGCGGCCAGGATCTCCCCGAGCAGCGGCGCGGCCGGCAGCAGGTGCTCGAAGTTGTCGAGCAGCACCAGCGCCCGGCGGTCGCGCAGCGCCCACTGGGCGGCGGCCAGCGGCGACGGCTCGCCGGCGGCGACGCCGAGCGCCCCGGCCAGCGCGGTGGCGACGAGCGCGGGGTCGGCCAGCGGCGCGAGGTCGACCCAGTAGACCTCGCCGCCGAAGGTCGCGCCGAGGTCCGCCGCGACGGCCAGCGCCAGCCGCGTCTTCCCCGCGCCGCCCGGCCCGGTCAGCGTCAGGAGGCGCATGTCGGGGCGCGTGAGGAGCTCGCGCGCCGCGGCCAGTTCGCGCTCGCGGCCGATCAGGGGCGTCGGCTGCGCCGGCAGGCCGCACGGCGCGGCGGGCGGCCGGGGTGCCGGCTCCCCGCGGCGCGGCAGCGGCGTGATCGCCGGCCGGCGCGGGCGGACACCGGCGTGCTCGGGCTGCTGGGCGTTGACGGTCCGCTCGTCTTGCACGTCGGCGGCACCTCCGTGAGCGCTGGCGCCTCGGCCGGTCAGGCCGGGATCGCCGCGCCGCGCTCGCAGATCAGTTGGAACCGGGCCACGGCGGGGTCGGGCGGCCGCGCCGCGTCCCACCAGCAGCAGGCGCCGACCGAGGCGAAGCCATAGCGGGCAGCGCGGTCGGCGAGTTCATCGGGTGTGAAGAGCTCGAAGTCCATCGCCTCGCCCGTCCCGTCGGCGTAGGCGATCTCCGCGCGCAGGCGGTTCCCGCTGAGGGTGTTCGCGATCGCGGCGACGCCCGGCCGCGGATCCGCCCGCCGGCCCTGGTGGCGCGCGAAGTACTCGCGGTGGTAGACGTCGAGGGCGAGCCGGCCGCCCGGCCGCAGCAGCCCCGCGAGCTGGCTCAGCACATCGTCGTTGCCCGCGCTGTCGAAGTAGCCGAAACTCTGCCAGAGGATCGCCGCGGCGTCTACGACGCCGCCGACACGCCCGATCTCGCGCTGGTCCAGCCGGACGAAGCGCGCGTCGGGGACGCGGTCGGCCGCGGCGGCGAGGGTGGCCGCGTCGCGATCCACGCCGGTGACGGTGTAGCCGAGCGCGGCCAGGCGCGCGGCGTGCCGCCCCGGCCCACAGCAGACGTCGAGCACCGCGCGGTACGCGGGGAGCGGCAGCCAGCGGGCGAGCCCGCGCACCTCCAGGTCGGTCGCCTCGCCGGGGATCGCCGCCAGGAAGGTGTCGAACCAGGTCGCGCTGTACTCGTTCGCCACGCCCCCGCGCTCCTTGCCCGCGTCCCACGGCCGCTTCGCCGCGCCCCCAAGCAGGATGCGTACCACGGCGCGCCGTCAGGCGCCGGCGGCCGCCTCGCGCTCCGGCTCGGGGTCGACGACCTGGTGGAACTCGACCACGCGTCCGTCCGGGTCGGCGCAGAAGAGCTGGTGCCAGCCTTTGATGGACCAGACGCCCATGTCGGCAAAGGGGATGCCGCGCGCTTCGAGGTGGGCGCGCACCGCCGCGATATCGTCCACGCGGAAAGCCAGGTGGCCGCCGTCGAGCGGGTTGACCGGCAGATCGTTCTGCGCGGCGAAGTCCGGCGCGGGTGGGATGAAGTGGTACTGGTAGCCGCGCTCGTCCCGCAGGATGTTGGCCGGCGCGCCGAAGGCCGCGAGGTCGCGCGGCAGTTCGGTCGGCGTCAGCCCCAGCAGGTCGCGGTAGAACGCCGCCGTCGCCGCCGGCTCCTTCCCGGCCAGGTTGAGGTGATGCGGCCGCGGATTCCCGATCCCCGCCATGCTCGTGCCTCCCCTCCGGCGAGCCGCCTACGCGCCGCCCGCCCCTCGCTATTCCTCGCTGCCGTCTGCCGTCTGCCTTCTGCCCTCTGCCGCCCCGTCCTGCTGCTCGACTGCCCGACTACCCGACTGCCCGACTCCCGCCACCGCCGCGCGCGCGATCAGCGCGGCCATCGTGCCCGCGCCGATGCCGTTGTCGATGTTGACGACCGCCAGCCCCGGCGCGCAACTCTGGAGCATCGACAGCAGCGCCGCCACGCCCTTGCCCCCCGCGCCGTAGCCGACCGACGTCGGCAGGCCGATCACCGGCACCGGCGAGAGGCCCGCGACGACCGACGGCAGCGCGCCGTCCATCCCGGCCGCGACGATCAGCGCGCCGACCCCCTCGGCGAAGAGCCGTCCGAGCGGCCCGAAGAGGCGGTGCAGGCCGGCGACGCCGACGTCGTAGACGGCGCTGACCCGGCAGCCCATCGCCTCGGCCATCGCGCGCGCCTCGTCGGCGGCCGGGATGTCGGTGGTCCCCGCGCTGATGACGCCGACGTGCCCGCGCGTCGTCTCCAACGCGGCGCCGGGCCGGCTGACGACCGCCGTGGGGCAGCCCTCGCGCCGCGCGATGACCCAGTCGTCGGCCGCGCCGGCCTCGCGGAGCGCGGCGACCTGCCCCTCGTCGAGCCGGCTCGCCACGGCGCGGTCGGCGTGCGCCAGGATCTCGCGCACGATCGCCACGACCTGCGCGGGCGTCTTGCCCGCGGCGTAGACGACCTCGGGGACGCCCTTGCGCGCCGCGCGGCCGAGGTCGAGGCGCGCGTAGTCCCCGACCGCCAGCCCGCCCGGCCCCGCCCCGTCCGCGCCGGTCAGCGCCGCGCGCAGGTCGTCTAGCGGATCAATCACCAATCTCCTCCCCTCCTCGCATGTGATCGCCGTGCCGCCGTGTCGGCGAGGCGCCCGCGGTTGAAACCGCGGCGAGGGGCTCGCTCGCGCTCGCCGCGAAACCCGCCTCCGCGGGGTGGGACGCAAGCCCCTCGTCCCAGTCCGCGGAGGCGGACTTCGTGGCGCCGTGAGGCGCCTCTGGCGGCGGTTGCAAACGCGGGCGCGGCACCGACCGCGGGCGCGCCCTCACCGCGCGCGGCGCCACCCTCCCGCTCGCGCTCACGCCCCGCCCGCCGCGTGGCCGCCGACCACCGCCGGCACCTCCGCCAGCGCCGCCTCCGCCAGTCCCCCGGCCGGGACGCCGGCGTCGGGCGCGTCGCGGCGCAGGTGGGCCAGGAACTCGACGTTGCCGGCCGGGCCGCGCAGCGGCGACGGCGTCAGCCCCACGACGGCGAAGCCCGCGCCGCGTGCGTCCTCAACGAAGCGCTCCAGCACCGCGCGGTGGACGGCGGGGTCGCGCACCACGCCGCCCTTGCCGACCGCCTCGCGCCCGGCCTCGAACTGCGGCTTGACCAGCACGGCCGCCGCGCCGCCCGGCGCGAGCAGGCGGCGGATCACCGGCAGGATCAGCGCCAGCGAGATGAACGAGAGGTCGGCCGTGACCAGCGCGACCGGCTCGGGCAGCGCCTCTAGGTGGCGCGCGTTGGTGCGCTCGACGGCGACGACGCGCGGGTCCTGGCGCAACTTCCAGTGGAGCTGGCCGTAGCCGACGTCGACCGCGTAGACGCGCGCGGCACCATGCTGGAGGAGGCAATCGGTGAAGCCCCCGGTGCTGGCACCCAGGTCGGCGCAGACCAGTCCGGCCGGGTCAACGCCGAAGACGCCCAGCGCCCTGGCGAGCTTCTCGCCGCCGCGCGAGACGAATCGTCCGCCCCCGGCGACCTCCAGTTCCCCGGCTGGCGCCGGCATCCCCGGCTTGTCCAGCACGCGCCCGCCCGCGCGCACCGCGCCGGCCATGATGAGGGCGCGCGCCTGGCTGCGCGTCTCGGCCAGCCCGCGCGCCACCAGTGCCTCGTCCAGCCGCTCGCGCCCGGCCTTCGTCACCGCGCCGGTCCCCCGGGCAGGCGCGCGGCGAAGCGCGCGGTGTGGACGTGGCAGATCGCCACCGCCAGCGCGTCGGCGGCGTCGTCGGGCTGCGGCGTCGCGGGGAGCGCGAGGAGCAGGCGCACCATCTCCTGCATCTGCGGCTTGGTCGCTTTGCCGTAGCCGACGACCGCCTCCTTGATCTGCGCGGGCTTGTACTCGGCCACCGCCAGCCCCGCCTGCGCCGCGGCCAGCAGCACGACGCCGCGCGCCTGCCCCACCGCCAGCGCCGTGGTGACGTTGCGCCCGAAGAGGAGTTGCTCGACCGCCAGCACGTCCGGCCGGTGCTCGGCGATCAGCGCGCGGATGCCGTCGTAGAGCGTCAGCAGGCGCTCGGGCATCGGCCGGCCGCTCGACGTGCGCAGGACACCGTACGCCACGGCAGCCGGCTCGTCCTCCCCCGCCACCACCCCGTACCCGAGGATCGCCGTGCCGGGGTCCACGCCAAGCGTGATCACGAGGACTAAGGACTGAGGACTAAGGACTGAGTGAGATTCGTCGGAGGTGCAATTACGCCTCCGGCAGCCTGACACGGGTGGCGGCGCATACTTAGTCCTTAGTCCTCAGTCCTTAGTCCTTCAGACCTGCGCCAGCACCTCGTCGGAGATCTCGACGTTGGTGTAGACCTCCTGCACGTCGTCGAGGTCCTCCAGGCGCTCCATCAGGCGGACGACCTTGATCGTCTCCTCCTCGCCGAGACCGACCGTCGCCTTCGGCTGCATCGTGATTGCGGCGTCCTCGACCTGCAGGCCCTGCGCGCCGAGCGCGTCCTGCACCGCCTTCAGCGCGGTCGGCGCGGTGTAGACCTCGACGGCGCCGTCGGCGGTCTTGATGTCCTCGGCGCCCGCGTCGATCGCCTGCAGCGCCAGTTCCTCGGGGTCGGCGCCGTCGGCGTTGATCGTGATGACGCCGAGCTGGTCGAAGAGGTAGTTGACCGAGCCGGTTTCGCCGAGGTTGCCGCCCGCGCGCGTGAAGACGGCGCGGACTTCGCCGACGGTGCGGTTGCGGTTGTCGGTCAGCGCCTTGACCATGATCGCCGCGCCGCCCGGCCCGAAGCCCTCGTAGTAGATCTCGTCGTAGTGGTCGCCGCCGGCGTCGCTGGTGGCGCGGTCGATCGCGCGCTTGATGTTGTCGTTCGGCATGTTCTCGGCGCGCGCTTTCTGGATCGCCATGCGCAGCCGGAAATTGGCATCGGGGTCGCCGCCGCCGAGCTTGGCGGCGACGCTGATCTCGCGGGCGAGCTTGGTGAAGAGCTGGCCGCGGCGGGCGTCGGCCACGCCTTTCTGCCGCTTGATCTGCGCCCACTTGGAATGTCCCGCCATCTCCCCGTCTCCCTGCCGGCCGCGCGCCGCGCGCGCACGCCGGCGCGTGTTTCCCCAGTATTACCGCCAGTATAGCACCGCCGCGCGACCGCTCGCCAACGCGGTCGCCGTCGCTGGGACGGCCGGCTGGCGGTTGAATCTGGGCTTGACTGGCATCTTGGGGCGCCGCGAAGGCCGTCCGCGCGGGCGGCCTTCGCAGGAATAGGCGGGCGATCGGTACGGCGCTACGGCTGCCCCGCGGTCCAGAGTTTGGTCGGGGCCTGGCCGGGCAGTTGCACGGCGCGCTGGGTGGCGGCCTGCTGCCGCTCGGCCTCCGCGCGCTCCAGTTCGCGCAGGCGCAGGCGGGCCGGGACGTGGTCGGGCAGGTAGGCGAGCAGGAGGCGCAACTGCCGCCGTGCCCGCGCCGAGTCGCCCTCCGCCTCGGCCAGCTCGGCGGTCGTGAAGAGGTACGAGGCGAGTTCGCCCGGCTCGAACGTGTCGCGACTGGCGAGCGGCACCAGCAGGTCGCGGGCCTCGGCCAGCCGGCGCTGGCCGAGGCGCAGCGAGGCGAGCGTGCAGCGCGCCAGCACCGACTCGGGGTCGAGCTCGAAGGCGCGGGCGAAGTGCCGCTCCGCCGCCTCGCGGTCGTCTTGCATCAGCGCGATCACGCCGAGGTGCTGCTCGGCGTCGGCGAGCGTCGGGTCGAGCACCAGCGCCTGCCGGTAAAGCCTGGCCGCGCCCTCGAGGTCGCCGTCCTCGTGCCGTTCGAGCGCCTTCTCCATCTGTTTGCGCACGGCCGGCGGGTAGGGGTGCTCGGCGGCTTCCTCGGTCCCGGTGAATTCGTAGCGGGGCGGGTTGACCTCCTCGTAGCGGCCGTCGAGCCAGAGGAGCAGGCCCCGGCTGGTCGAGACCTGCCCCGCCTCGCGCAGCCGCAGCGCGGCGTAGAGGCGGATGTCGTCGGGGCCGAGCCGCCCGAAGGCGAAGGTGCGCACCGGGTCGAAGGTCTCCGGCAGCCCCAGTTCGATCAGCGTGTCGACCGCGCGCGACGCCGAGACCTCGTCGGCGAGCCAGAGCATCGCCTCCAGGGCCGGCAGCAGCGTCGGCGCGCGCGCGAGGAGGTCGCGCGCCGCGGCGACGCCCGCCTCCTTGCTCTCCTGGCGCGCGCGGATGAACGGTTCGAGCGCCCTGTTCATGAGCGGCGCGGGCAGGATCTCGCCCGGGGCCA
>DASSSV010000185.1:0-10477 GCA_035708265.1 Thermomicrobiales bacterium | reverse complement strand
GAGTACCGTGAGTCGGATGATTTCTGCCATGGCGATCATTTGCAGACCGTCCAGGTAGGTGGCCTGACGCTGGGCCTGAGCATCTGCTACGACCTGCGCTTTGCCGAGCTGTTCCGCAGCCTGCGCGCCCAGGGCGCCAATGCGCTGGTGGTTCCGGCCGCCTTCAATGTGCATACGGGCCGCGATCATTGGGAAGTGCTGCTGCGCGCCCGCGCCATCGAGAACCAGTCCTACGTGCTGGCGGCGGCGCAGATCGGCGGGCCCGGGCCGGCCATGCCCTGCCTGGGACGCAGCATGATCATCGACCCCTGGGGCACGGTGCTGGCGACCGCGCCAGACGGCGTCGGGATGGCCCTGGCCGACCTCGACTTCGCGCACCTGCGGCGCATCCGCGCCGAGCTGCCGTCGCTGGCCAACCGCCGCCCCGAGGCGTACCCGGCCGCGGAGCGCGTCGCGGTGCCCGTGGCCGATTGACGACGAGTCGGGAGTGACGATTTCGGCTAGGCGAGGCGGTCCGTGATGGTACGGCCGGCACTCGCTACTCCCTACTCCCGATTCAGGAGGATCCGGTGGCACCGCGACGCACCGTCGAGCTGGGCCGCCTGAGCTGGGCGGAGGTGGCCGAGGCGATCCCGACGCGGCCGATCGTCCTGCTGCCGATCGGCACGGTCGAGCAGCACGGCCCGCACCTGCCGGTCGGCGCGGACAACATGGTCGCCTGGTTCGTGGCGTGCCGGGCGGCCGAGCAGACCGGCGCGCTCGTCGCGCCGGCCATCAACTACGGCAACTCGGCCGTCTTCGCGCAGTTCCCCGGCACCATCCCGGTGCGCCAGGAGACGCTCGCCAACCTGCTGCGCGACGTCTGCCGGGCGCTGATCCGCCAGGGCCTGCGGCGCATCGTCTTCGTCGACAACCACGGCGGCAACGAGCCGGTCTGCGAGCAGGTCGCGCGCGAGCTGAAAGCCGAGCACGGCGTCATCATCGGCAGCGTCTACCCCTGGAACCTCGGCTACGCGCTGATGCGCGACGCCTACGACGACCCCGCCGCGGCCTACGGGCACGGCGCCGAGCCGGAGACCTCGGCGATGCTGGCGATGTTCCCGGAGGACGTCGCGGCGGAACGCCGCGCCTCGGGCGCGTACCGACCCTTCGCGGGGTGGGAGCCATTGGCGAACAACAAGGTCGCCGTGCCGGGCCAGCCGGCGCCGGGGACGGTCTACCTCGACAGCGACGAGGTCGCGCCCAACGGCGTCACCGGCGACAACAGCATGGCGACGCGCGAGCGAGGCGACCTTTGGGTCGAGCGCGTCGTCGGCTTCGCCGTCGCCTTCCTGCGGCACTACGACGCGGTCACGCGGGACGCCGACTGGGCGAACCGGCCGCCGCTGGCGAAGATGGTCGGCGTGGAGCCGTAGGACGTGCAAGGGCACGCCGCCGCTACACCGCGAACGCTGATCGTGACGCTGTGAGCGGACCGCGCGGCGCCGCCGGCGCGTGTGGTACGCTGTCGCCCGCGCGGGACGGCGCGACGCGGTCGTGAAAGGGGGGCGGCATGGCGCAGCGGAAGGTGCTCGTCACCGGGGCCACGGGGTACATCGCGGAGCGGCTGCTCCCCGGCCTGCGCGGGCACTACGACCTGACGCTGACCGACGTGCGCGGCACGACCGCCGACGGCACGCCGGTCGAAGGCGTGCGCACCGCCGATCTCCTGCACGACGACCTCGACGCACTCCGCCCGCTCTTCCAGGGCCAGGACAGCGTCGTCCACCTCGCCTTCAACCGCGACCCGCGGCCCGCGCCGCGCGGCGACGGGCTCGCGGCGACGAGCGCGGCCGGCAACACCTACGAGGCCGAGCGCGCGAACATCGACCTGGCCTACCGGGTCTTTCTGCTGGCCCGGGAGGCGGGCGTGCGGCGCGTCGTCGTCGCCTCCTCCAACCACGCCGCCGACTGGTATGAGCACCTGATCCACGCCGGCCAGCTCGACGTCGTGGTGCCCGAGATGCGGCCGAAGTCCGACAACTGGTACGGTTGGGCCAAGGCGTGCTACGAGCACCTCGGCTTCGTCTTCGCCGCGGGGCGCCTCGGGCCGCCGGTCGAGAACATCCACCTGCGCATCGGCGCGCCCCGCGAGATCGACTCGGCGGACTTCGCCCCCGACCAGACGCAGGCGTACCGGCGCGACCTCGGGGCGTACCTCAGCGCGCGCGACCTCCAGCAACTCGTGGTGAAATCGATCGAGACGCCGAGCATCGCCGACGAGCACGGCGTCCCCTGGCAGGTCTTCTACGGCATCTCCAACAACACGCGGGCCTTCTGGAGCATCGTCAACGCCCGCCGCGCGATCGGCTACGCGCCCGAGGACGACAGCGAGATCCTCTTCGCCGACGACATCCGGCGGCTGCTCGGCGCGGCGCCGGGGCGGACCGGGTCCTGAGTGGGGTCGTCGGTCGTCAGTCGGGTAGTCGGGTAGTCGGGTAGTCGGCCCGTCCCGCGACGGGCGGTCGGCATGGCGGGCGAGGCGGCGAGGCTGGCGGCGCGCCCGCCCCGGCGGCCTGCGGTGGTAGACTGCGGCCGCCGGCCGGCCCGCGGCGTGCCCCGCCGGGCTGCGGCCGCCGGGGAAATTGCAGCGCGAGACGGGGGCCGCGATGATCGTCGACTGGCACGCCCACTACATCCCGCTCGACACCGCCCGCCAGGTCGCCGGCGTGCCGCTGGCGTTCGAGCGGCGGCCGGACGGCGCGTTCGGCTTCGTGGCCGGCGGCGCGACGCGCGTCTTCGGCCCCGGTCTGTTCGACCTGGAGCGCCAGCGCGCGGCGCTGCGGGACGCCGGGCTGGAGCGTCGCGCCCTGAGCGTGCCGCCCTTCTGCCTGCAATATGAACTGCCGCCCGAGGCCGGGCGGCGCTGGGCCCGAGCGCTCAACGACGGGCTGGCCGCGGCGGCGCGGGCGCACCCGGACAGGTTCGTCGGCCTCGCTACCTTGCCCTTGCAGGATCCGCCCGCCGCGCTGGACGAACTGGAGCGCGCCGTCGGCGACCTCGGCCTCGTCGGGGCGGAGATCGCGACGAACATCAACGGGGTCGAACTGGACGACCCGGCGCTGGAGCCCTTCTGGGCGCGCGCCGCGGCGCTCCGCCTGCCCGTGCTGATCCACCCGCACTACATCGTCGGGGCCGGGCGGATGGGCGGCTACTACCTGGTGAACCTGGTCGGCAATCCGGTCGAGACGGCGCTGGCCGGCGCGCGCCTCCTCTTCGGCGGCGTCCTGGAGCGCCACCCCGACCTGCGGGTGATCCTCGCCCATGGCGGCGGCGCGCTGCCGTACCTCCTCGGGCGGCTGGACCACGGCGACCGCGTGCGCCCCGAGACGCGGGCGCGGGCGGCGGCCCCGCTCGATGGGCTGCGGCGGCTCTACTACGACAGCATCGTCTTCGACGCGCGGGCGCTGCGCTATCTGGTCGAGACGGTCGGCGCGGCGCAGGTGGTGCTGGGGACCGACTACCCCTTCGACATGGGCGAGGAGGCGCCGACGGCCTTCGTCGAGGGCGCGGGCCTCGCCCCGGACGACGCCCGGACGATCCTGCACGACGGCGACCGGCTGTTGCCGCCCGCGTAGGGCGGCGCGGCCCGGTCCCCCGTGCCGGCGCTGATGGCGGCCGTGACGCGCACGACGGTCATCCACCCGGCCCGCGGGAGCCGGCGCTCAGTGGGTGGGGCTGCCGGTGCGCGGCACCGGCGAGGCCACCCCGCCCGTCCCGCCACCGCCCACGCCGACGTGGATCACCCCGACGGCCCACAACACCAGCAGGACGATCAGCAGCGCCGCCAGGACGCCGGCGGGGCTGTAGCCCCAGTTCCCGCTATAGGGCCAGGCGGGCACCGACGCCACGACCAGGATGAGCAGTACCACCAGGATTACCAGCCACACCATCGCTCGCCTCCCCCTCTGTCACCGGGCCGGACACACGTCCCCCCAGCACGCTTGACGAGGCGCTAAGCAACCGGCGTGCCACGACCCGGTCGGGGGCGGCGCGCGAGCCCGGCCGGCGCGGCGTGAACCGGCGCTGTTGGGATCCCGCTGTCGCGCCCGGGCAGACCGCGAACGCGCTCCGGAAGACGCAAGGGGTGTATCTCGGCGGGCCACCAAGTCGCAATCCGTTTCACGGCCGCGCCCGCTGCCGGCGGCCGTGACCACGCCGGCGCCGCGGCGGCGCGGTCGCCCGCTCCGTTCCCCTATCCTGAGCGATCTATCGCTGTTCAGCGGCCGTGTCGTAGCGCGCGAGCACCTCGTCGGCGTAGGGGATGCCGCTGGCACGGATGGCGGCACGGTAGGCGGCGACGTCGAAGGGCACGCGGCGGAAGGTCAGGGCGACGTCGCCGTCTGCCCAGTCGAGCAGCGCGTACTCCGCCCAGGGGTCGGCGCGGAAGGTCCCGACCGGCTGCCCATACCGCCAGGCGAAGCCGACGCTGCCGGGGTTGATGAAGAAGCCCCCGTCGGGGAACTGGCGCACGAACTGGACGTGCGTGTGCCCGCCAGAGAAGATGGTGCGGCCGTCCGGCGCGAGGAGGCGGGCGAACTCGTCGTGCGGGGCGTCGGGCAGGAGCAAATCGTCGTAGGAGCGCGGCGAGCCGTGGGCACACTGGAGGCGCCAGCCGCCGTCGAGGTCGAACGGCAGCGTCGGGACGAAGGCGCCGATGAACGCGCGGTCGGCCGCGGATAACTGAGCCAACGACCAGTCCCGCGTGTCGGCCAGGCGCCGGCGGCGGTCGTCGTTCGCGGCCTCGGCGCCGGAGTCCGCGCCGGTGAGCAGGTAGTCGTCGGCGTTGCCCATGATGACGGGGCAGCCGAGGGCGCGCAGGCGGGCGACGACCTCGGCGGGCTGGGGGCCACCCTGCACGGCGTCGCCCAGGCAGACCAGGCGGTCGTAGCCCCGCGCGTCGAGGTCCGCGAGCGCCGCGTCGAGGGCGACGGCGTTGCCGTGGATGTCCGAGATCAGCGCCACGCGCATGGCTGGCCTCCTCCGTCCGCTCTCCCCGGCCGGGACACGCGCTCGCCCCGGTCCGATGCGGAGCCAAGCATACCAGTCCGGCGCCGGCCGCGCGGCCTGGTCGCGTCCCCCGCGACATCGGCAACGACAAGCCTCCCCCGAGAGGCGGCGCGGGACTGGCGCCCCGGCCGCGCGCGTGATAGAACAGCGGCGCGGCGCGACGGGATGAAGGAGGGCGATACGATGCCGACGATGGACTTCGAGGCGTACCTGCCGACCGAGGTGGGCGCGGCGGAGCGCCGGGAGGCGCTGGCGGAACTGGCCCGGCTGGAGGACCAGGCGGGGATCGAGCGCGCGGTGGTGATGCCGAAGCCGACGCCGCGCCCCGACAACCACGCGCTGGTGGAGACGCTCGGCGGCGACCCGCGCTGGGTGCCCTGCTGCCAGGTGGACCCCAACGCGCCCGGCGCGACGGACGCGGTGCGCGAGGCGCTCACGGCGCTCGGCTGCCGGATGCTGAAGGTCATGCCGGCGCTCTACAACGCGCCGCCGGCCGGCGTGGCGGTGCGCGCGCTGATGGAGATCGCGCGCGAACTCGGCGCGATCGTGAACATCCACTCGGGCGGCAACCACAGCCACCCGCTGGAGATCGGCGCGCTGGCCCGCCGCTACCCCGAGGTGCCGATCATCATGGACCACATGGGCTACCGCAACGACGGGCGCGCGGCGATCCTGGCGGCGCAGGACAACCCGAACATCTACCTCGGGACGACGATCGCCGCGTTCGAGCCGCCCTTCGTCGCGACCGCGCTGGCGGAGGTCGGCCCGGAACGGATCATCTTCGGCTCCAACGCGCCCGCGCTCTACCCCGACTTGGCGGTGGAGTCGCTGCGGCGGGCGCACTTCGGCGCCGAGGCCGAGGCGCTGATCTTCGGCGAGAACCTGGCGCGGCTGCTGGGGTGACGTGGACCGTGGGCCGTGGGCCGTAGGGCGTGGAGCGCGAAACCGCGCGGAATGTTGCGGGGCCGCGCGGCCGTTTCCGCTGGACGGCCCACGCCCAACGGCCCACGGCCCACGCCGTCATGCCCGGTCGCGCTGGATCTCCTCGGGCGCGCGCAGGCGATAGTGGTAGGACTCGACGGGGCGCGGTGGGTGCTGGGCGCATTCCGCCTCGTCGAGCTCGATGCCGAGGCCCGGCAGGTCGGGCACGGCGAGCGCGCCGTCGCGGTCGGGGATGACGCCGCGGACGACGGTTGTGCGCCAGGGGACGTCGTCGGCGCGGTGTTCGAGGAAGCGCAGGTTGGGGATCGAGGCGCAGAGGTGGATGTTCGCCATCTCCGCGACCGGGCCGGCGCTGCCGTCGTGCGGCGCGACTTTCACTGAGCGCGCCTCGGCCATCGCGGCGACCTTCTTCTGCTCCAGGATGCCGCCGACGCGCGTGATCTCCGGCTGGATCAGCGCGACGATGTTGCGGTCGAGGAGGTCGCGGAAGGCCCACTTGCTGTAGAGGCGCTCGCCGGTGGCGAGCGGGATGGCGACCCTCGCCGCGACCGCGGCCAGCGCGTCGAGGTCGTCGGGCGAGGTCGGCTCCTCGTAGAAGGCCGGGGCGTAGGGCTCGCAGGCGCGGCCGAGCGCGACGGCGGCGCCGGGCGTGAACTCGCCGTGGGCGTGGACGCCGATCTCGACCTCCGGCCCGACCGCCTCGCGCAGCGCGCCGAGGGTCGCGGCGCTCGGCGGGCACTTGAAGGCGGTGATGCCGCGGGCGACGAGCGCGCGCGCCTGCTCCGGGGTGCCGGCGTGCGCGTAGACCGGCACGGCGTCCCGCACCTTGCCGCCGAGGAGTTCGTAGGCCGGCACGCCGAGCGCCTTGCCCTTGATGTCCCAGAGGGCCATGTCGATCGCGCTGAGGACGCCGCCGCGCACCGCGCCGGTGAGGCCGTGGGCGTGGAGGAGGTCGTAGAGCTTCAGCCAGAGGCGCTCGATGGCGAAGGGGTCCTCGCCGACGAGGAAGTGGCTCAGTTCGTGGATGCCCTTCTCGACCACCTCCGGCCAGCCGCCGCCCTCGCCGATGCCGCTGATGCCGGTATCGGTCGTGAGCTTCACGAAGAGCCAGTTGCGGCCGCGGGGCCGCTCGGCCCGGCCGCCGTCGTCGGCGTTGACGAGGAAGGTGCGGACCTCGGCGATGCGCGGGTGGGCCATGGTGCCTCCTTACCCTCACCAATCGACGGCCGCGCCGTCGTCCAGGGAGTAGCGCTTGGGGTTCTGCCAGTCATGGTCGATCTTGTCGGCCAGCGCGTCCTCGTCGAGTTCGATGCCGAGGCCGGGGGCGGTCGGGAGCGGCAGGAAGCCGTTCTCGTGCTTGAAGGGCGTCTTGAGGTAGCCCTCGCCGGTGATGCGGCCGCCCTCCTGGGCGAGGAAGTTCGGGATGGCGGCGTCGAGTTGCAGGCAGGCGGCCAGCGCGATCGGCCCGAGCGGGCAATGGGGCGCGATGCCGGCGTAGTACGCCTCGGCCATCCCCGCGATCAGTCGCGTCTCCATGATCCCGCCGGCGTGGGAGAGGTCGGGCTGGAGGATCGCGGCGGCGCGCTTCTCCAGCACCTCGCGGAAGCCCCACTTCGTGTAGAGGCGTTCGCCGGTCGCGATCGGGATGGAGGTGGAGTGCGCCAGGTCGGCCAGGACGTCGACGTTCTGGCACTGGACCGGCTCCTCGATGAAGAAGGGGTGGTAGGGCTCCAGCGCGGCGATGAGCCGCTTCGCCGTCTGCGGGCTGATCGCGCCATGGAAGTCGATCGCCAGGTCCACCTCGGGGCCGGCCGCCTCGCGCATGGCGGCGAAGATCTCCGCCACTCGCGCGGTGAAGGCGGGCGACTCGATGATCCGGCCGCGCGCCAGCGCGTTGATCCCGGTCTTGAGGCAGTTGAAGCCTTGCGCGACTGCCTCGCGGACGCTCGCCGCGGCGCTCTCGGGGTCGGGGCCGCCCGCGGTGCCGTAGACGCGGATGCGGTCGCGCGTCGGCCCGCCGAGCAGCTTGTAGACCGGCAGGCCGACGTACTTGCCGTAGCAGTCCCACAGCGCCTGCTCGACGCCGGAGAGCGCGCTGGTGAGGAGTGGGCCGCCGCGGTAGAAGGCGTGCTTGTACATCGACTGCCAGAGGTGGACCACGCGCGTCGGGTCCTCGCCGATCAGCCAGGGCTCCAACTCCCTGACGGCGGTCTGGCAGGTCAGCGCGCGCCCCTCCAGGATCGGCTCGCCCAGCCCGACGATCCCCTCGTCGGTGTGCAGCTTCAGGAAGAGCCAGCGCGGCTTGACCAGGAACGTCTCCAGTTTGGTGATCTTCATCGGCGTGCCCCCGCGGTGAGTGAATGGTTGGTAGTTGGCAGTTGATAGGTGATAGGGGCACGGGCATCCCGCTGCGGGAAGTCCGTCCCCTATCAACTATCAACTATCGACTACCGACGATCAACCCCCCGCGTCAGCGCGTGTGCTGCGTGTAGAGCGCGTCGTCGGTGCCGGCCGCGAAGACGTAGACCTGGCCCTGGAAGGCCGTCGCCGCGGGCGCGGTGGTCAGGATGCCGCCGAGCGAGCGCCAGTCGGTGTAGGTCGCGCCGCCGTCGGTCGAGCGTCGCTCGTAGAGCGCGAGGTCGGAGCCGCGGGCGAGGATCACCAGCGTGCCGTTGACAGAGGCCGCGGCCGGCCCGCTGGTCAGCACACCGCCGAGCGAACGCCAGCCCGAGTAGGCGACGCCGTCGGTCGTCTGGGTCACATAGAGCCCGTTGTCGCCGCCGCGCACGTAGGCGTAGAGCCCGTGGCCGCTCACGACCAGCGCCGCGGGGTCGGCCTGGGCATCGGGGAGCCGGCCGCCGAGGTTCTGCCAGGGGCCATAGGCCACGCCGTCGGCCGAGCTCGTGACGTAGAGGGCGTGGTCGGCGCCGGCGGCGAAGACGACGAGCCGGCCCTGGAAGGTGGTCGCGGCGGGCGCGGAGGTCAGCACGCCGCCGAGGCGGCGCCAGGGCGTGTAGGTCGCGCCGTCGCCCGTGTGCGTCTCGTAGAGGGCGTTATCGGTGCCCCGCACGAAGACGTAGAGCGTGCCGTCGTGGACGGCGGCGGTCGGCGCGGAGTCGATCAGGCCGCCGAGGCGCTGCCAGGGGGTGTAGGTCGCGCCGTCGGCCGAGTGGCGGACGTAGAGGGCGAAGTCGGTGCCGCGGGCGAAGACGTAGAGCGCGCCGTTGTAGGTCACCGCGGCGGGGGCGGTGCCGGTCAGCCGCCCGCCGAGGGAGACCCAGCCGGAGTAGCCCGCGCCGGTGTTGACGGTGAGGGTCGCGGCGTCGGTCGTCGCCGAGCCGACTACGTTGGTGAAGACGGCGCGGTACTGGTTGCCGTTCACGGGCGGGGCCGCCAGGACGGTCAGCGTCGTCGCGGTCGCGCCGGGGATGCTGGTCCAGGTCGCGCCGTTGTCGCTGCTCGCCTGCCACTGGACCGTCGGCGCCGGGTTGCCGCTGGCCGCCGCCGTGAAGGTCACCCGCTGGCCGGCGTTGGCGGACTGGCTCGCCGGCTGCGTCGTCACGACCGGCGTGCCCTGGACGACCAGAGTGGCGGCGTTGGTGGTCGCCGTGCCGCAAGTGTTGGTGTAGACCGCGCGGTACTGGTGGCCGTTGTCGGTCCCCGCGGTGGTGAAGGTCAGCGTCGGATGGGTGGCGCCGGGGATGTCGGTCCAGGTCGCGCCGTTGTCGGCGCTGACCTGCCACTGCACCGCGGTGGGCACCGGGAAGCCGCTGGCCGCCGAGAAGAAGCTGACCGCTTGCCCGGCCGTCACCGTCTGGCTCGTCGGCTGTGTCGTGATCGCGGGCGGACTATTGACGATGAGCAAGGCCCTGGCTGAGGTGGCCGAGCCGACGCTGTTGGTGAAGACCGCGCGGTAATAGTTGCCGCGCTCGCTGAACGTCGTGGCCGCGATGGTGTAGGTCGGACTGGTCGCGCCGCCGATGTCGGTGAAGGTCTGGCCGCCGTCAGTGCTGACCTGCCACTGGACGGTGGGCACAGGAAAGCCGCTCGCCGCGGCGGTGAAGCCGACGGTCGCACCCAAACAAACGGTTTGGCTCAGCGGGTCGGCCGTCACCACGGGCGCCTCGTCCACCGTCAGCGTGAAGGACTGCGTCGCGTCGGCGCCGACGCCGTTGTGGGCGGTGAGGGTGAGCGTGTAGGTGCCGCCCGTGCCGGGCGCGGGCGTGCCAGCCAGGGTCGCCGTGCCGTTGCCGTTATCGGTAAAGGTGACGCTGGCCGGCAGCGCGCCGCTCTCGGTCAGCGTCGGCGTCGGGGAGCCGCCCGTCGTCACGGTGAACGTGCCGGCCGTCCCGACGATGAACGTCGTGGCATTCGCGCTGGTGACGGCCGGCGCTTCATCGACGGTCAGGGTGAATGACTGGGTGGCATCGGAGCCGATGCCGTTGTGGGCGGTGAGGGTGAGTTGGTGCGTGCCGCCCGTGCCGGC
>DASSSV010000184.1:0-2208 GCA_035708265.1 Thermomicrobiales bacterium | reverse complement strand
GTCGAGGCGGGCCGGGTACACCTGGAACTCGTCAGGCTGGCGGACGTGCGCCCGGCGCTGACCGGGGACGCGGCCGCGCGGGTGGCCACTCTCACCGGCGCGGCGGCCGACGCGCTGCGTGCCCTCGCCGCCGCGATCGAGCGCGAGCGCGCCCCGGAGGGGCTGCAAGAACCGGCCGAGCGGATCGAGACGGCGCTGGCCGGATTGGGCGGGGACGGCGACCTCGCCGCCGCCTACGCGCTGGCGCGCGGCGAAACGCTGGGCAGGGAACTCCGCTCCGCCGCGCGGATCGCCGCCTTGCCGGAACAGCCCCACGGCGCCGCCCGCGCGCCGCTGCCGACGCCGACCCTGGCGCCTTCACCAGAGCGCGGCAAACTGGAGATCCTGCGCGCCAATCTGAGCCCGCATTCGGTCAACTTCCAGCACGCCCTGCGGCTGGGCGTCGCCTTGGTCATCGGCGCGGCGCTCTATAAGGGGCTGCCGTTGGGGCGGGGCTACTGGGTGCCGTTCACCGTCCTGATGGTGCTCCGGCCCGACTTCGCCACGACCTTCACGCGCGGCCTGGCGCGCTGGGCGGGCACCGCCGCCGGCGTCGCGCTCAGCACGGCGCTCGTCGCGGTCGTGCCACTGGACGCGCGCACGCTGACCGCGCTGGTGGTGGTTGTGACGTTCCTGTCGTACACCGTGTTCTACGTCAACTACGCCCTCTACTCGGTCTTCCTGACCGCGCAGGTCGTCTTCCTCACGGCGTTCACCGGCACGTCCGCGACCACGATCGCGCTCGACCGCTTCGTGGACACGGCGCTCGGGGCGGCGCTCGGGCTGGCGATCTTCCTGCTCCTGCCGACCTGGGAGCGCGGGCGACTCCCGGACACGCTCGCCGGGATGCTCGCGGCGGAGCGCAGCTACGTCGCCGCGGTGACGGGCGCCTACCTGGCCCCCCAGGACTACGACTCCAGGGCGATCCTGCAAGGGCGGCTGGCGGCGTGGCGGGCCATCTCCAACGCGCAGGCGACGGCCCAACGCGCGCGTCTCGAACCCGGCAGCGACCGCGGTGCGTCCGACCGGGCGCAAGGCATCCTCGACGCCGCGAGCCGGCTCGCCAGAGCGCTGCTGGCCCTGGACGCGAACCTGGAACGGCGCCGTGACCGCGCGCCGCTGCCCGTGGTCGGCGACTTCGCGCGGGCAGCCGAGACGACGCTGGCCGACCTCGAAACGGCGCTGCGCGCCGGGCAGACGCCGTCCGCCGCGGGACACGAGCGGGATCTGGAGGTGAGCGCCGAGGCGCTGCGGCGGCTCGACGCTCGCACCGAGGCCAGCGCCGAGCCGGATCTCGCGTTCTTCGTGTCCCAGGCCGACCGGATCGCCGACAGCCTTGCCACGCTGCGTCACGTCCTCGCGACCGGGGACGAAGCGGCGTCATGAGGTCCGCACTTCCCCCAACGTCCCACGCCCTACGGCCCACTCCCCGCGCCCCACGCCACCAGCGCGAGGAGCCGGTCGCGCGTCCAGGCGTACCAGTTCTGCTGGCCGGTCTTGGCGTAGTAGCGCAGGTCGTCGAGGCCGAGGTGGCACTGGTAGCAGGCGACCCGCGCGTCGTAGCGCGGCGCCGCGCCGTAGCGCGCGCGCAGCACGGCCGGGCCGGCGATCTCGGCCCACCAGCCGACCCACGCGACGTCGTAGAGGGGATCGCCGTAGCAGGAGTTGCCCCAATCGATCACGCCGGTGATGCGCCCGCCGTCGGCCAGGATGTTCTCGAAGTGGTAGTCGCAATGGAGCAGCGCGCGGTCCTCGGGACAGCCCGCGGCCAGGCGCAGCATGTGGCGGTAGACGTGCTCGTAGACGTCGCGCTCCAGGGCGGCGTCGTGGAAGAGCGCGTGCCAGTCCTCGTAGAAGCCCGCGGTCTCGTTCTCGATGGCCGCCGCGAGGAAGTCGCGCCAGGTCGCGTAGCGCCCCGTGCCGTCGGCCCCCCACGGACCGTAACCCCGCGTTGCGCCGAGGTCCGCGCGCGCGACGGCGTCGAGCGTGTCGAGCGCCGCGGGCAGCAGCGGCGGGCGCTCCAGGGCGGGCAGCGCGGCCAGCGTGCGCCCGGCGACCCGCTCGCTGACCGCAAAGTGCTCGCCGTCAGCTTGGCCGGTCGCGACGACGCGCGGGATCGGCAGCCCGGGCGAGGCGAAGCGCTCCCCGGCGAAGGCGTCCTTCGCGAAC
>DASSSV010000183.1:0-3468 GCA_035708265.1 Thermomicrobiales bacterium | reverse complement strand
AGTCACCCCCCTCTCCCAGCATTGGGAGAGGGGGGATGGGGGGGGTGAGGGCCGCCGGCTCAACCTACCGCCGGCAGCCCCGCGGCGGCGATGGCGCGGTTGAGGACGTTGCCCTCTTCGGCCAGGGCGTTCTGGAGACGGAAGAGTTGTTCGTCGAGGCGCTGGGAGAGTTCGGCGAAGACCGCGAATGCCGGCTCGGTCGGGCGGTAGTCGGCGCTGTCGACCGCGTCGAAGAGGGCGTTGAACTTCTCGTGCAGGCCCTGCGGGAAGAGGCGCGGATCGGTCGAGCGGACGTCGAGGAGTTCGCGCTCGATCGCGGCGAGCTCGGCCGCGAGGTCGCGCGCGGCCGCGAGGACCGCCGCGACCCGTTCGTCGTCGGCGCGGTCGCGGCAGCGCTCCTCCCAGCCGGCGACCTGGCCTTTGAGCCCACGGATGGTGTTGGCGGCGCGGTTCGTCGCGGAGAGGCGGTCGCGGATCTGGAGCAGCAGGTCGAGTTGCGCTGCGAGGTCCTGCCGGCTGGCCGGGATGCGCGGGTCGGGGACGACCTCGACCGGCTGGGTGAGCGTCGTGTCGCCGGCGCGGAGTTCGAGGGTGTAGGTGCCCGGCAGGACCATGGGCGCCGCCGGGCGGCCCCAGGTGGAGAAGCCCTTGTCGGCCACGCGGGTCTCGCCGTCGTGGCGCAGGTCCCAGACGACCTGGTGCAACCCCGGCGTGGCCGGCAGGCGCGGGCCGGGCGCGTCGCCGTCCGCGCTCGTGAGGGTGCGGATCGCGTTGCCCGCGCCGTCGAGGACGCGCAGGGTCAGGTCGACGGCCGGTCGCGCGGGCAGGTAGTAGCGCACGATCGCGCCGGCGGGCGGGTTCGCGCCGGCGTTGAGGTAACGCGGCGCGACTGTCCCGTCCGGCCGCTTCTCCGGCAGGTAGGCGACGACGCTCGTCGCCGCGTGGCCGTAGTTCGCCATACCCATGATCGCGTCACCGCGCGCGCCGCCCACGGTGCGCAGGCGCACGGCCGGGCCCGGCCGGAAGAGGCGGGGCGCCGCGCCGCCGAGGTCGCCGTCGAGCTGGCGCAGCGCGCCGAGGTCGTCGAGGATCCAGAAGGAGCGGCCGTGGGTGGCGACGACGAGGTCGTCGTCCTTGACGACGAGGTCGTAGACCGGCACGACCGGCAGGTTGCCCCCCATCCGCCGCCAGCGGCCGCCGTCGTCCCAGGAGACATACAGCCCGGTCTCGGTGCCGGCATAGAGGAGGCCGCGGCGCGCCGGGTCCTCGCGGACGACGCGCGTGAATTCGTCTGCCGGCAGGTCGCCGTTGACGAGGCGCCAGGTCTGGCCGTAGTCGCCGGTCTTGAGCAGGTAGGGCCCGGTGTCGTCGTGCTTGTAGCGGGTGGCGGCGACGTAGGCGGTTGCCGGGTCGTGCGGCGAGGGCTCGATGATCGAGATCAGCGCCCACTCCGGCAGCAGGCCGGCGGGCGGGGTGATGTTCTGCCAGGTCTTGCCGCCGTCTCGCGACAGGTGGAGCAGGCCGTCGTCGCTGCCGGCCCAGAAGACGCCCGCCTCGTGCGGCGACTCCGCCAGCGCGAAGATCGTGCCGTAGACCTCGGCGCCGGTGTTGTCGCGCGTGATCGGCCCGCCCGACGCCTGGAGGGTGCCGGGGTCGTTGCGCGTGAGGTCGGGACTAATCGCCTCCCAGCTCGTCCCGAGGTCGGTCGAGCGGAAGGCGCGATTGCCGGCGACATAAAGTTCGTCGGGGTGGTGGCGCGAGAAGAAGATCGGGAAGGTCCACTGGAAGCGATATTTGAGGTCGATCGCGCCCCTGTCCCAGCCGTAGAGTTCGGGCCAGACGGTGATGTCGCGCCGCTGGCCGGTGCGGTGGTCGTAGAGGCGCATCCGGTCGTTGAAGGCGCGCCGGCCGATCGGCCCGGAGGCGACGACGAGGTCGGGGTCGTCGGGTTTCACGGCGATGTAGCCGCTCTCGCCGCCGCCCGGCTCGAACCAGTCGCGCTCGTGGATCGCCCCCTCGACGGTGGCGCTCGGCACGCTGATGGCGGTGTTGTCCTGCTGCGAGCCGTAGACCCGGTAGGGGAAGCGGTCGTCGGCCGCGACGTGGTACATCTGCGCGGTCGGCTGGTTGTAGAGCGTGGACCAGGTCGCGCCGCCGGTGTAAGTGACGCAGGCGCCGCCGTCGTCCCCCTTGATCATGATGTTCGAGTCGCGCGGGTTGATCCAGAGGTCGTGCTCGTCGCCGTGCTGCGAGGGGATCTGCGCGAAGGTCCGGCCGCCGTCGACCGACTTCCAGACGTTGTAGTTGAGGCCCCAGACGGTCTCGGGGTCCTGGGGGTCGGCGATGAGGTGCATGTAGTACCAGGCGCGGTTGCGCAGGAACTCGGCGTCGCTGACCCGCTCCCAGGTGTCCCCGCCGTCGTCGGAGCGGAAGAGGCCGCCGTCCTCCGCCTCGACCAGCGCCCAGACCCGATCGGTGCGCGCGGGCGAGACCGCCACGCCGATCTTGCCGAGCACGCCCGCGGGCAGGCCGGGGTTGCGGGTGATCTCGGTCCAGGTATCGCCGCCGTCGTTCGTCTTCCAGAGGCCGCTGTCCGGTCCGCCGCTCACGAAGGTGTGCGGGTAGCGCCGGGTCTGCCAGATCGCGGCGTAGAGGATGCGCGGGTTGTTGGGGGCCATCGAGAGGTCGTGCGAGCCGGCCCGGTCGCTCTTGTAAAGCACGCGCTCCCAACTCTTGCCGCCGTCCCGCGTGCGGTAGACGCCGCGCTCCGCGCTCGGCCCGAAGGTGTGGCCGAGCGCCGCGACGTAGGCCAGGTCCGGGTTCTGCGGGTGGATGCGGATCTTGCCGATGTGGCGAGTATCCCGGAGCCCGACGTTCGCCCAGGTCTTGCCGCCGTCGGTGGACTTGTAGACGCCGTCGCCGTGCGAGACGTTGTTGCGGATGCAGGTCTCGCCGGTGCCGGCGTAGACGACGTTCGGGTCGGACGCGGAGACGGCGATGGCGCCGACGGCCGCCGTGGTGAAATACCCATCCGAGACGTTGCGCCAGGTCGTGCCGCCGTCGACCGTTTTCCAGACGCCGCCGGCGCAGGCGCCGAAGTAGTAGGTGTGCGGGTCGGTCACGTCGCCGCTGACGGCGACGACTCGCCCGCCGCGGTGCGGCCCGATGCAGCGCCATTCCAGGGCCGCCAGGACGCTGTCCCGCACCGCCGCGGGCGGGTTCGCGCTCGCGTTCATCCGTTCTCTCCCTTCCTCCGACTGTTCGGCGCGGCCGGGTCGGCGGTTGAAACCGCGGCGAGGGGCTCGCTCACGCTCGCCGCGAACCCGCCTGCGCGGGTTCTTCCCAGGCCGCGCCGGCGGCCTTCGTGCGCCGTGAGGCGCCCCAGCCGCGGCTTCAGCCGCCCGGCCCCCGCCCCGCCCCCACCAGCTCCTTGACCAAATAGACGGCCATCTCCTCGTGCCAGTACGG
>DASSSV010000182.1:0-12054 GCA_035708265.1 Thermomicrobiales bacterium | reverse complement strand
AGGGGCAGGAGGCCCGGCCGCGCTACCACCCGGCCGGGGACGGGGCGCTGCTGGTCGAGTTCGGTGCGGCGATCTCGCCGGCCTTGAACGGCCGGGTGCGCGCGCTGCTGGCGGCGCTCGACGCCGACCCTCCCCCCGGCCTGCTGGACCTGGTGCCGGCCTACGCGACGCTCCTGATCGTCTACGATCCGTCGGCGCTGTCGCACGACGCGCTGCTCGCCCGGCTGCGGGCGCTGGAGGGGGTGGCCGCGGGCGCGGCGCCGCCGTCGCGCCGCGTCGTCGTCCCGGTCGCCTACGGCGGCGAGTTCGGCCCCGACCTCGCGGACGTGGCCGCGCACACCGGGCTGAGCGAGGCCGAGGTGATCGCGCGGCACAGCGCCGGCGAGTACCCGGTCTACTTCCTCGGCTTCGCGCCCGGCTTCCCCTATCTCGGCGGGCTCGATCCGGCGCTGGCGACGCCGCGCCTGCCCCGCCCGCGGACCGCCGTGCCCGCCGGCTCGGTCGGGATCGGCGGCGACCAGACCGGCATCTACTCGCTGCCGACGCCGGGCGGCTGGCGCGTCATCGGCCGCACGCCCCTCCGCCTCTACGACCCGGCCGCGCCCGAGCCCTTCCTGCTGCGCGCCGGCGACGTGCTCGCGCCGCGCCCGATCGACGCCACGGAGTTCGCCGCGCTCGCCGGGCGGGTCGCGGTGGGCGCGTATCGGCCCGAGGTGACGGCCGGCGGGGCGGCGGCGTGAGCGGGGCGGAGCCGGCGCTGCGCGTCGTCGCGCCGGGCTTGCAGACGACGGTGCAGGACCTCGGCCGGCACGGCTACGGGCGTTTCGGCCTGCCGGTCGCCGGCGCGCTCGACGACCACGCGCTGCGCTGGGCCAACCTCCTCGCCGGCAACGACCCGGGCGCGGCGGCGCTGGAGATCCCCCTGCTCGGCCCGACGCTGACGCTGGAGGCCGACCGCCCGGTCGTCGCGGCGCTGGCCGGGGCCGACCTCGGCGCGACGCTCGACGGCGCCCCGCTGGCGCCCTGGCGCGCGTTCACCTGGCGGCCGGGGCAGACGCTCGCGCTCGGCGGCTGCCACGCCGGGATGCGCGCCTACCTCGCCGTCCGCGGCGGTGTCGCCGTGCCGGCCGTCTTCGGCAGCCGCTCGACCGACCCGCGCGGCGGGATCGGCGGCTTGGGCGGGCGGGCGCTGCGCGCCGGCGACCGCGTGCCGCTGGCACCGGATGCGGGCGGCGACGGCGCGGCGCTAGCCCTGCCCGCCGACCTGGTCCCGGCCTACGGGCAGGAGGCCGCCGTGCGCGTCGTCCTCGGCCCGCAGGACGACCGCTTCACCCCTGACGCGATCGTCACTTTCCTCTCGTCGCCCTACCGCGTCACGCGCGACGCCGACCGGATGGGCCTGCGCCTGGAGGGCCCGGCGCTCGCCTTCCGCGACGGGCCGGCCGGCGCCGACATCCTCTCGGAGGGTATCGCGACCGGGGCGATCCAGGTGCCGGGCCACGGCCAGCCGATCGTCCTCCTCGCCGCGCACCAGACGACCGGCGGCTACGCGAAGATCGCGACGGTGATCGGCGCGGACCTCTGGCGGCTCGGCCAGGCGCGCCCCGGCGACGCGGTGCGCTTCCGGGCGGTGTCGGTGGCCGAGGCGCAGGAGGCGCTCAGGGCCTACCAAGCGGGCTTCGACCCGGCGCAGCTCGTCGCCGCGGGCGACGGCCGGAAACAGGCGGCCTCGGCGGCAGGGGCGGACGCGAGCGAGGGCGCGACGGTGCGGGAGCAGGTGGCGGACCTGGCGCGCGCGCTCGGCGAGCGGCTGGGCGTGGCGGCGCCGGCCGGGGCTGGGTTGGCCGCGGCCTGGGGCCCGGAGGCCGTGCGCGACCTGCTCGACCACTTCGCGCGCCTCGGCCTCGCGGAGTTCGAGATCGACGTGCCGGGATTGCGGCTGCACCTGCGCGGGGCCGGCACGGCCGCCCCGGACGCCGCGCCCGTCACGCCAGCGGAGGCCGTCGCCGAGGCGGCCGCGCCGCCCGGCCTCACCGTCGCCGCGCCCTTCATCGGCATCTTCTACCGCGCGGCGAAGCAGGGCGACCCGCCGCTCGTCGAGGCCGGCGCGACGGTCGAGCCGGACCAGCCGCTCGGGTTGATCGAGGTGATGAAGACCTTCCACCAAGTCACGGCCGGCTACCGGGCGCGCGTCGCCGCGGTGCTGGCCGAGGACGGCGCGGCGGTCGAGTACGGCCAGCCGCTCTTCCGCCTGGAGCCGCTGGCGGAGGGGTAGGGCAGGGTCGAGTGGCGCGCTTTCACGATGTCCCGCCGATATCCCGCGAGGAGGCGACGGCGGCATTTGCCACGGGCCGGGGCGAGGCGATCTGCGCCGCGCTGGTCGCCGTAACGTTCCATGACCCCGATTGGCGCTGGGTACAAGCGCACTGTCTGCGCCTCGCGCAGCACCGCGATGATGCGGTACGCGCCGTGGCCGCGACGTGTTTGGGTCACCTGGCCCGGATCCACCGCGCCCTCGAAGCCGATGTCGTGCTGCCGGTGCTGCGCGGCTTGGCGAAAGATCCAGCCGTCTGCGGATACGCCGAAGATGCTCTCGATGATGTCCGCCAGTTTCTTCGGCCGCCTGCCCATGTCTTGCCGGATTCAACTGGCGGTGGGGCGAGGTAGCTCGCCATCGGCCCCGATCCGCGCGCCCTCAAGACCGGAGCACTCCGGTACTCGGCACAACCTCCGAGGCGTTAAGGAGACGATAGCGGCCGGGGCGTCCGCCGCGGTGTCAGGTGGGCCGCGGGCGCGCCCGGGGACATATCCCGCCGCCAGCAACGAGGCGACGCGTGGTCCTCGATGGGCAGGGCCGGGAGTGACGGGCCGTCCGGCCGCAGCGCCCGCACAACGGAGTAGCCAGCCCGCGCCCGAGCGGCCCTGGCATCGCTCGTGCGGACATGTGTCGAGCTACGATGCGAGGCAGCGCGTCGACGATGCGCGCCGCCAGGGAAGGGGGGCAGATGGAGGGCCGGCGGGCATTTCTCAAGCGGCTGGCGGCGTTGGGGCTGGCGGCGCCGCTCTCGGGCGTCTTCGGCAAAACGCAGCGGGCCTTCGCCCGGCCGCTCGACGGCGCGCCGGTGTTGCGGGCACAGGCCGCCCCGTCCTCGCCACAACTCGCCGGCCAGCGCGTGATCTACTCCTATCCCGGTCTGACCGTGCCGGACGCGCTGTTGCGGGCGATCGCGGCCGGGCAGGCCGCCGGCGTGATCTTCTTCGGCGAGAACATCGCCGGCGCCGACCAACTCGCCGCGGTCGTCCGGCAACTCCGGCAGGCGCAGGAGCGGAGCCCCGTGGGGCAGCCGCTCCTCCTCATGACCGACCAGGAGGGCGGCCCGGTCCGGCGCCTGTCCGGGGCGCCGGAGCAGTCGGCCAGGCAGATCGGCCAGGCCGCGGACCCGGCGGCGGCCGCGGCCGCGGCGGGCGCGGCCGCGGGGCAGAACCTCGCCGGCGCGGGGCTGAACGTCAACCTCGCGCCCGTCCTCGGCGTGTACCGCCAGGCCGGCGACTTCCTCGACCAGTACGAGCGCTCCTTCAGCCGGGACCCGGCGACGGTAGCCGCCTGCGGGCGTGCCTTCATCGCCGCCCAGCAGCGGGCGGGCGTGGCGGCCACCGCCAAACACTTCCCGGGCCTCGGCGCGGCCGCGGCCGCCCAGAACACCGACGCGGTCCCGGTGACCCTCCCCGTCCCGCTGGACATTCTGCGGGCGGTGGACGAGGCGCCGTATCCCGCGGCCATCGCCGCCGGCGTCGAACTCATCATGCTGTCCTGGGCGGTCTACCCGGCGCTCGACGCTGGCGCCCCGGCCGGGCTCTCCGCGGCGGTGGTGCGGGACGAACTGCGCGGCCGCTTCGGCTACCGCGGGGTGACGATCACCGACGCGCTGGAGGCGGGCGCGCTCGGCGCCTACGGCGACGCCGGTCGGCGCGCCGTGCTGGCCGCGCGGGCCGGGATGGACCTCATCCTCTGCTCGGCGCGCGACGTCGGCCAGGGGCAGGCGGCGACGGCGGCGCTGGCCGACGCCCTCGATCGCGGAGAACTCGCCGCCGCCGATTTCGCCGCGGCGGTCCAGCGCGTGACCGCGCTCCGCGGCGGCCTGGCCCCCACCCGCTACTTCCCCGAGACCGGGCACACGCTCAGCCACGGCTTCCTGGCCTACTGGGAGCAGTTCGGCGGCCTCCCGGTCTTCGGCTATCCCCTCACCGACGAGTACACCGATCCGGGGACCGGGCTCGTCACCCAGTACCTCGAGCGCGCCCGGTTCGAGTGGCACCCCGGCGCCTGGCCGAGCCGCTACGACGTCGAACTCGGCCAGCTCGGCCGGGAACTGGCCCAGCGTCAGGGGCTCCTCGGCACGCCGCCCTTCCAGCGGATCGAGGCCGCCACCGACGCGCACTGCACCTACTTCCCGGAGACCGGCCACCGGCTCTGCTTCGGCTTCCGCGACTACTGGCAAGCCCACGGCGGCCTGCCGATCTTCGGCTACCCGCTCAGCGAGGAGTTCCGCGACCCGGCCTCCGGCCTGACGGTGCAGTACTTCGAGCGGCAGCGCCTGGAATACCACCCCGACAACCCGCCGGGCTGGCAGGTCGAGGGCGGCCTGCTCGGCCGCCAGCTCCTGCCCGCGCATCGGTAGCGTCGTTGGCGACCACCGCGTTCTGGCCCGCGCGCTCCTCGCGGCAGTCTGTGTCGTTGGGCCGCGCGATCAGCCGCGGTAGTAGTCGGCGAGGGCGGCGAAGGCGGCCTTGGGCTCCCAGGTCAGGTCGGGGTAGGTGTCGCCATGCCGGCCCTCGAGGACTGTGACGACGCCGAAGGACGCCAGGTCCAGGTCGTCGCGCGGGGCGTCGCGGTGGGGCAGCGCGTAGCCGGCGAACGTGAAGACGAAGGCGGCGTCGACGCCCGCGTCGTCGAAGATCGCCAGCAGGTCGCGCAGGTAGGCCGCCTGCTCGCCCTCGTCGCGGGTGTACTCGCCGTCCAGGCGGAGCGGGATGGCGGTGTCGTCGTCCCACTCGATGACGAACCCGCCGCGCGCGCCCCGGTCGGCCGCACCGCGGTAGGTGGCGGCGCCGAACTCGGTGATCGCGACCGGCTTGCCCCGCGCCACCAGGGCGCGCACGCCCGCGGCGAAGCCCTCGGCCACCTCGCCGGTGCGGTAGAGGTCGAGGGAGACGACGTCGAAGGGCGTCCAGTCGACGCCCTCGAACGGTACCGCGGCGTAAGTGACCCGGCCGCCGAAGCGCGCGCGGATGACCGCCACCGCCTCGCCGAGGAAGGCGTTCATCCGCGCGGGGACCGCCGCGACCGACTCGCGCAGGCGCCGCGGCTCGTTCAGCAGCGCCACCCGCTCGCCGACGGTGTCGCCGGGCAGGAACCCCTTGTTCAAGAGGCTGAGTTCCGCGCCGGCGACGAAGACGACCTCGGCGCCCCGGCGGCGGATCCGCTCGGCGCGGTCGGCACAGTCGGCGAGGAGGGCCAGCATCTCCGCGGCCGTCAGGTCGCAGGTGAACGGCGCGAACCAGACCTCCAGGCCGGCCTCGGCGGCGCAGGCGGCCGCGACCTCCAGCCGCGCTGGGTCGCCGCCGGTGACGCGGATCGCGTTGCAACACAGGTCGTCGCGGATGATGCCGATCTCGCGTCGAACGACCGCGGAGTCGAACGGCTCGCGCGAACTCGTGCCCTTGTTGAAGAAGCCGGTGTCGTAGTTGATGCCCTTGCCACGCATGCGCCATTCCTCTCGTGTCGCCTGCCACGTGCTGCCTTTCGCGGCGGCGGCCGTCAATGGCCAATACGGTACCTTTCGTACCTTATTGCATCGTACCATGGCGCTGTGCGCGAGGGAAGAGGGTACACTGTGGAGCGGCGAGAGGGTACGCGCGGTGCCGGAGGGGAGTGGGAAAAATGGCGGAGCAGCCGGCCGGGTCGGGCGGCGGCCGGACGCGGCGGCGTGGGCCGGCGCTGGAGCGGGCGATCCTGCGCGCCGCGGCCGACGAACTCCTCGCCGGCGGCTATGCCGGCCTGACCATGGCGAAGGTCGCCAAACGCGCCGGCACCAACAAGAACGCGATCTACCGCCGCTGGCCGAACCGCGCCGCGCTCGGCGTCGCCGCCTACCGGGAGCTCGCTGTCGCGGACCGGCCGATCCCCGACACCGGCGCGCTGCGCGGCGACGTGCTGGAGCTGCTGCGGCGCGCCAACCGCCAGTGGTCCTCGCCCCTCGGCGAGATCCTGCGCGGCCTGCTGGCGGCCGCCGGCGAGGACCCGCAGCTCCTGGCCGAGTTGCGCGAACAGGCCCTCGACGCCGGCAGCGCGCTCTGGCTGCAGGTGCTGGGGCGCGCCGTCGCCCGCGGCGAGGCCCGCCCCGAGGCGCTCCACCCGCGCGTCGCCACGGTGGCGATCGTGCTGCTGCGCAACGAGTTCGTCGTGCGCGGCGTGCCCACCGTCCCCGACGGCGTGCTCGTCGAGATCGTCGACGAGATCTACCTGCCCCTCGTGCGCCGCCGCGGCCCGCCGACGTCATGATCGCCGTTGCGCCTGAGACCGCCCGCCCCACCCGCCGTCATTCGTCATTCGTACTTCGTCATTCGTACTTCTTCCCCGAGCCAGCCCCGCACGGTCGCGTGGTGCGCCGCCCAGGCGTCCCAGACGGCGCGCGCCCAGCGCTCGACCAGCGCGCGGTGCTCGGCCGCGTCGCGCGCGGCGAGCACGTCGGCCACCGTCAGGTCGCCGCGGTGGTCGGGCGGCGTCAGCCAGGGGTAGCCGCGGTGCGCCATGTGCTGGTGCGACCGCCGGCATTCCTCCGCCGTGGCGCCGCGCTCCAGCGCCAGGTAGAGCGTCATCAGGTGCAGCGCGACCGACTGGCTCGACTGCGGCCCGGGCACGCCGGGGTGCTGCGCGCAGTAGGCGTCGACGACGAGCTGCCAGGTCCCCAGGTCGCGGTACTCGCCGTACTCCTTCGCCAGCAACTCGCCGTGCGCCGCCCAGCAGCCCGGCGACGCGCCGATGTAGCGGTGCGCCGGCCCGTCGACCGCCGGCACCAGCGCGCCGCAGCCGATGCAGCGGACTCGCCCCTGCGCGGCGTTGGATTGGTCCATCGTCTCTCGTGTCTCCCGGCCACCTCGTCGCGCGATGGGCGAGCGGGCGCCGGCCGGCCGGTGCCCGCCTCCCTCACGACTGGCGCTCCTGGCGCGCCGCCAGCGCCTTGTCCATGAATGCCCACGCCTCGGGGCTGCATGGCCGCCAAGTCGTGGGCCAGTTGTCCATGTCGGCGTACATCTTCTTCAGGTTCGCCTCGATCTCGGGGTCGCCGCCGGTGAAGCCCTGCACCAGTGCCGCCCAGCGGTCGGCCAGGGCCTGCGCGTGCGCGCCGACCGGGTCTTCGCCCGCGGCGGTCGCCGCCTCGACCTCGGCGATGAGGATCGCCCAGTCGCGCTCGCCCTGTTTGACGACCTCGGGCGGGACGTTGCGGGCGGCGAGTTTCTGGCGCTGCCCCTCGGCGGAATACTGCTGCGTCCACGACCAATCGAGCTGGTCCCAATCGCGCTGCATGGTGATCGCCTCCGTGATCCGTTTCAGGCCGTCCCAGTCGAGGTCCGCGCCGGCCGCGAGGCGGCGTTCGGCCTCCGCGATCGCGTCGAGCGCCAGGTCGAGCTGTCGGCGGCGCTCCGCGATGGCCTCGCGCTGGAGGCGGAGCGTCGTCGCGAGGTCGTCCGGCGCCTGCGCGAGCAGATCCTTGATCTGCCGGAGGGGCAGGCCGAGGAACTTCAGCGTCAGGATCTGCTGGAGGCGCGCGACGTCGCCCTCACCGTAGAGCCGGTAGCCGGCCGCGCTGCGGGCGCTCGGGCGCAGCAGACCGAGGCGGTCGTAGTGGTGGAGCGTGCGGACGGTCACGCCGGTCCGCGCGGCGAACTCGTGCGCCTGGTAACGCGCTGCCGTTACACCATGGCCCATGACACCCCTCTCTCGTCGGCCTCCGTCAGCGGCCACGACGGAGGATATAGCCTGACGTTACGTCATGGTCAAGGGGGTTGGTGCCTCAATCACGGTGACGGCTTGCGCCGGGCCGGTCCTCGCGGGACGATAGAGGCGTGAGCCGGCTGGCGGCGGAGCGAAAGGAGTTCACCGATGGAGCCGCGGATCGAGTACGCCAAGGTCGCGCCGGGCGCGTCGCGGGCGATGTATGGGCTGGAGCAGTATGTCCACCAGAGCGGCCTGGAACCGGCGCTGCTCGAGCTGGTCAAGACGCGCGCCTCGCAGATCAACGGCTGCGCGTACTGCCTCGACATGCACACCAAGGACGCGCGGGCGCGCGGCGAGACCGAGCAGCGCCTCTACGCGCTCAATGCCTGGCGCGAGACCCCCTTCTATAGCGAGCGGGAGCGCGCCGCGCTGGCCTGGACGGAGGCGGTGACCCTCGTCGCCCAGGGCCATGTGCCGGACGAGGTCTACGAGGAAGTCCGCCCGCACTTCTCGGACAAGGATCTCGTCGACCTGACGATGGCGATCGTCGCGATCAACGGGTGGAACCGCCTGGCGATCAGTTTCCGCACCGTGCCCGGCACCTACCAGCCGAAGCAGGCCGCCGCCTCGTAGCGGCGGCTCCCGTGCCGCCCCGGTCTCCGCGCCGCCTGCCTCCCTGCCGGGGCTGTCCCGCTCGACGCGGACGCCGACCCGGATGGCGCGCAGCCGGGACGGCGGGCCGGCACGGGGGCGGCCTCTATGAGGGGTCGCCGTCGCGCCGGGGACACTCTGCCGCGAGGAAGGCGCGGACGTGCTCGTTGAAGGCGGCGTGCTCGGTGTCGGGTGCGAGCGCGGCCGCGCCGGGCCGGCCGGACCAGACGCCGCCGGCCGCGAGTGGCAGCGTGCGCGGGTCGCGGTTGTAGAAATACGCCCAGGCGACCTCCCGCCCGCCGTCCGCCGTCTCCACCTCGACCGCGCGTCGGACGTAGACCGAGCCGGCCTCGTCGCCGGCGTCGTAGCCCTCCAGGCGGTCGAGCAGGGCCAGCAGCGCGGCCACCTCCGCCGGCGCGACCCGCACCAGCTCGCCCCGGACGACGCCGTCGCCGGGCGCCAGCGCCGGGTAGAGCCCGAGGTCGTGGAGGACGCCGCGCGCCGTCGCCGCCACCGTGGCGCGGCGGTAGGGATCCAGGAGCGGCGCGTTCAACTCGCCCGCTTTGAGCGTGCCGTAGACGAAGATTGCCGCCAATGCCTCACCGCGCGTCCCCTGCCGGTCGGTCATCTGGCCCCCTCCTCGCGGGCGAGTATAGCGCGTTGGCCCCCGCCCCGGCGCTTGGCCGCGCGCGCGATGCGTGGTACGGTGTCAATGTCGTCGTGCGGTGAGACACAATGGGGAAAGGGGCCGGCGATGCGATACCTGCTGCTGCTCGCCCTCGTCGGCGTCGCGCTCGCCGGCTGCGACGCCGAGGGGCCGACGCCGACGGCCGCCCCGGTCGCGTACCGGCCGACGCCGGCGTTCGGCGGGGAGGTGGGCGGCCTCGCCATCGACTTCACCATCGCCGCCATCAACAGCTTGCCGCGGGCCCGCGACTACCTCTGGCCGCCCTATAGCCGCACCGTCCCGGACATCCGGCAGGCGTTCGGCGTGCGCGTCGCCACCGACCATCTCAACGTCGAGCGCGTCGTGGACCTCGGCATCCCGCCCGTGACCGACCTCGGCGTGCCGGTCGAGCGCCGGGAGGCGGCGACGGTGGCCCTGCGCTACGGCGCGCGCGACGTGCGTGTCGGCCTGACGCTGGAGCGGCGGGGCGGCCGCCGGTGGGTCGTCGCGATCGCGCCGGCCCGGTGACGGGCGCCCGGCGTTTGAGCGATCGCCCGCGACGTGGTAGGCTCCCTCAGCGGTCCGGCCGGGGCGGGGCGCGACGCTCGTTGGGGGCTGGGCGGGCGTCGGGGTTGGTCGGGCGGCGTGGGGTGGGCCGGGTTGGGGGCGAAGGCTACGGTCAAGGGCGCGGGCGCGCCGCGGGCGGCCGACGCGTCGGCCGCGGGGAACACGCGCGCGCGTGGCGACCGCTGGCGCGAGGCGGCGCTTGTGCTGGCCGTCCTCGCCGCGGCGCTCTGCCTCTTCTACTATCAGGTGCTCTTCCTCGGGCGCACCATCCTCCCAGTGCAGGCGCCCGGCGTGATGGGGACGGCGCCGCCCTACGGGTTCCCCGGCCAGATTCGCACGGATACCTTCCACCCCGACCTGGGGGCGTCCGCCTGGCAGATGGAGCCGTGGGCGCTCAAGGTCGGCCGCGCCTACGCGGCGGGCCACTTCCCGCTCTGGAACGAGACGCAGGGATTCGGCGCGCCGTTCCTGGCCAATGCCCTCTCAGGCGGACTCGACGTGCTCCGGCTGCCCCTGCTGATGAGCGGGTCGCCGCTGGTCTGGGACGGCTACTACCTGGCGCGCGTCTTCCTCGGCGCGCTCGCCGCGTATCTCTGCGCGCGCGCGCTGCGGCTGAATGTCGCGGCCGGCCTCGCCCTCGCGCTCGCCTACGTCTGCTCGGGCCACTTCGTGATGTTCGAGAACAACTTCTGGCTCGAGGCGTACTTCCTGCTGCCCGTGATCCTCCTCGGCACGGAACTCGTCCTCGCCGGCCGGGCGCGGCTCGGCTTCGCCGTGACGGCCGTCGCGGTGGCCCTGGACCTGCTCGTCGGCATGCCGGAGGTCACCCTGCTGGTCTTCCTCTTCTGCGGCGCCTACGGCGGCTATCGTCTGCTGCTGCTCGTGCGGCGCGGCGACCGGCGTGCCTGGTGGGGCCCAGCGCGCACCCTCGCCGGCGCTTGGGTCGTGGGCGTGGCGCTGGCCGCGCCGCTCCTGCTCCCGCTCTTCGAGTTCACGGCGCAGGCATCGCAGAGCGCGGGCGGCCGCGCGCACCTCGGGCAGACCTACGAACCGCTGCGCAACCTCACCGTCTGGTTCATGCCCTTTCTCACCGACGCGCTGCTCAATCCCCCAATCACGACGATCGTCACCACCTACGTGGGCGCGACAGTGGTGGTCCTGGCCCTCTACGGCCTGTACCCGGCCCGGACGCGGCTCTACCGGACGCTCGTGCCCTTCGCGGCGCTCGCCGCCGCGCTGCTCTTCGCCAAGACCTTCGGCGTGCCGGGGATCAACGCGGTCGGCCGGCTTCCCGGCCTGAACGTAACCTGGATCCAGAAGTGGGGCGCGCCGATCGCGACCTTCTGCCTGGCGCTGCTGGCCGCCGCCGGCGTCCACCGCCTCGCGACCGAGAAGCCGCACCGGGTGGCCGCGACAGCGGCGCTGGGCGGGTTCGGCGCGCTCGCGGCCCTCGGCCTCTGGTTGAACCGGGCCGGCGTCGCCGGGGTGTCGGCGGCCCACCTGTGGGCCACGGCCGGCGTGGCGTGCGGGTGCGCCGTCGCCGTGTGGGCCATCGCCCTGTTCGGCCCGCGGCGCCCGGCGGCCTGGCGCGGGTTCGCCTGCTGCGGCGTGCTGCTACTCGAACTCTTCTTGTACGGCCAGCACGCCGTCTATCAGGACCGCTACGACCGCCTCACCCCCGCGCCCTACGTCGCCTTCCTCCAGGGTGCGCAGGCGGACGGCGGGCCGTCGCGCATCTACGCGATGGACGGGCTGCTCTGGCCGAACACCGCGGCGGCCTACGACATCGACGACATCCGCTCCCTGGACTCGCTCTACAGCAACCGCTACCTCACCTACGTCCGGGACTTCGTCGCGCCCGGCGTCGTCGACCGTTTCCTGGGCGTCACCTGGGCGTCGAACGAGGGGCCGACGCGACTGCGCGGCAATCCCTGGTTCGACCTCGCGGGCGCGCGCTACGTCGTCACGCCGCCGGACTCGGGCGCCGCCTTGCGCGGGCCGGCCGCGTCGAATCTCAACGGCGCGATCCTCGCCGCGGCGGGCACGATGACGCCGAACATTGGCGCCCAATCCTGGACGATCGACGGCGTCACGAAGCCGGTGCTCTTCGCGCACCCGCCCGCGACTATCCGCTATCCGCTTACGGTCACGTCGGAACGGCCGGTGCTGG
>DASSSV010000181.1:0-6376 GCA_035708265.1 Thermomicrobiales bacterium | reverse complement strand
CGCTCGCCGCGAAACCCGCCTGCGCGGGTTGGGACGAAAACCCAGTCCGCGCAGGCGGACTTTGCGGCGAGCGGAGCGAGCCTCTAGTCGCGGTTGCAACCGCGGGCGCACCCCGCCGATCCCGCCTCCTCTATCGTCTATCGTCTATCATCTTCCCCGGTGTATACTCCCCGTCGTTACGCGACATGGCCCCGCGGGGCGCGGCCCGGCGGGCGAGGGAGGGAGCGAGGGCGCGGCATGGCCGGCGCGGTCCTGACACCCCAGCAGTTCGTGGCGAAGTGGCGCGGCGTGCGGCAGAACGAGCGCGCCGTGGCGCAGCAGCATTTCCTCGACCTCTGCGCGCTCTTCGGCCAGCCGCCGCCGGCCGCGGCCGACCCCACCGGCGCCTGGTTCACCTTCGAGAAGGGTGTCACCAAGACCGGCGGCGGGCAGGGCTTCGCCGACGTCTGGCGGCGCGGGCACTTCGCCTGGGAGTACAAGGGGCGGCACAAGGACCTCGTCGCGGCCTACCGGCAGTTGCTCCTCTACCGCGAGCCGCTGGAGAACCCGCCCCTGCTCGTCGTCTGCGATATCGAGCGCTACGAGGTCCACACCAACTTCACCGGCACGGCTAAGCGCGTCTACCGCTTCACCAACGAGGAACTGGCCGCGGCCGAGTCGCTGCACGTCCTGCGCGCCCTCTTCGACGAGCCGGAGGCGCTGCGCCCCGGCACCGGCGTGGAGCAGGTGACGCAGGAGGCGGCCGGGCGCTTCGCGGCGCTGGCCGACGGGCTGCGCGCCCGCGGGATCGAGGCGCACCGCGCGGCCCATTTTCTGACGCAGCTCCTCTTCTGCCTCTTCGCGGAGGACATCGGCCTGCTGCCGCGCGGCATGTTCGCGCGGGTGGCGCGGCGCGCGGTCGAGCGGCCGGCGACCTTCGTCCCCTACGTCGCGGACCTCTTCGCGGCGATGCGCGACGGCGGCGAGTTCGCCTTCCACGACATCGCGCGCTTCAACGGCGGCCTCTTCGCGGACCTCGATGTGATCGAGCTGACGCCGCCCGAGCTGGCGACGCTGGCCGAGGCGGCGGCGCTCGACTGGGGCAGCATCGAGCCGGCGATCATCGGCACGCTCTTCGAGCGCTCGCTCGACCCGGCCAAGCGCTCGCAGTTGGGGGCGCACTACACCAGCCGCGACGAGATCCGCCTGATCGTCGAGCCGGTGGTGCTGGCGCCGCTGCGGCGCGAGTGGGACGCGGTGCGCGCGCGGGCGGAGCATCTGCGCGCGGCGGCCGAGGCCGCGCCGACGCCGCAGACGCGCCGCAACCGGCAGGCCGAGCTGGCGCGGGAACTGCTCGCGTTCAAGGAGCGGCTGGCGGCGGTGCGCGTCCTCGACCCCGCCTGCGGCTCGGGCAACTTCCTGACGGTGGCGCTCGGCGCGCTGCTCGATCTGGAGAAGGAGGTCGTCACGTACGGGGCGGCGGCGGGGCTGCCGGCGACGTTCCCGGAGGTCTCGCCGCGCCAGCTCGCCGGGCTGGAGGTGAACGCCTACGCGCACGAGCTGGCGCAGGTCGCCGTCTGGATCGCCTACCTCCAGTGGATGACCGCCAACGGCTTCCAGCCGCGGCGCGACCCGGTGCTGCAGGCGCTCGACACGATCCGCGAGCGAGACGCCGTCCTCGACCGGGCCGAGCCGGGCTGTCCGCGCGAGCCGGAGTGGCCGGAAGCGGACTTCATCATCGGCAACCCGCCGTACCTCGGCGGCAAACTCCTCCGCACCGGGCTCGGCGACGCCTACGTGGACGACCTCTTCGCCGTCTACGCCGGGCGCGTCCCGCGCGAGGCCGACCTGGTCTGCTACTTCTTCGAGAAGGCGCGGGCGCAGATCGAAGCCGGGCGGGCGCGACGCGCCGGCCTGCTGGCGACCAACTCGATCCGGGGCGGCGCCAACCGCCGCGTGCTGGAGCGGATCAAGGCGAGCGGCGACATCTTCATGGCCTGGGCGGACGAGCCCTGGGTCCTCGACGGCGCGGCCGTGCGCATCTCGCTCGTCGGCTTCGACGACGGGGCTGAGACGCAGCGGACGCTCGACGGCCGGCCCGTCCCGACGATCAACGCCGACCTGACCGGCAGCGCCGACATCACCGTCGCGAGGCGGCTGCCGGAGAACGGCGACCTCGCCTTCATGGGCGACACGAAGGGCGGCCCCTTCGACATCCCCGGCGACCTCCCGCGGCGCTGGCTGGCCCTGCCCGCGAACCCGAACGGGCGCCCGAACAGCGACGTGGTCCGGCCCTGGGTCAACGGCCTGGATATCACGCGCCGCCCGCGCGACATGTGGATCGTGGACTTCGGCGTGGACATGCCGGAGGCGGAAGCGGCGCTCTACGAAGCCCCGTTCGAGTACGTGCGTGAGCACGTCAAGCCGGCGCGCGCCACGAACAACCGCGCCGCGTACCGCGAACGGTGGTGGCTGCACGTCGAAGCGCGCTCGGGGATGCGCGCGGCGCTCAACGGACTGTCCCGCTTCATCTGTACGCCCACAGTGGCGAAGCACCGCCTCTTCGTCTGGTCTGGCGGGTCCACGCTGCCCGATCACCAGTTGATCGTCTTCGCCCGCGCGGACGATTACTTCTTCGGCGTGCTGCACTCCCGGGCGCACGAACTCTGGTCGCTGCGGATGTGTACCTGGCTCGGCGTCGGCAACGACCCGCGCTACACGCCGACGACGACCTTCGAGACTTTCCCTTGCCCCTGGCCGCCCGGCCGGGAGCCGGCCGACGACCCGCGCGTGGCGGCCATCGCCCGGGCGGCGCGCGACCTGGTCGAGAAGCGCGATCGCTGGCTGAACCCGCCCGGCGCGACGGCGGCGGAGTTGAAGAAGCGCACCCTGACGAACCTCTACAACGAGCGCCCGGCCTGGCTCGACCTGGCCCACCGGGCGCTCGACCGCGCCGTGCTCGACGCCTACGGCTGGCCGCACGACCTGTCCGACGAGGACCTGCTGACCCGGCTGCTCGCGCTCAACGTGGAGCGTGGGGGCGGCGGGGGGACGGGCGGCCGGGGACGGGGCGGCTGAAGCCGCGGCTGGGGGCGCCTCACGGCGCACGAAGGCCGCCTCCGCGGCCTGACCACGATCCCGCCCGTCGCCAGCGGCCATCTGCGACGATGCCGCGTGCCCGCCGGGACGAACGGCGCGGCTCCCGCGTAGTGCAGGGCATGATGCGGGGCGCGACGGCCGGCCGCGCGGCCGGGTCGCGGCGCCCGTGGGAGGGCGCGATGGAGGTCGAGAGCCTGGGCTGGCCGGCCGCGGCGCGCTGGGGGCTGGTCGCCGTCACCGCGTTCCCGGTCGTCGTCGCCGCCGCCGTGCTGCTCGGCGTGCCGAGCGCGCGCCCCGTCGCCGCCATCCCCCTGCTCGCGGTGATCGCGCTCGACGCCACGCTCGCCGCCGCCTTCGGCCGCCTGCGCGTGGCGGTGGACGACGCCGCGCTGACCGTCGGCTTCGGCCCTTTCCGCGACCGCCTGCCCCTCGACCGGATCGTCGCCTGCGGCCCGACGACCTACCGCTGGCAGGACTTCGGCGGCTGGGGCATCCGCGTCAACCCGCGGCGGCGCGTCAAACTCTACAACGTGGCCGGGGACGGCGGCCGGGCGGTGCGGGTGCTGCTGGACGACGGCCGCGCGGTCCTCTTCTCGTCGCGCGACCCCGCCGCCGCCTGCCAGGCCCTCCGCGCCCACCGCCCGGCCATCGGCGATTGCGACGAGGGCGCGGCCGGCGGTTGAAGCCGCGGCTGAATGGCGCCGGCGGGCGCCACGCAGTCCGCCTGCGCGGACTGCGTGGCGAGCGGAGCGAGCCCCTGGAGAAGCCGGTCAGGAAGTCATGCAACCTCCCGACGCTCAACCGAGTTCTGCTGGGAACGAGCCAGGAGAAGGGCTGTCCGTGAGGCGCCTTCTTCCTACCTCCATCGCCACGGGCGGCTCGCCAGGAGCACCGGGATAGCCACCACCAGGCCGACGATCAGCGGGGCGGGCAGGGTCTCGCCCGCCCGGCTCCACGCCACCCACGAGGCGACGTCGGGGAACAGGAGGGTCGCGGCGACCGCGCCGCCGAACACCGCGCCGAGATTGACGCCCAGCCGGAGCCAGCGGGCCAGGTGTGGCTTCTCCCTAGCGCGTTCGGCCCACTCGTCGCCGATCAGGCGAATAGTCCGCCGGAAGTAGGCGCAGACATGGACAGCGATGAGCGCGAGCCAGACCAGGACGCTGAGGTTATGCAGGGGCAAGAGCACCCCGGCCTGCTGGGGGCCGGTCACCATGAGGCCGATCCCGCTGCCCACCACCGCGAGGGTAGTGACGACCAGCGGCGGTGCCAGCACGCGCAGCGGCGGGCGCGGCGGGCCTTTGCGCCGGTAGGCGGGCGCGCCGGCGTAGTAGCGCAGGAACCGGTACCCGGTCGCGCCGAGCTTGACCAGGAGCGGGCCGGTCAAGAGGAGCCCGAGCACGAGATGGAGCGTGATGCCCGCGCGCAGGCTGACCGCGCTCGCCAGCTCGACCAGGAGGAGGACCAGGAGCGCGGCGCCGGCGAGCGCGGTCAGGCGCTCGTTGCCGACGACCCCGGGCTGCCTCTCGCCGTTCGCTCCGCCCGTCTCGATCAGTTGGGATGGAGGCACGGATTCGGGGTCGGTGCGTGACGTCATCTCGGACTTCCTTCGCGGTGTCTCCCGCGGCGCTCCCCATGCGGCGAAAGCGGGGAGCGGGCCACCAAGTCTCGTGGCCCGGCAGCACGGCGATCGGGGATGATGACTCGATCAGTTCTCCGTAGGCGTGTCTTCACCTCCACTATCAAAAAGGGGGAGACGAAGCCTTGCTGGGGGAGACATCCGGCCATTTCTCGACCAGCGCTCTGGCCGCGGTTTCAACCGCGGGCGCGCCCGGCCGTGGGCGCGCCGCGCGGAGGACTTACCCCTCCTCGTCGGCCGCGTCGAGGAAGTGCAGTTGCTCGGCGGTGCGGGCGGCGGTGGAGGCGCTGTAGGGGCGCTGGAGGTGCTCGTAGGCGCGGCGGGTGGCGACGCGGCCGCGCGGGGTGCGCTGGAGGAAGCCGAGCTGGATCAGGTACGGCTCGTAGACGTCCATGATCGCGTCGGCCTCCTCGTTGGTCGCCGCCGCCAGCGTGGCGATGCCGACCGGCCCGCCCTCGAACTTCTCCACGATCGCCAGCAGCACGCGGCGGTCGGTCTCGTCCAGGCCGAGGTCGTCGATCTCCAGCCGCGCCAGCGCCGCGCGCGCGACCTCCTCGGTGATCGCGCCGTCGGCGCGCACCTGGGCGTAGTCGCGCACGCGCTTGAGGAGCCGGTTCGCCACGCGCGGCGTCCCGCGCGCCCGGCGGGCCATCTCGCCCGCCCCGGCCTCGTCCAGCGGGACATTCAGGATGCGCGCCGAGCGGTGGATGATCTGGAGCATCGCCGCCTCGTCGTAGAAGTCGAGGCGGTGGATGATGCCGAAGCGGTCGCGGAGGGGCGAGGTCAAGAGCGCCAGCCGCGTCGTCGCGCCGATCAGCGTGAAGCGGGGCAGGCTGATCCGCATCGAGCGCGCGGCCGGCCCCTTGCCGATCACGATGTCGACCGCGTAGTCCTCCATCGCCGAGTAGAGGACTTCCTCGACCTGGCGGGCGAGGCGGTGGATCTCGTCGATGAAGAGGACGTCGCCCGACTTGAGGTTGGTCAGGATCGAGACAAGGTCGCCGGCGCGCTCGATGGCGGGGCCGGAGGTGATGCGCAGGCTGACGCCCATCTCGGTGGCGAGGATCTGCGCGAGGGTGGTCTTGCCGAGCCCCGGCGGGCCGTAGAGGAGGACGTGGTCGAGCGCTTCGCCGCGCGAGCGCGCCGCCTCGATCACGATGCGCAGGTTCTCCTTGACCCGCTCCTGCCCGATATACTCGTCCAGGTGGCGCGGGCGCAGGCTCGTCTCGAGGACGCGGTCCTCGGCGCGCTCCTTGGTGCTGACCAGCCGCTCCACGCTTCTGCTATCCTTCCCCCGGGCCCCGTGCCGACGCTGCCAGTATAGCACAGCGAGACGAACGAGTGTTCGGGTGCGGGTCGTCGGTCGTCGGTCGTCGGTGAGGGCTCCCGTTGGCGATCCTGTCGGGGATGGTAAAGCCGCTCCTGTCGTCTGCCGTCTGCCGTCTGCCGTCTCCACTGACGACTGACGACTGACGACCGACGACTATGCGAGAGCGTCGGCGTATCGCGGTGGTCGTCCTGGTCGGCGGGATCGCGGCGGCGTCCGTGGCGCGGTACGCGGCGGGACTGGACGAGGCGGTCTTCGCCGGGGTCGTCCTCGGGTGCGGGGCGTCACTGGTGGTCGTGCTGCTCGACTGGTTGCACTCGCTCGGGAGGCGG